>CAYQCT010000111.1:3036-11436 GCA_964416015.1 uncultured Tepidisphaerales bacterium
GTCCGGCAGGCCCGTCACGATGTGGCTGGAGCGTGCCTTGCGGATTTCCGGCGTGTAGACATCAAAGACGCCGTCGTTGTGCGTCTTGCGATACTTGGTAAAGATCTCGTGGTTCTTCGCCTCCGGCTCAAAACCATAAGCCTTGAGCCCGCCCTCGACCATGCGATAGCCGCCGTTGGGGAAGATGGCCCGCTTAAGCGGTGCTTCGGTCTGCAGGCCGACGATGATCTCGTGGGTCTTGTCGATGTAGCCCGGCTCGTGGGCAGTGATGCTCGACGGGATCTGGCTCACGTCGAGCACGCCCTTTTCCCGCTCAAGCTTCATCAGTTCGCTGAGCTGGTTCCACAGCTGCGTCGTCCGCTCCGTCGGCCTTTCAAGGAAGCCGTCGTCGCCGTCGTAGGGCGTGAAATTCTGCTGGACGAAGCCGCGGACGTCGATCGCCTCTTGCCAGTCGCCGGTGGCGAAGCCTCGCCACGCCTGCGAATCGGCGGCGTCGATTACGGCGTGCTTGACGGTGGTGCGGTTGTTGTCCATCTTCGACCGGGCAGGAGATTCAGCGAAACAGCGACGGGCATCGACAGCCGCCGCCTGCTGATCGACATAGTAGTAGAACGCGAGAAGATGTGGCTCCTGCATTTGACGCGACAAGGCGACGCGGGTGTGCGTTCCTGCCGCAGTTGCCAGGGTCGTTGTTGCAACAATTGTGGTGAAGAACTACACGACGTCGGCCGCCCGCCGCTTGGCCCGGATGTCGAGCATCATCAGTAGCGAAACGACGAACGCGAAGACGAACAGGCCGGCGAGGATGTAGAGGACGCTCGCGTAGTAGTCCCGTGGTTCGCCCGCTCCGGCCATCGCTTTGACGGCCGGGATGATCACGCTCGGCCCCGCAATGCCGGCGGCGGCCCAAGCCGTGAGGGTGTAGCCGTGGATCGCCCCGAGCTGCTTCGTCCCGAACAGGTCGCCCAGGAAGGCCGGCACCGTCGCGAAGCCGCCGCCGTAGCAGGTCAGGATGAGGAAGAGCAACGCCTGGAAGACGATCGCGTTGGCCACGTTCGCCAGCCCGACAAAGGCGACGATCTGCAGGACGAAGAACAGACTGAACGTCAGCGGCCGCCCGAGGTAGTCGCTCGCCGACGCCCAGCCGATCCGGCCGAGCCCGTTGAAGACGCCCAGCAGCCCGACGACGAAGCCGGCTTCGACGGCAGTGAAGCTGAGCATCGTCTCGAGCATCGGCGAGGCGACGCTGATGATGGCGATGCCGCAGGTGACGTTGACGAACAGCATCGTCCACATGTACCAGAACCGCCGCGTGCCGACGGCCTGATTCGCGGTGAGCTGCGCCAGGTCCCGCGTCTGCCGGCCCGACGCCTGCGCGGCCGCTGCGTCGTGACCTGCCGGCGTGTAGTCCTTCGGCGGCGGAGCGAGGTACTGGGCCGACAGGAACATCACGACCGCGTAGACGCCGCCGAGCAGGTAGAAGGTCCAGGAAACGCTCCAGGAGGTATAGAGGGGATCGCCCTCGGTCGATCCCGCAGCGAGGAAGAGCCTCGCCATCACGGGCGCTGCGAGCATCGAGGCGAAGCCGAAGCCCATGATCGCCAGGCCCGTCGCAAGGCCGCGTTTGTCCGGGAACCACTTGACGAGCGTGGAGACGGGCGTGATGTAGCCGACGCCGAGTCCGATGCCGCCGAGGACGCCGTAGGTAAGGTAGAAGAGGCCGAGCGAGCCGATCTGCACCGCGACGCCGGCTCCGATCAAGCCGAGGCCGAAGCAGGCGGCGGCGAGCACGCCGGAGACGCGCGGGCCGAACTTCTCGACGAAGTGCCCGAGAAACGCCGCCGAAAGGCCGAGGAAGGCGATGGCGATGCTGAAGCTGACCTTCACTTCGTCCGCCGTCGCCCCCAGCACCTCGCCGACGGGGGCAGTCATGACGCTGTAGGCGTAGACGCTGCCGATGCAGATGTGGATGCCGACGGCGCTCAACGCGATGAGCCAGCGGTTCTTCGTCGCAACGGCAGCACCTGCGTTCACGACCGCACGCTACCGACCGCACCGCGATTCGCCGAAGCCGCCGGTGCGACACCTCGCCCTGCGGCAGACCTTTGCAGCAGCAGCAACGCTTGTCCCGCGACGTTCCGCTCCTAAGACTCGGCCATGCAAAGCGACTTCGACTGGGTGAACGCACTGGACGCCGACCTTCGCGGCGAGGGCGAGTCGCCCTACCTCTGCGTCCTGGCGACGATCGACGGCGGCCAGAAGCCGACGGCCCGGTACATGTACTGTCGGGAGCTGACCGAGGACGGCCAGCTCGTCTTCGTCAGCGACCGCCGGACACGCAAGGACGACCACATCCGCGAGCGGCCCGAGGCCGAAGTCGTCTTCTGGATCGAGTCGCAGCGGACGCAGTACCGGCTTCGTGGCACGGGCGTCATTGTCGGAGCGGAGATGGACGACCACATGCGACAGAGCTGGTGGACGAAGATCAGCGACGAAAGCCGGGCGATCTTCGCCGGCTACGGCAACGGCTGGCAGCTGGCCGAGAGCGAGCCCAAGGCGGTCTCGGCCGACACGCCGATGCCGTCGACGTTCGAGATCCTCGTGCTGAATCCGGACGAGGTCGAGGTGCTGAAGCTCAAGCCGCAGCCACAGGAACGGCACGCTTGGCAAAAGACGTCGACAGGCTGGTCCGCAGTCGACGCCTGAACTGCCCAGGCTCACGCGTCGAGATATTCCGACTCGTCGATCTGGCGTGTGCGCAAGAAGTTGCAGAGCTATGGCATCTGATCGAAACCCGTTGTAAGGTGGCGGAGGCTCGCCGTGGGTGGCAGTAGTGCGTACAGCTGTCGAGGCGGGGTCGACGCCCTCGGTCCAGGCCGAGGCGGTGGAGCGGCAACGGTGTCGCTCCTGACGACGGGTGTAGAGAAGGTTGCCATATGTCCTCTGATCAGCACGAACGCAGCGCATCCGCTGCTTCCGAATCCTCCGAATCTGCTGGCGGAACCGCTACGCTTCCGGTGCGTGTCGGACGTCGCATGCCGACGCGAGTCGCGAGAAATGACGAGCTCGCGCCGCTCGCCTACGGGACACCGCAAGGTTATCCGACAGCAGGCGGCGGCGAGGACGATGAAGGGCCGCAAATCAACATCGCCGCCCTCCTCTGGCGGCGGCGGTGGATCATCCTCTCCTGCCTCGTGCTCGGACTCGCCGGGGGCTACGGCGTCTACCGCAACTCGCCGCCGGTCTACCAGAGCACGGCACAACTGCTCGTCCGGCCCGGCTCCGGATCGGTCCTGGGCGATGCCGGCCTCAACGAGTTCGGCGGCAACAACTTCCTGGCGACGCAGGTCCGCATCGCGATGAGCCGGGAAGTCTTGGCCGCCGCCGCATCGCAGCCGAACGTGAGCAGCCTGCCGAGCCTGGCCGAAGCTGACAGCATCCTGGGCGAGCTCTACCGGGTCGTCCGCGTTTCGGCCGGCGAGGACGCCGACGTCCTGACGATCTCCGCGACGGCGGCGCGGGAAGAGGATTCGCTCGAGATCGTCCGCGCGGTGCAGACGGGCTACCAGGACTTCCTCGATCAGCGATTCGACGCCAAGGCCGTCGACAGCGGCGGCGACCTCGCGGTGGAGCTGGCGACGGTGGAGCGTGAAATCGACCGCCTGCACGCGTTGCAGGTGCAGTACAAACGCGACCTTGGCAGCCTCGATCTCAACGGACGGGCGATGAGCCTCGAAGGCATCGAGGCCCAGCAGCTGAGCATGGACCACCTCGCGGCCAAGACCGAAGCGCGCGACCTGCAGCTGCTTCTCGACGCCGCCACCGCCGAGCGGGACAACCCGGCGACGCTCGACGCCCTGCTCCCGCCTCTGGAGAACGGCGGCGATTCGAGCATTATGCGGGGCGAGCTGTCGAACATGCAGCGGGAGCTCCGCGACATCGAGTACGTCAGCGGCCCGAACTCGCCCCGCGTCTTGCGGCTTCGCGAGATGATCGCCGACCGTCAGCAGGAGCTGGGCGACCTGGAGACGCAGGACCTGAACAACCGTCTGTCGCTGCTGCAACGCCGCACGGACGCAGCGGCTTCGCGGGCACAGGCCTTGGGCGAAGAATTCGAACAGCGCCGTCAGGCCGTGCTCGAGAACAACACGCGGGCGGCGCAGCTTGCCCGCATCGAGCGCGACCTCTCGTTCAACTTCGACCAGCGGGAGAACCTTGCTGCGCGCATCGCCGCGATCGAAGTGGCCGAGCGTGGTGGCGTGGCAGAACCGATCGTCATCAACCCGCCCGGGCCGGGCGAGCAGGTCGAGCCGAAGGCGACGCAGCTCATCGGCATGGGCGTGGTCCTGGGCCTCATGGCGGGCTTCGGCTTGGCGTTCCTGCGGGAGTGGCTCGATCCGAAGCTGCGGACGGTCGACGACGTGCAGGACCTGCTCGGCCTGCCGGTGCTCGGCGAGGTGCCGACGCTCGCCCGCGGGGCCAGCAATGCCGAGCGGGCGTTGCAGATGCAGCACCACCCGCGTGGTCCGGCCTCGGAGGCGTACCGCGACGTCCGCACGCTGCTGCTGGCGGCGATGCAACAGCGGTACGCCCGCGCCTTCTCGTCGGCCGAGGGGGAGGACGTGCAGGAGCCGCGGGTCATCCTCGTCACGAGTCCGATGCCCGGCGAAGGCAAGACGACGCTCACGACCAACCTGGCGACCTCGCTCGCCCGGCTGGGCCGGCGGACGTTGCTCATCGACGCCGACTGCCGGCGTCCGCGGCAGCACGAGTACTTGCTGCCGACGGCCGACGACGGCTCGGCCACGGATCCCGGTCCCGGCCTCAGCGGCGTGCTGCAGGAGGGCGTGCCGGAGCAGGAGGCATCCCGCGAAACGATCGTCGACCGCCTGCGGCTGCTGCCCTGTGGCCCGTTGCCGAGCGATCCGTCGGAGTTGCTCAACAGCGAAGAGTTCTTGCAGCTTCTGGACGACTGTCGAGAGAAATATGACCACATCGTCCTCGACTCGCCGCCGGTGCTGCCGGTGACGGACGCGCGGGTGCTGGGTGCCATTGCCGACGCGACGGTGCTGGTCGTGCGGGCCAATCAGACGACGCGTCGTGGTGCCAAGGTCGCGGCCGAGGGCTTGCTTCGCACCGGCTCAGACATCGTCGGCGTCGTTGTCAACAGCATCGGCAAGCAGAGCGGCAGCGAGGGTTACGGCTACGGCTACGAGTACAGCTATGCCGGCCCAGCGCTCGCTGCCCGACGCGCCGCCCGCCGAGCCCGTCGCGTCTCACGACGCCGGCGGCAATGGAACCAACGGGTTTCCGCAAGCTCACGACGATTCGAATGGGCGTAGCAGGTGAGCGGCCGAAGCGGCAACCGACCCGTAGTTCCGTCTGATCCCGCGATGGCTCGCCCGCTGCGATCATTCGAGTTCGAGACCGACCGCCGCCGCCACTCGCGGACGGCACTGGCGGATCGTGCGCGGGACGTGATCGCCGTCGTTGCCATTGCCGCGCTGCTGCTGGCGGTCGCCGTCGCGGTCTTCACGCTTGGCGGCGGAATGCCGTCGGGCGAAGTTCTGGCAGCCGTTCTTGCCACGATCGGGGCAACGCTCGCCCTGCTCCGCAACGCTCTGCCGGGTGCGCCGCCGGCGTCAAGCCGCTGGGCGGGTCTTCCGGCTGCATTGCTGGTCGCCGTCGTCGCCTTCCAGATCGTCCCGCTGCCGAATCCGGTCGTTCGCGTCATCTCGCCCGGCACGAGCGACGTCCGGCTCACGAGTCTGTCCGACCTGGTGACGCAGGAGCGAGTGAGCCTCGACGATGCCGCCGGCAACACGATCTCGCTGGCGCCGCTCGCGACGCAGCGACAGCTTCGCGTCCTGCTGACGGCGGTCCTGGTCTTCCTCGGCACGCACGAACTCTCGCGAAGCAGCCGACGCGCCGTCGCACTGCTGTCGGGCCTCGGCATCATCTCGGGCTTGGCGGCGTTGTTCGTCGTCCTGCAGGCGGTGACGAACGTCGACAGTGTGCCGACGCTCTTCGGTTTCGAAGAACCCGCGCACAGGCAGAGCGGCCCGTTCCTCAACCACAGCCACTACGGCCAGTTCGCCAACGCCGGTGCCGGGGCTGCTCTCGCGGCCGCGGCGATGCTCCTGGCCCGGCACATGCGGCGGAGCAGCCGCGAGTCGAACCGGCTCAAAGGCCGTCGCGGTCGCTCGAACCGCCAGAAGAACGACAACGACTCGGTCAAGACCGCACAGCAACTGCTGACGGATCCTGAGCTGCACCTCTGCCGTGTGCTGGCGGTGCTGGCGGTGCTTGTCGCGATCACGGTGCCGGTCAGCCTGACGCGTGGCGGCACGCTCGGACTCGTCATCGGCTCGCTCGCCGCGACGGCGGCCTTCGTCGCGGTCGACCGGTTCATCCGCCGCGACCGTGCTCGCAGCGGCGGCATCGGCGAAATCGCGACCACCGGCATGGCGATCCTCGGCGTGGTCGTCGTCCTCGGCCTGCTCGTCGTCGGCGGCGAGGTCGTGCTCGCCCGGCTCGAAACGCTCGACACCAGCGAGGGCATCGAGCAGGCGGTCGGCGTGCGGACGCAGTACTGGCGTGATTCGTGGATCGGCTTCACGCAATTGCCGGTCCTGGGCGTCGGCCTCGGCGGATTCGGCGACGTTTACCCGTACTTCCGCGGCGACGACGTCCCCGGCGGTCGGGCGACGCACGCGGAGAACGCCAGCATCCAGTTTCTGTTCGAGACGGGCATCGTGGGTGTGCTGCTCGTGCTCAGCTTTGCCGGCGTCGTGGGGGCGCGGCTCGGCCGCATGCTTCTGAAGCCGGGGCCGACGTCGAACCTTGTCGCGCCCGGCCTGCTGTTCGGCCTCGTGGCGGTGCTGGTCGGGTCGCTGACGGACTTCGGCATGTACACGACGTCCGTCCTCGCGGCCGTCGGGCTGCTTTGCGGCGTGGCGACGGGATTGCCGGTGACGGAGAGGCGGCGACGGGAGCGTTCCAGGGCGTCCGCAGTCGTCGCCTGCGGCCTGGCGGTGCTGGCACTGTGCGGCGGCATCTGGGCGGCGGCGGATGCGAATCGAGACGCTGCGGCAGAACGCGTCATCGCCGAGGCCGGACGCTCGCTCGGACGGGATTGGCCGGCGACGGACGAGAACGTCCTGCTCGCCGGCGAGGCCTACGCCGAGGCCCTGGCCCTTCGCCCGACCGATCCGCGGCTGCGGTACGAGGCCAATGCGATCCGTTGGCGTTCGATCCAGCAGCAACTGGTCGAAGCGGCTGAGGATCCGGAGGCGGTCCAGGTGCTCCGCGAGTACGGCGGCCTCGTCGCGGCCGACTTGCACGCCGCCCGCCTCGACCACCCGACCATCGGCCTGCTTGCCGCGACGGCCGGTCTCATCGAGCTGCAGGTCGGCTCTCCCACGGGTGCTGCGTCGATCGAGATCGGGGCCGATCTCGCCCCGCAGCACCCGGCGGTGCTCATGGCCTCGGCGCGTCTTGCGGCAAGTCGCGGCGAACCGCAGGTCGCTGCGCAACGTGCGACGCAGGCGGCGCGGCAAGGCTACTCGCGGGCGACGGTCGTCCGCTTCCTCGCCGACCTGGGCGAGATGGACGCCGCCCTCGCCTTCGCCGCCGGCGACCTCAACGCGCTTGGTCAGCTGCAGCGTTGGGCGTCGGAGCGGAATGAGACGGCGCTGGCGGCAGAGCTGGCGAGTCAGGTCGAGATCGAGTTGCGACGCCGGGCCCCACGCGACGGCGGTGCCGCGGCCGAGCTCGCCCGACGGGCCGAGCGGGCGGGCGATGCGGAGGAGGCCGAAGACTGGTACCGCAAGGCGGTCCGTCTTCGGCCTGGTCAGACCACCTGGCGGCTGGCCTTGGTGCGTCTCCTTCGCGAGCGGGGCGCGTTGGACGAAGCACTGAGCGAGGCACAGCTGGCGGTCCGTGACAAGCCGGGCGACGAAAAGGCGATGGAGGCGTTGAACGGCCTGAAGATGCGGATCCGTCGTCGCGAACTCGAAGCCCGCGAGCAGGCGATCCGAGACGCACGCGGGTTGAACGCCCTCGACGAGACGACGACGCAACCAGCGTCCGCCGCGGAGTGAGCGACGGCGGCCGACTACTGTCGCGTATGCCAACCGCGACGTACGTGCTCTGCCCCGGCCAAGGTGCCCAAACCGTCGGCATGGGCCGCGACTACGCCGACGCACACGCCGAGGCCAAGGCGGTGTACGACGAGGCCTACGACGTGCTCGGCGTCGACCTGGCCAAGCTCTGTTTCGAAGGGCCGGCCGAGCAACTCGATCAGACGGACGTCGCGCAGCCGGCGATCTTCGCCACGAGCGTCGCCTGTCATCGAGCCGCGTTGGCGGCGGGCAAGGTGCCGAGCGAGCCGGCCGCCTA
>CAYQCT010000112.1:0-11214 GCA_964416015.1 uncultured Tepidisphaerales bacterium
TCGGCGACGAGGGCTACGACCCGCTCTTCGGCGCCCGGCCGCTCAAGCGTGTCATCCAGCAGCGGATCGAGAACCCGTTGGCGACGAAGCTCCTCGCCGGCGACTTCGAGCCGGGAGCGACCATTCGTGTCGACGCAGATCAGGCCAGCGGCAGCCTGACCTTCTCGACGGCACCGATCGAGGACGAGTTGATCGACGCGTAGTCGCGGCTCATTCCACGTCGTGCAACGCCGCCCCAATCTCGTCGGGGCGGCGTCGTTCCCGATCCTGCTTTGCCGAGACGGGCGTGTTACACTCGGGGCAGCGGCCTTCGGTCATCTGCAGGTCGTAGCCGCACGTCCCGCACCGCTGCGGATCGGCGGCCAGTCGGACTGCCCGCCGCGTCCCGCTCGCCAGCAGCATCAGGAACGGCGGCACGTACGCCACAACGGCGAGGCCGTAGAAGATGCCGATGAGCCACCAGCCGGGCGTGCCCTTATAGCCGAAGACCTCGACCTCCGGCTCGCCGAAGGGGACGAACAGGATCGGCATGATCGTCATCGGCACCGCGTACATCCCCAGCAGGATCCGCGACCAGAAGTGCGGTCGATCTCACCACAACCGGACGCCGTTCGAGGCCCACCAGAGCAGAAAGCCGGCAGAATCCAGCCGCAGCAGACTCAGCAGGCCGAGCCAGAACATCCACGTCGAGGCGACCGGCGACCAGTCGCGCTCGTTCCACCGTCGGAGCATCGTCATCCCACCCTCCATCTCGTACGATAAGGCTATGGCTGCAACCCTTGTTGCCGATCCTCCCGCTCCGACCGACGCGTCGGACATCTCGGACCTGCCGCGCCACTACCCGAAGTTGCCGGAGTTTCTCAAGGGATTGGGTGGTGTTCCTCTAGACCGCGTCGTGATGAATCCATTGCCGGGCGAGGCGACGGAGCAGGACTGCCTTACGTATGGCGAGCGAATCGCGCCGGCAGAGCTGATTGATGACACGATCGTTGAGAAGAGCATGGGCTACCGAGAAGGGCAGATCGCAATGAGGCTAGTGGTGAAGCTCGGCACGCATATCGAGCAGGCATCGTTCGGTGGAATCTTGAACGGGCCGGACGCACAGATGCGGGTGCAGAGCGGCAACGTTCGTCTGCCGGACGTTTCGTGGGCGAGTGATGACCGTGCACCGATAACGAACGTGCCGATCCCTGACCTCTCGCCGGACTTGATCGTGGAAGTTCTGTCGGCCGGCAATACGAAGCCCGAAATCGACCGCAAGCTGGGCGAGTTCTTCGACGGCGGCACCCGCCTCGCCTGGGTCGTCGACCGCCGCGAGCGACGTGTCACCGTTTACCGCGGCAGCGTGGATCGGCACGAGGTGCTCGATGCGGCCGCCTCGCTCGACGGTGAGGACGTGCTGCCCGGCTTCTCGCTGCCGATCGCGTCGCTCTTCGACGGCATTCCGACCGGCGACTGATCCTCATCGCGGGAGCGGCCGCTCGAAGGAGGTCAGCGTGCAGAGCGGCGTCAGGCCGAGGCGGCGGGCGGTGCGGTGCGTCGGGCCGGTCGGGATGCCTTCGACGAAGCTCGCGTCGCAGCCCGAGTCGGCTGCGGCCTGGAGGCGGGCGAGCATCAAGTCCCGGTGCAACCCGGCCCGCCGGTACCTGGGAAGCACGCTTCCGCCGAACAGCATCCCGACCGCCGGCAAGCCGGGCCGCGCCGACGGCATAAGCATCGACCCGGTCGCGACGATCGTGGCATCCAACCTTACCACGAATGTCCGCGTGCCACGCCGCGTCAGAACATGTCGCCACTCGACCAGTTCGATTGCCGGCAGCTCGAACGTCGCGTCGTCGGCGAAGCCTCGCTCCATCGCCACGATCGCCGCCGAAAGTTCATCGACGTCGGACGCGTCGATCTCCTCAACTTTGGCAACAGGTCTCGGCAAGTCCGCGGGAAGATCTGCCGCGAGAACCGTCTCGAATGCTTCGGCCCGATAGCCGGCGCTGCCCAGCAGCTTGACGAGGGCCGGGTCGGCCGCGTCGCACAGGTCGATCTTCGCCGGCTTCCCGCGCTCGTGGTAGAAGGCGGTAATCCGCCGAATGTCGTCGAGGTTGGCCGGCCCGTCGATGCCCAGGCCAACGCAGACGTTGATCCACCAGCCCGTCCGGCCGCGTCCGGCCAGCCCGTGCCCGACGTCGATCGATTCCGGGGCGGTCCGCCGAAGCCCGTCGACGTGCGCCGCCGCATGAGCCTGCACGAGCTTGCGATGTCGAACGGCGGCGTCCATGGGCGACGACTCTACCGGGCGACTGCAACATTGAAATGCCGATAGAATGTCCAGTGGCGGCCGCCGGGCCGTCGATTCGCTTTTCCTTTGTACCTGCTTTTTCCCATGGCCCGATCCTGCTTCCGCCCGGCCGTTGCTGCCGCCCTGCTTCTTGCCGTCACGCCCGTCCTACCGGTGTTCGCCGACGCCCCTGCGACGCGACCCACGACGCAACCAGCCGAGGCCGAGGAACGCGGTGGGGCCGCGGATCGCCTAGCCGGTGTGCTCGATCGCATGCGCGACATGCGCGGCGACGACGACACGCCGACGACCAAGCCCGCCGACGAAGCCGGCAACGACAACGGCCAGCTCTCGCCGACGCAGCTCATCCGCGAAATGCGGGAGAAGCAGGCGGAAAATGAAGCCAAGCCGCTCGTGGCGCAGATCGACCTGAGCATCCCTCTCGGCGAGAAACCCGCCGGCTTCAGCCTCTTCGGCGGCCCCGGCCTGGATCTCCGCGGCGTCCTGGGACGGCTCGAACAGGCCAAGGACGACCCGGACGTCAAGGGCGTCCTGCTGACGTTCTACAACGGCGGCCTGATGAACTTCGCCCAGGCGCAGGAGATCCGCCAGGCCCTCGACGAGCTCCGCCGCGCCGGCAAGCGGACCTTCGCCTACGCCGATACGTACGACACCGTCAGCTTCCTCGTCGCCAGCGCCTGCACCGACGTCGTCCTCATGGACGGCGGCGAGCTGTTCATGCCGGGCGTCGCGATCGAGCCGATGTTTTACAAGGGCGCCCTCGACAAGCTCGGCGTGACGCCGGACTACGTCCAGGTCGGCGAGTTTAAAGGGGCCGAAGAGCCGTACACGCGGACCGAGCCTTCGCCCGAGCTTACTGCCGAGTTGGAGAAATTAGTCGACTCGCTCTACGAGCAGATCGTGCAACAGGTAAGCGGCGGACGCAGCATGGCCGGCAGCGAGGTCAAGGCGGCGATCGACCGCGCCATGACGCCCGCCGGCCAAGCCAAGCAGCTCGGCTTCGTCGACCACCTCGCCGACGCCGACGGGCTCAAGGAGCTGATGGAAGAAGAGCTCGGGGCCGAGCCGCGGATCAGCCCGACGTACGGCCGCGACGACGAGCCGAGCTTCGACCCGGACAACCCGCTGGCGATCCTGCAACTTCTCAAGCCCAAGAAGGTCGACGCGACCAAGCCGAGCGTCGCCCTGGTCTACGCACAAGGCGTCATCGTCGACGGCACCGGCGGCGCGGGCGGCCTGCTGGGCGGCGGGTCGAGCGTCAACACGCAGTACATCCGCCGGGCGATGCGGATGATCGAAAACGACGACGAGGTCAAGGCCGTCGTGCTCCGCATCGACAGTCCCGGCGGCAGCGCCTTGGCGAGCGAAGCGATGTACCAGGCGATCCGCCGCGTCGCCGAAGACAAGCCCGTCATCGTCAGCATCGGCGGCGTCGCAGCCAGCGGCGGCTACTACCTGGCCGTCGCCGGCGACGAGATCTACGCCGACCCGGCCGCCATCATCGGCAGCATCGGCGTCGTCGGCGGCAAGCTCGTCCTCGACGGCCTCTACGAGAAGGTCGGCCTCAGCACCACCCAGTTCACCCGCGGCCGCAACGCCGACATCTTCAGCACGACCGAGCCGTGGGACGAACGGCAACGCCGTCTCATCCGCAACTGGATGCGCAGCACGTACGACCAGTTCACCAAGCGTGTCGAAGAAGGCCGCGACGGCAAGATCGCCGACGTCGACCGCGTTGCCCGCGGTCGCATCTTCCTGGCCCAGCAGGGCAAGGAGCTAGGCATGGTCGACCACCTCGGCGGCCTCAACGACGCCCTCGCCGCCGCCGCCGAACAGGCGGAGCTGGGCGAGGAATACGAAGTCATCGTTCTGCCCGGCGAACAGGCCAACCCCTTCGGCGGCGCCGGCTTCCCGCTGGGCCAAAGCCCGCTCGCCGAGGCGATGCAACTCCTGCCCCCCGCCGCCCGCGACGGCATCAGCCGCCTGATCGTCGTCAGCCGCCTCCTCGAAGACCGGCCCGTCATCGTGATGACGCCGTTCACCGTGCGAATCCGCTGACGGGAGCAGCTCGTTCGGCAACCCTGACGCCGGTCCGCCTTCGGGCGGATCGGCGTCTGTCATGGATCCGCCGGCAGATTGCCTACGCCTCTTTCATCCGTCGTAAGCAACGGTGGAAAGCCGTTGCCATTCCCGTTCCGCCGCTCGATGTCTTTCCTGACGCCGTGAGTGACGAGGTGGACGAACTCTACCAGCAGCAGCCCGCCCGCAATCGCAGAGATCGTCGTCGAGGCTCCAATGATAAGCGAGTGCCCGCCGCTTCTGATGTTTCTGCCTCGCCGGTCGGTACCTGCAAGGATGAGATAGCCTTGCATGACGTACAGGTTCGCCCGCATCGATCGGGTCGGCAGGACCCGTTGCTGTGAGACGGTAGATGACGTTCCGCCGAATGCGAGCCGACCCTTCAAGTCGCCCCACGGATAGATTTGTGCGGAGAAGGCCGTACCAGCGACGTCAGCATCGACTCTCGGCTTCCAAGGCCCCATGGCCAGAGTCAGGCCAAGCAGGAGCAAACCACCGAGTAGAATCTCGAGGACATAGAGGACGGGAAAGATCAGCTTGTACCGCATGATGCTTCCTCGCCGCGACGGTAGGGGCGTCACACGCTCATCGGCATCGGCATCTAAGGCTCGCGACCCCTTTTCGCTCTCCTCTTTAAGGCGATACAGGAAAGCCGACCCTGCCGCCTCGTCCAGATTTCCGCAGTACCCTCCACCATTTTTGATGAAACCGCTTGACCACGTGAAGAGGTAGAAAGGCAGCGGAAAGGACGAGAAAGAAGAAAGCGGCTCCGAGGACGCTGACCTTCACCTGTGTACAATGTCCTACCTGCTCATTCGTACTTGGCCGTATATTATCCCATCGAGAGATCAGAAGTCCCGGAACATGTAGCAGTGTCCTCGTAACGTTGTTAAGCCTCTCGGACAAGATTTTGCTCTGCTCGTTCGTTAGAATCCCTTTGGAGATGTATAAATTTCCATCGTGAAAGCTCGCGGAGCGAACGCTGTACGGGCTCGACATTGTGGACGATAAACTACGCTGGTATAGGACAGTTGTGGAAGAACCACGTACGAAATCAAGTTGCGAAAGGAAAGCAAGCCCAAGCCCAACACAGACCAACGTCGTGTGGGAGAGCATCAGGCTCCATCCTATATAAGCAGAAAGGCGCGGATGCATTGCAGGAAGCAAGGTAGTATGACCGTTTACTTACGGGTCAAGAAAAAGGGGTCGCGAGCCTTAGATGACGAGCAGGCCGCCGGTTACTCCGAAGTTACGTGCTCCGGAAGGTATCGCCATGCGACGTCAATCTCCTTAGTCGACTCCAGGATCCACGGGCTGTAGGAGATTGCGTCGTCCTTCGTGTGATCCTTCGTAATGTTTACCGGCAGGTAGTGCACTTCGGGCGAACCGTCTTCGGCGGTGGCCTTGTAGTAGATGCCGGCTTGCTGCTTGCTGCGGTCGGTGAAGTAGAAGGCGTCGCGCCACCACGTCCACTTGGTGGTCCGGTCCCAGGTGCTCGACGGCATGACGACCCGCACGACCTCGCGGCCTTTGTTGTCCTTCAAAAACGCCGCCTTCGCGCCTGCCTTCAGAACCTCAAGGTCACTGCCGCTGTACGCGTCCTTCTTGGGGCGGTTGGAGGCGATGATCTCGGCTTTGAGCGTCTCGCCGGCGGCGGTGGCGCGGGCAGTTGTAGCCTTGTACTTCTCGATGAGCGGGGCAGAGACGTCAGTGTCGAAGGCGTTCACGATCGAGATGCGGGTCTTGGCCTGCCTCGTCGCCTGAGCGATGCTGCCGGTGTCGCGGAAGAAGGCGGGCGATCGCTTTTCCAGGGCGAGCGTGATCTGCTCGTCGGCCGTCTTCAGGTCCCGCTCGGCATCGGCGGCGACCTTCGGGAGCAAGGCCCGGCCATCCGTCATGACGGCAGCCAGCCGCTTCTTCGCCGTCGCGAGTTTGTTGCGGATCGGAGCGGTGTCGGCGTTGTCACGCTCGAGGAACTCCGCGTACTTCTCCTCGAGCCGCTTCACCTCCGCGACGGCAGGGTTGTACTCTTTGATCATCTCGACGGCTTCTTCCGAGCCGCCTTCCATCATCGAAGCGAAGTTGATGTACTGGTACGCGATGTCGCCGACGCGGTCGACGTCCTTCTGGATCGCCTCGAATCCGCCGACCGCCTCGACTGCCGCCGCACCGTCGTTGATGAGGGACCGGGCCCTTTCCTGCAGCTTGCCGAACTTTACCCGCATTGGCTCCATTTGCTCGTACATCTTCAAGACGTTTGCATCGTCCTGCGGCATGCTGTTGAGCAGTTCCTGCGCCTTGTTGTAGCTCGAGGCAGCCTGGTCGACGGAGGCTTGGAACTTGTCCCACCGGCTTTGGCTGATCTGCGAGCCGAGCCGTTCCCACTCCTTCACGGCCAGCTCCATCCGCGTGAGGTGCGAGTCGACGTCGATCAGGAGATTGCGAACCTTGCTGACGTTGGCCTGCGCGTGCGCAGACGGAACGGGGCCGGCAAGAGCGAGGGCGAGCAGTGTCGCGACGAAGGGCAAAAGGCGAGTAGGCATGGCGGCGTCAGGTGGAGGCAGCCTAACCGAAAGCACGCACCTGCTTCCGCCACGCCGCCCCATCTTTCGAATGTTTGCCGTCTCGACGAGAAGCTGGGACGTCAGTAGGGGCTACGCGAGGGCATGGAAGCATGTACCGAGGGAACGCTAGACGCGGACGTCGTTCGCGATATGCTGCCGGGTCTGGAGCGAGCCGATGCCGACGCCTGCCGCCGTTGCCCGTACGCTGCGGCCGATGACTGTTCAGGCTGAGCCCGTGGAGACGCCGGATCCTGTCGTGTCGACGTCGGGCAACGCGCTGCTGTCGATCCGCAACCTGCAGACGTACTTCGGCGATCCCAAGCATCCCGACAAGTCCCTGCGGGCCGTCGACGGCATCAGCTTCGACGTCCGTCGTGGCGAGACCTTCTGCGTCGTCGGCGAGTCGGGCAGCGGCAAGTCGATCAGCGCCCTGAGCGTCATGCAGCTCGTGCCTAGGCCGCCCGGCTACTACCACGGCGGGCAGATCCTGCTCGACGGCGAAAAGGGCCAGCCGCCGGTGGACCTGATGAAGCTCGGCGAGCGGGACATGCGACGCATCCGCGGCCGTCGCATCGGCATGATCTTCCAGGAGCCGATGACCTCGCTCAACCCGGTCTACACGATCGGCGACCAGATCGGCGAGGTCCTGCGGCTTCACCTCGACATGACCGGCCGCGAGGCGCGGGCGCGGACGATCGACCTGCTGAAGCAGGTGCAGATCCGCGACGCGGAGAGCACCGTCGACGAATTCCCCCACCGCTTCTCCGGCGGCATGCGGCAGCGGGTCATGATCGCGATGGCGATGGCGTGTGAGCCGGAGCTGCTCATCGCCGACGAGCCGACGACGGCGTTGGACGTGACGATCCAGGCCGAGATCCTTCGGCTCATTCGCGAGCTGCAGGACCGCAAGGGCATGGGCGTTCTGTTCATCACGCACGACTTCGACGTCGTCGCCGAGATCGCCGACCACGTCGCGGTGATGCGGTACGGCAAGGTCGTCGAGAGCGGCACGAAGGCCGAAGTGCTTCGTAAGGCGGAGCACCCGTACACGCAGGAACTCCTCGGTGCCCTGCCGCGGAATCTGAAGGCCAAGCGGGACGCGGAGCGAAAGGCGGCGCATGTCGAGGCGGCGGCGCCGTCGGAGCGGGTCGTGGTCGAGCATGCCGTGCCCGACGTCGACGGGCCGGTGCTGCGGGTGACGGATCTGCAGGTGCATTTCCCCGTGCGCAAAGGGCTGCTGAGCCGGGTCGTGAGTCACGTCAAGGCGGTCGACGGCGTGACGTTCGACCTACCCAAGCGGCAGATCCTGGCCGTCGTCGGCGAGTCGGGCAGCGGCAAGACGACCCTCGGCCGGGCGATCCTGCAGCTTGTCGCCCCGACCGGCGGCGGCGTCGAGTTCGAGGGCCGGCAGCTCGTCGGCATGCCGCGCGGCGAGCTGCGGGCAATGCGTCGCGACATGCAGATCGTCTTCCAGGATCCGTACAGCGCGCTCAACCCGCGCATGACCATCGGCGGCATGCTCGGCGAAATCATGCAGGTCCACGGCATCGGCGCCAACAAGAACGAACGCCGCGACCTCGCGGCTGACCTGATGCGGCGCGTCGAGCTCGAGCCCGAAATGCTGCGTCGCTACCCGCACGAATTCTCCGGCGGCCAACGGCAACGCATCGGCATCGCCCGCGCCCTCGTGCCGAATCCGCGGTTCATCGTCTGCGACGAAGTGACCAGCGCGCTCGATGTCAGCGTGCAGGCCAAGCTGTTGCAGTTGCTGCTCGACCTGCGCGACGAGCTGGGTCTAACGTACCTGTTCATCACGCACAACCTCGGCGTCGTCGAGTATCTCGCCGACGAGACGCTGGTGATGTACAAGGGCAAGATCGCCGAACGCGGTCCGACGGAGCAGGTGGTGAACGATCCACAGGACGACTACACGAAGCGACTTCTTGCGGCCGTGCCACGGATGGAGCTGGCGTAGGAGCTGCCCGTCGAACGCATGCAGCACAATCGTTACGATCGGATGCCGTGCCCGCCGCCAAGGGTCTGCGGTCGTCTTTCCGGTTCGTCGCCGACCGCATCGGCGGTAGAATCAGCGACGCGAGTCGGTGGGCGGATGCTGTCGAACGAGATCCCTCGCCGCCCGCGTAGGCCCTGACCAGGCCGCCGCGTCGCGTGCTGCGACGTCCGACCTTCGCCTCCTGATTCACGTACTGATAAGTATGAAGCTTCCGTTCCAATTAAACCGCCCGCGCTCTGCCCGCACCTTTCGTCAGCAGGCGCTCGCCCGTGCGGTCGAATCGCTCGAGCCACGCCGGCTGCTGGCAGCGGACGTGCCCTACGCCCTCGATCCAGCGCTGGCGACGGACGGGCGGCTGGAGCTCGAGTTTGCGGATCTCAATTACAACGAGGCGATCCGCATTGTGCCGCTCTCGGACGGCGGCTTCTACGTACTGGGCGAGGCCGCGACCGACCCGTTCCGCGACGAGGACGGCGAGCCGGCGCTTCCGGCGTCGTCGAACCGCGTCTTTCTGCTAGGCGAGCCGCATTATCCGTCGACGGAACCGGCCGCGGACGTGCGGGATAGCTTCGCCCAGCGCTTTAGCGCCGACGGCAGCCCAATCGGCGGGACGCTGCCGGGCGAGGCGATGCGTGGCCTCGAGCGCACGGCCGACGGAAGCCTCGTCCGCGTGACGCAAAGCAGCATCGGCGGCAACCAGACCCGCATCACGGTCCGCCCGCTCGACAACGGCCTCGGCTTCGCCGGCACGACGCGCTCCTTCGACGTCCCGACAATCGACAACGGCCAGTTCGACTGGAACCCGAACGGCCTGATCACGTACTGGGGCAACGACGGCCCGCAGCTGACTTGGCAGGTCATCGAACTCGATGGGGGTCCGACGCCGCAGTACGCCTTCGACGTCACGAGCGACCTGCCGCTCTACAACGCCAGCAATGGGTTCGGACGCCCGCTGTTCGGCGGCGACTTGAGTTCCATCGAAAGGCCGGTGTTCGACGCGTTCAACCTCTCGGAGATGTCCGGCGGCACGTTCACGCCACGCTCCGTCGACGTGCTGAACGACGGCGGCATCTACGTCTCGTTCGACTCGACGCGGCGCGACGACTACCTCGTGCAGGGCGACGGGCAGATCCAAGTCCTCAGCGCCTACCGACCCGGTGAACCATTATTCAACAGCGGCTTCATTGGAGTGCGGTTCGAGAGCAACGGCCAGGTCGATGAGGCGTACGGCCTCGGCGGATACCAGTACCTCGGACTGTTCGAACCCGACGAGAGCGTCCTTGCCGACTTCCTCAAGGTTTCCGATGACGGCCGGGTCATCACGAACGCGGAGACGTTCTTCGGCTCGCTGAAGTACACTGATGCGGCGGGCGCGTCGGAGCCACCGATTCGACTGCCGGGAACGGAAAGCGCAACAAGCTTGCCGGCGCGTGTTTCCGATGCTGCTTTCCGCGACAACGGCAGCATCGCGCTCCTTGTGGACACGGGTAGCTTCGGCAACAACTTCGAAGCCAGCTCCAATGAGCTGGAATACATCGCTTCGGAGGCCAGTCCGGAGTGGCGAGGCAACAGGTTGGTGAATTGGAGGCCGGACAACTCGCTGGGCGAGGACGTCGAGCTCGCCGGCGGCGAATCCCTCGTTCCGCGGGCTTCGCAGCTTGCGCTCGCGGGTGACGGCGCTCTGCTCGTCGCCGGCAAGATCGACACGCCCGACTTCTTCGAGACGTCCGACGGTGCCTTCATCACGACTGCCGTAGACACCGACGCCGCGGTCTGGAGCTATTCGTCTGTGGAGGAAGGTCAGCAGCCGTTCGGTGGTGCGCCCGTCGCCCTGAGCGGCCGCGTCGAGGCCGAGAACTACGACCTCGGCGGCCAGGGCGTGGCGTACAACGAGTCGGACGACGTCAACCTCGGCGGCAGCCGCACCGGCGAGCCCGTCGACGTCTTTGCCAACTCCACCCGTGCCGGCGTCGGCTGGACCGCGGCGGGCGAGTGGCTCGAGTACACCGTCGATGCCGGCAGCGGCGGCACGTTTGACCTGAGCTTTGCCGGCGCGACTGGCAACACCGGCGGATCGTTCGCCTTCAGCATCGAGGACGGCCCGACGCTCGCCAGCGTGCCGCTCGTCCGCGAGGGCTGGGGCACCTACCGCACCTATGACGCTGGACAGATCGAGCTG
The DNA here is from genome assembly GCA_964416015.1 of uncultured Tepidisphaerales bacterium. Lineage (GTDB taxonomy): Bacteria > Planctomycetota > Phycisphaerae > Tepidisphaerales > Tepidisphaeraceae > JBCDKH01. The sequence continues at coordinate 11,130 of CAYQCT010000112.1, forward strand.
CCGGCGGGCGAGCAGGTCGTCCGCGTCACCTTCGTCGGCGAGGCCGGCAAGGACGTGGGCAACCTCGACTGGTTCCAGCTCGACC
>CAYQCT010000113.1:0-11200 GCA_964416015.1 uncultured Tepidisphaerales bacterium
GAGCTGCTCGAGGATCGTGGCCTCGTACTCGTCCTTCCACGCCTGCACCTTCGCGACGAAGTCTTCGCGTTCGTAGTCCGTGCGCCGCTTGCCTTCGGTCTGCTGGAGGCGTTTTTCGACGATGGTCTGCGTGGCGATGCCGGCGTGGTCGGTGCCGGGGATCCAGACGGCGTTCTTGCCCTGCATCCGCGCGTGGCGGACCAGAATGTCCTGGATCGTGTTGTTGAACGCGTGCCCCAGGTGCAAGCGGGCCGTGACGTTGGGCGGCGGGATGACGACGGCGAACGGCTCGCCGGGGTCCGTCGGCTCGGCGTGGAAGAGTCGCTCGTCTTCCCAAACCGCCTCGACCTCCCTCTGGACGTCGGCGGCTTCGTATCGCGGCGGCAGCTCGGTCGAGGGCTTGGGCATGGACGGCGACAGGTTAGTCGTACGGTGAGTCGCGTTGCGGAAGGCCATCATCGAGATCGAACCGGCACCGCTCTTCAGCGTGGGCTTACCCAAGCGACTGCGACGCGTCCAAGCGATGTTGACGGCGGGCGAAGGCGTCAAGCTGCCGACCGGCGGGTTGCGGATCGTGCACCTGAGCGACCTGCACCTGCGACGCCGCGTGCCGCCGGGGCTGGTGCGACTGGCGGACGATCTGCGACGTGACCCGCCGGATTTACTGCTCATCACCGGTGACTTCGTCGACGACAAGCGGGCCCCGACCACGCAGGTGCCGGTGCTGGCAGAGGCGATGGAAGCCTTCCGCGGCGTCGCCCGGCTCGGCAACTTCGGCATCAACGGCAACCACGACGGCGACCTCATCACCAGCCGACTCGAAGCGTGCGGCGTCACGAGCGTCGTCGGCCGACGGCTGCGGCTGACGTGGACCGGCGGCCAGTGCGACCTGTTGGGCCTGCCCGGCACGTGGCGTGGCGGATGGCGGGGCCTCTCCTCGCTGCGGCGGGACGAGTCGAAGCCATTGATCGCAATGGGGCATTATCCCGACGAGATCCGCCGGCTGCGGCATTTGCGGCCCGACGTCTACCTCGCGGGTCACACTCACGGCGGGCAGATCGCGATGCCCAATCGTGCCGCGACACCGCTGGTGACGCACGATTCGCTGCCGCGGCCCATGAGCAGCGGCATCCACGATGTTCACGGCACGTGGCTCTGCGTCAGTCGCGGCATCGGCACGACGCGGCTGCACTGCCGATTCAACTGTCCGCCGGAGGTGCTCGATTTGCGGCTGGTTGAAGATTCTGCTGCCGATGAGAGCGTCTAGGCTTGAACCGGCAACCAGCGTCCGTCATACTCACCAGCGGCCGCGACAGGACGTTGCCGCCTTGCGACTTACCGCAGAATCCCAGTATCCCCGCATGGAGGCACCTCAAATGTTTGCAACCCACCTGTTTTCCCAGCGTCTGGCCACCTTCGGCATCATCGCGTTGACCGGCTTAGGCGTCGTCGGCTGCGTGACGCAGGACGAGTACCGCGCCATGGAGCTCAAGGCCGACGATCTGGCAGACCAGCTCGCCGAGACCAGCCGCAAGGCCGCCGAAGACGCCAAGCTCGCGTCGCTCTACCGCAACCAGCTCGGCACCATCGAGCAGGCCGAGCAGAGCGAGCGGGCCCTGCTCGCCAACTACGAGACGCAGATCGCCGAAATCACTGGCGAGCGTGACGACCTGGCCCGTCGATACGAAGAGCTGGTCAACAAGATCGGCACCGGCCCGGCCCTGCCCGCGGCGTTGACGAGCGAGCTGTCGAGCTACGCCGCCCAGAACCCAGACCTCATCGAGTTCGACGCCGATCGCGGCATCGTCAAGTTCAAGAGCGACGTCACCTTCCTCAGTGGCGACGCGGCCCTCAAGCCCGAAGCCGATCAGGCGATCCGTCGCTTCGCCCAGATCCTCAACTCGCCCGTCGCCCGCAGCTACCTGCTGGAGATCGAGGGCCACACCGACAACGTCAAGAGCTTCAGCGCCAACACGAAGGCCAAAGGCCACAAGGACAATTGGTACCTCTCGAGCCACCGCGCCATCGCGGTGGCCCAAGGCTTGATGGGCCAGGGCATCGACGCCGCTCGCGTGGAAGTCAGCGGCCGGGCTGACCAGGATCCCGTCGCCAGCAACGCCAACGCCGCCGGCCGGGCCGCCAACCGTCGCGTCGAGGTCATGATCCTGCCGCAAACGGTCCGCAGCCAGGAGCCGGCCATGCAGGAAGCCATGCCCGCCGCCGCGGAGATCGAGCAAGAGTCCACGCCTATCGACGACTCGGGCTCGATGAAGTAGCTCCGATTCCAACTCATCGTGTTTCGTCCGGAAGCACGCTCCTCTGACGCCGCCGATACCTGAGCGGCGTCGTCTTGTGGCGGTTGCGGAACGTCTTGTGGAAGTGGCCCAGATTCGAAAAGCCGCTCGCGTAGCAGATGTCGGTCACGTCGCGGTCCGTTCGCTCCAGCAGCCGACACGCCAGGTCGAGGCGGGCACCGTTGACGAGTTGCGTCGGCGACTGGCCGAGGTGTTCGCGGCAGGTGCGGGTCACGTGCTCGTGGCTGTAGCCGCAGCGTTGCACCCAGCTCGCGACGCCCCCGCGAAGCTCCTCCTGCAGCGTCAACGCCTCCGCCAGCCAGTCGGGCAGCCGTTGTTTTGATCGCTCGGTGACGACCTGCTCCCAAACAAGCAGCAGCCGATCCATCGCCACCCGGTCCCGCCGCCCCTGCCGCAGCGGCTCAGCGGCCTGCTCAACGTGGCGTAGTTGCTCCGACTGCAGGACGTCCCGAACCTCGCCGGTCGCAAAGAGGTCATGAAGCGTGTGGCCGTAACGGTGTCGCAGGTCTCGCCACGCCTCGACGGGCAACGCGAGGTTCCGAAACGTCAGCCCGCCGTCGCTGCGAAAGCCGTGAACCGTCTCGGGCGTCACCAGCCCATAGCCACCGATGTTTAGTGGCTCCGAAGCCTCCGGCCGCGTCTCCACGCCGCGGCCTTCGATGCACCAAAAGACTTCGCAGAAGTCGTGGCCGTGCTGTCGCGTCGATAGGCGGTCGCCCGTCACGGTGGCGAAGTGACAAGCCTCCCCCGCCGCCAGTAACGGCTCGATCCGCAGAATCATCGGCTCAGCTCGAGACATCAAATCAGCGTAGCCCGTTGCTTGTAAAGCGGAAGCAAATTGTCAGACACGTGCGATCCTGTTCGACATGCCGAACGTCGCTACAGCTCTGAGCGAATCCACCTACGTCGCTCCCGACGACCCCCGACTCGTGCCGAACTTCGAGACGACGTCGACCAGCTTCACGAAGCCTCGGCTGGATCAGGACGATGTCGCCGCATATTGCCGCGACGGTTATCTGCTGCACAAGAAGCCCGTGCTTCGCCAGTCGCAATTCGAGGGGCTTCGCGACCACTTCGAGATGCTGCTCGAGGAGCACACGAAGACGGGCCTGCGTCCCGAGGCCATGGACACGCCGCACTTTGGCGACTGTCGGTTGTTCGAGTGGCTCTTCAGCGACGAGGTGCTCGACCTTGTCGAGCCGCTCGTCGGGCCGAACATCGCGCTCTTCAGCAGCCACTTCCTCGCCAAACCCGCGGGCAACGGCAAGCGGGTGCCCTGGCACGAAGATTCGTTCTACTGGAAGGACCTCATGGAGCCGATGCACGTCTGCACGCTCTGGCTCGCGATCGACCCGAGTTTGCCGGAAAACTCGTGCATGAACGTCATCCCGCGGGCGTTGCACGGCTACAGCGAGTATGAAGACGTCGACCCGGAAGCGAACGTCTTCGGCACCGAGGTGAAGTGGCTCAAGAACCTGACGACGGACCGCGTGAGCGAGGCGACGAACGCTCCGGCGGCGGTGTCGTTGCGGGCCGCCAAGTGTGAGCTTCGGCCCAACGAAGCGAGCCTCCACGACGCCCGCCTCATCCACGGCAGCGACGCCAACACGAGCAACCTGCGTCGCTGTGGCCTGACGATGCGATTCATCCCCGCGTCGGTGCTGTACCAGCGGAAGTACCACAAGTGGCCGCACCAGATCTACCTCGCCCGCGGCCAAGGGCATCCTGACAACGACTACGCCGACCCGACGAAGAACTACCCGGAGCTGTTCGCCCAGCGATTCGGCACGGGCAACTCGCACTGACGCGACTGCTCACTGAGACATCGCAGCGACGACTTCCGCATCGCGCTTGGACAGGTCGGGATGCTCCGGCATGCTGCCGACGTCGGGCGTCCGCTTGCGGCTGCGGGCACAGAGCTGCCAGTCCTCGCGGCGGTCGATGATTTGGACGGTTGATGTGTCCGCGTCCTCGACTGAGTGCCAACCGGCACCGACGACGTCGGCGAGGTCGACGCCGAAGGGCTCGAGCTTCTCGCGGTCGGCGGCGACCAGCTTGTAGACGATCTCGGCATCGGTGGCCTTGTTGAGGCCGACCTTTTGCTTCAGGTCGTCGAGCTGGAGCAGGGCCAACTCTCGGAGCTTTATGAGGAGCGGCCAGGCGTCGTGCTCGACGACTTCGCCCGCCTCCGGCAAGCCGGCTTCGTGAATGCTTCCGCTGGTGCCTGGCAACTCTTGCCACGCCTCGTCGGCGGTGAAGACGAGCATCGGCGCGACGAGCCGGATCAGGGCGTCGACGATCTTGTATTGCACGAACTGAGCCCGCCGACGCACCGGCGAGTCGGCCGCCTCGCAGTAGAGGCGGTCCTTCATCGCGTTGCCGTAGACCTGGCTGACCTGCACCGTGCAGAAGTCGCGGATGAGGCGATAGGCGTGGTGCGTGAGGAAGCTGTCGTATGAGTGCGTGACGTCGCGGATGAGCTTGTTGAGCTCGTTCAACATCCACCCGTCAAGTGAATCACGCGGCACCTGTAGGGTGGGCTTCAGCCCACCATCCGTGCCTGCTTCACCCGCTTCGGATGGTGGGCTGAAGCCCACCCTACTTGGGTCGAAGTCGGTCAAGTTACCCAGCAGGAACCGGATCGTGTTGCGGATCTTGCGGTACTCGTCGCCGAACTTGCCGAGGATCTCGGGGCTGGTGCGGATGTCGCCCTGGTAGTCGACGCTGCAGGTGTAGAGCCGCAGGACATCGGCCCCGTGGCGGTCGATCTCCTGCGTGGCCGTGACGTATTCCTTGTCGCTCTTGGAGACCTTGGTGCCGTCGGGCTTGACGATGAAGCCGTGGGTGAGGACTTCCTTGAAGGGCGGCCGACCGGTGGCGCCGACGCTGCTCAAGAGCGACAGCTGGAACCAGCCGCGGTGCTGGTCGGAGCCCTCCAGGTACAGGTCCGCCGGAGCGTCGGCGAGGTCGTCGCGGGCGTTGAGGACGGCATACCAACTGCTGCCCGACTCGAACCAGACGTCGAAGATGTCGGTCTCCTTGCGGAGTTTTTCCTTGGGAAAGCTCGGGCCGGGGTCGAAGTCGCCCAGCAGCTCGGCCGGCGGCATCGACCACCAGGCGTCGCTGCCGTGCTCGCGGAACGTCTTCGCGACGGCCCGGACGCTCTGGGGCGTCAGCAACGGCTCGCCGTGCTCGTTGTAGAAGACCGGGATCGGCAGGCCCCACGAGCGTTGCCGGCTGATGCACCAGTCGGGGCGGTTGGCGAGCATGCCGAGGAGGCGTTGCTTGCCCCATTGGGGATGGAACGTGCTCGCTTCAACGCCGGCGACGGCACCTTCGCGAAGCGTATGATCGCCCGCCTTGGTATCCGCAGCGATGAACCACTGCTCGGTCGCCCGGTAGATCGTCGGCGTCTTGCTACGCCAGTCGTGCGGGTACTTGTGGACGAGGTCCTGACTCGCGAACAGATAACCGTCATCGGCGAGCTTCTCGACGATGACGGGGTTCGCCTCCTTGACACTCAGGCCGGTCACGAACGGCGGCGTCGTCGAGTCGTAGCGGCCGTCCGCCTGGACGGGGCAGTAGACGTCGAGGCCGTGCTGGCGACCCAGGCCGTAGTCCTCGTCGCCGTGGCCGGGTGCGGTGTGTACGAGGCCCGTACCGTCAGTGGTCGTGACGTAGTCGGCCGGGAGCAGCTTGCCGACGCGGTCGGGCACGAACGGGTGCGTGTACTCGAGCATCGCCAGGTCCTCGCCCTTGACAGTGGCGACGACTTCGTAAGGCACCGACTCCGTGCCCGCGGCAAAGTGCTTCGTGAACTTCCAATCCTTGTCCGGATCGGCATCCGCCGGCGGATCGCCCGCGTGGCCGCCGGCGGCGAACGTCTGCTTGACGAGGTCACTGGCGACCACGACCAGCCGCGAGTGATTCGCCCCGATCGCGTCGTACTTGACGACGCTGTACTCGACATCGGGATTGACCGCGATCGCCAGGTTCGCCGGCAAGGTCCACGGCGTCGTCGTCCAGATCATGAACCTCACCTCGCCCGGCTGCCGCAGACCCAGCTTCGCCTTGACCTCGCCCGGGTTGCGCGCCGGGAACTCGACGAAGACGCTCGAGTCGCGAACCCGCTGGTACTCCAGCTCCGCGTCGGCGAGGGCGGTGCGGTTGGCGGTCGACCAATGGACGGGCTTGAGCCGCTTGTAGACGAGGCCGTTCTCGACGAAGCGGGCGAAGACGTCGAGCGTGTCCGCCTCGTAGGCCGGGTCCATCGTCAGGTAAGGCCGGTCCCAGTCGCCGAGGATGCCGAGCCGCTTGAACTGCTCGCACTGGATCTTGATGAACTTCTCCGCGTGCTCCCGGCAGAGCCGGCGGACGGTCAGCGTGTCCATCTCGCGGAGCTTGGGACCCAGCTTCTGCTGAACCTTGTGCTCGATCGGCAGGCCATGGCAGTCCCAACCCGGCACATACGGCACCCTGTGCCCCCGCATCGACTTGTACCGGCAGACGACGTCCTTGAGGACCTTGTTGACGACGTGCCCGAGGTGGATGTCACCGTTGGCAAAGGGGGGGCCGTCGTGGAGGGTGTAGACCGGGTCGCTCGCGTGCGCTTCGAGCACCTTGTCGTACAGCCTGGCCTCCTCCCAATCCTTGAGCCGGCCCGGCTCGCGTTGCACGAGGGCGGCCTTCATCGGGAAGTCGGTCTTGGGGAGGTTGAGGGTCTCCTTGTAGCCCTTGGGCTTGTCCGTCATGCCGCAGCGTATGGCGGGCGTCTACAGGTCGGGCACCCGACGCAGATCCCGGCTGCCGTGGAGGATGCGGGTGACGGTGACGGCCTTCCCGTCGAGGCGGTAGAAGAGCAGGTAGTTCTTGAAGCCGGTGATGATGCGGCGACGCAGCGGACCTTCGGGGCGGATCGGCATGCCGAGAATCGGCGGCGTCTGCGTCGGGTATTCGATGGCGTAATCGGCCTCGGCATCGGAAGCTTGAAGCCACCGAGGGTGAAGGCGTGGGTCGCCGGATACCTGTAGTAGATAGATGGCAATCTTCGCCTGGTCTCGTCTCGCTCTTGGCGTGAAATCGAGTTTGTGCTTCATGCAGCTTCGGCCTCCTGCGACTGAGGCTTGCGCGGGTCCTGTGTGCCCGATGCGGCTTCGAATTCACGCTCGTGCTTCTGCCAGAGCCTGATCTCTTCCTCAACATGACGCCGCTGAAGTTCACGAACTTCTTCCGTCCATTCGATTGCCGGCCCACTGTCATCCCCCTCGGCGATCAGGTCGTTGAACCGCTTCTGGTCCTCCACATACACACCGATCTCCCGATCGAGCAACGCCGCCAACGCCTCCGTCGGTGACTTGCCGCTTTTCTCGCCCATGCGGGCCAGCACCTGGATCATCTCGTCCGACACGTCGATCTCGAGCTTCGGCATGCCATCACTTTACACGACGACCGCCGGTTCCGCGTCCAAGATGATGCTCCGCCACCCGCCTTGCTGGAACCGCAGCCACATGAAGAGGCCCAGCAGCATGCCGTAGAGGCATGCAATCGCCCACGGCCCCGCAACGCCGAACCCTGGCAGCTGGTAAGCGGACAGCCCGCCGAGGAGGACGACGAAGACCCAGCACAAGCCGGCCGTCACAATCGCCGGCCAGAACGTGTCGCCGGCACCGCGTAACGCGCCGACGTAGATGATGTAGAGCGCGTCGAAGAACTGGTACGCCGCGGCGAACTTCATGAGCAGCCCGCCCATCGCCAGAATCTCCGGGTCGCTCGTGAACAGCCCGATCATCGCCTCGCCGAAGACGAAAAAGATCACGCCGCACGACAGCATGAACGCCGCCGCGAGCTTGAAGCCCAGCGCCGCCCGGTGACACGCCACCTCCGGCTGCCCTCGGCCGATGTACCGGCCCACCAGCGCCGTCACGCCTGCGCTCAACCCGAACGCCGGCAGGAAGCTCATGCTCATGTACCGCATCATGAACGTGTTCGCCGCCATCGCCTCCGTCCCGAACGCCGCCATCACCCACAACCCGAATAAGCTCCAAGCCGACACGTCGCCGATCATCTGCCCGCCCGACGGCAGTCCGACCTTCAACAACGTCCTGAGCCGACGCCACCGCAGGCGGACGTCGAGCACGTGATACGTCCGGCGAATCGTCGGCAACACGCAGCAGCCCAGCAGCACCAACAGCTCCACCGTGCTCCCGATGTTTGCCCCCCACGCCGCACCCGCCAAGCCGAGCTCGGGAAAGCCCCAGTGACCCCAGATCAAGACGTAGTTGGCGACGACGTTGACCGCCGCACCGACAAAGGCCGCCCACAGCGTCAGGTAGGGCCGGTCGATCGCCAGCAGAAATTGCCCCGCCGCCGCAGCCGCGAGTCGCAGGCTCGTGAACGTCAGGATGATCGACAAGTACGTCGTCTCCCCCGCCGCCAGCGCCGGCTCGTGGCCCAACGCATCGAACAGCGGCCTGGCCAGCAAGATCAGCGGCAGGATCGCGATCCCGTACGCGACGCCAAACCAGATGCCCGCCCACAAGTGCTCGCCGCATGCCTTGGCATCGCCGCGCCCAAAGGCTTGGCTCACGAGCGTGTTGACCACCCACATCGTCCCGAAGCCGAGGCTGATGATCGCAAAGCCGAAGAGCGACGCATTGCCGGACGCCGTCGCCTCGACGTCGCCGAGCCGACTGAGCATGAGCGTGTCGGTGAAGTTGATCACCGTGTAGCTGGCCATCTGCGCCACCGTCGGCAGCGCGAGGACGAGCAGTTCCATCAACGGGCTGCGAGCAAATGGCGGTGGCTGCAGCAGCACGTGCCGCCAGAGTAGGTTCGGCTGCGGCGACCTAGGATCCCGCGTGCGTCGCTACCGCCTGCTGATCGTCGTGAGCTTCCTGGGTCTGATTGCCATCGGCTGCGAAAAACGGGTCGAGGAACCGGGACCTGCGGAGCCGCGGAGCATCAGCCATACGGTTGACGCGTGATCCGCCTCGCTGTTGCCGTTGCTGTTGCCTGCGTCGTCACGTCTGCCGTGGCCGACGAGAAGCGGTTCGAGATCTCGTCAGAGGTGACCGTCGACGAGGTCGAGGCGGCCATCGAGTGGCTCGCCGCGGACGAGCGTGGCGGACGAGGCCTGGCGGACGATGCCGGGCTCGAAGAATCCGCCGACTACATCTTCGAGCAGTTCGAAGCCCTGAACCTTCAACCGCTGCCGGAGGAAAGCGACTTCAACCAGTTCTTCACCATGCCGATGAGCTTCGGCTACGACCTGGTGCACCTGAGCGTCACCGGCGACGACAGCGACTACGTGCCGCTCGGCTTCTCCGCCGCCGACGCCTTCCTCGGCGAGCTGGCCTTCGTCGGCTACGGCGTGACGACCGACGGCTACGACGACTTCGCGGACATCGACGTCGAGGGCAAGGTCGTCCTGATGCTCCGCTACGAACCCTTCGACGACGGCGGCGACAGTCGGCTGAGCGACGACGGCTTCAGCAACAATGCCGGCCTGACCGTCAAGATCAAGAGGGCCGCCGACGCCGGTGCCGCCGCCGTGCTGCTCGTCAATCCGCCGATGCACTCCGAAGCCGAAGGCCTTCGCGTCTTCGGCATGTCTCGATCGACGGGCGATATTCCGGCGTTGCACATCAACCAAGCCGCCGCCGACGAACTGCTCGCCGCCGCCGACCTGCCGAGCCTGGCGTACCTCCAAGGCCAGATCGACGGCCGCTTCGAGCCGATGAGCCTCCTGAGCGACCACGTCGTCAGCGGCGGCTGGCGAAGCAACGGCGGCGAGATCGAGGTTCGCAACGTCGTCGGCGTCCTGCCGGGCGTGGTCGCCGACGAATACATCGTCGTCGGCGGGCACTACGACCACATCGGCCGCGGCGAGTACGGCAGCCGCGAGGGCGTCGGCGAAATCCACAACGGGGCCGATGACAACGCCAGCGGCACGACCGCCGTCCTCGAACTCGCCGAACACCTCGCCCTCGAAGCCGACGCCGGTAACCCGCCGCAACGCAGCGTCATCTTCGCCCTCTTCACCGCCGAAGAGATCGGCCTCGTCGGCAGCCGCGAATTCGTCCGCCGACTCAGCGACGACACCGGCATCGAGCAGGAACAGGTCGTCGCAATGCTCAACCTCGACATGATCGGCCGGGCACGCGACGATACCGTCTTCGTCCTCGGCGGCGAGACCTCGCCCATCTGGCCGGACCTGACGGAAGCCGCGCTGAACGACGTCGGCTTCCGTGCCACGCCTCAACGTGCCGGCGGCCGCAGTGACCACGCTCCGTTCATCGACGCCGGCATCCCCGCCGTCTTCCTCTTCACTGGCATTCACGACATCTACCACACGCCCGCCGACGACGCGGAGACGATCAACTTCGACGGCGTCGCCCGCGTCACAAAAGCGGCGGCGAGCATCGTTCGCGGCGTCGGCGAGATGCCCCGCGACGAGATCACCTTCATCGCCCCCGGCACCCGCGGCGTCCGCCTGGGCGTCATGCTCGGCGAGACCGATCCCGTTACGATTGAAGAAGTCGTCGACGCCACCCCCGCCGCCGAAGCCGGCCTGCAGGCGGGCGACGTCATCATCGCCATCAACGGCAACGAGACGCCGACCGTCGCCTCCCTCCGCATGGCCCTCTTCACCCTCGAAGCCGGTGACGAGGCAACGGTCACCGTCGAACGCGACGGCAAGCGGCTCGACCTCGACGTCAGCTTCCCGGCCCCTTCAACCCGCCCCGGCTGATGGCCCTATCCAAAATCCGATAGATCACGCCGCCAGAGGCTTCTCGGGCACGCCGGGGGGTCAAGCACCTCCAGCAAAGGCTCGCGACCTGCTCTGTCTCGACCCTCGTGAGCGACGCCTCAGTAGCATCGTGTTG
>CAYQCT010000114.1:0-7806 GCA_964416015.1 uncultured Tepidisphaerales bacterium
AGCGTTGAATGGGAAGATTCTCGCATGGACCGCGAGCACGGTGCGACGGAGTCGGCAGCGTTCTGCAAGAAGCTCGACTTCAAGCGAAGTGATATTGCATTTGATGCACAGTTCGATCGCTGACTCGTGTAGGGTGAGCTTCAGCCCACCATCTGAAGCGACACGGGCTTTTGAACTTCAACGGTGGGCTGAAGCCCACCCTACATCTTGCTACACGAGCTCCGCGAGCATTTCGAACCACGCGAGGCGGGTCGGATCGACGTCGTCGGGTCCGTAGCTGCGGAGGAAGACGCGTTCGGCGTCGGGCTTGCCGCCGGTGAAGCGAAGGCTGCGAAGGCCGCAGGCGAGGTCGAGGTGCGGGTCGGTCGCGGCGAGGCCACCGAGGTCGATGAGGCCGGCAGTGTCGTCGAGGCCGGCCACGACGTTCGGCAGGCAGTAGTCGCCGTGGCAGGGCACGACACGATCAGCCGGCGGTGGCCGTTTGCGGAGCTTTTTCAGCAGTTTCTGCGACTCCCGCGGCGTCGCCTGCCGGAGCCGGTTCGACGAGGGCCGGCCGCGGCTGACGTTCTCCTCGGCCATCGCCAGCAGCCGCTCGAGAGGCGTCGCGGCAGGGCAGTCTTCGACGGCAGCCTCGTGCAACGCCCGCAGCGTCTGCCCGAGCAGCCGGGCCGCCCGCAGCGGCGTTTCCTGCATCGCCTCGTGCAACGGCCGACCCGGAACAGCGGACGTCAGCAAGTACGCCCACCGACCCGCGCCGTTGTCTGCTTCCGCAAACGCCAGAACCTCTGGCAGGCGGACCTCGGATCCGGCAAGCCGGGACGCGGTCCAGGAAAGACAATCGCGCTCCGCCCGCAGCGGATGTGGCTCGTCGCCGTCGCTGACGAACATCGACTTCAGATACGACGTCCGCCCGTCGTGGCCGGTGATGCGGAAGACGTCGGCCCCGCTGCAGTTGCCCGAGAAGCGTCGCCCGACGCGGCCGCCCGCCGCGTCGGCAACGTCGTCCGGCACGTGGCTGGGCAAGGGGCCCTGATTCAGGAACATCATGAACGTCTACGGCACTGCAACGGAGGAGCGCGGCGGAAGTCTACCACACGCTCTGCACGGATGCAGACGCGAACGACCCTCGCGTCGCTGCGTTGCAACGACGCGAGGGAGTTCCAGTAGATGGCTAGGTAGTCGCGGGACGAGCCGCAACGCGGTCTACATCGACCAGCGGGCCTTGAACTTGTCCTGCAGGTCGGGCTCTCCGAGGACGGTCATGCCGACGGGGCTCGAGCGGCCGATCATCTTGAAGTCTTCGCCGCCGACGTCGCCGTCTTCGGCGACTTCCATCAGGTCCTTGCCGGTCGGGTCCACGACAAGCAGACGCTTGCCGTCCATGCTCACGACCTCGGCGTACCCCTCGGTCTCGTAGATCACCTGGCCCGGACGGGCATCGTCCAGCATCGCAAGCTCACCCTTCTCGAGCATCTCCATGCCTTCGCCGACGAGCTTTTCGGCTTCGTCTTCGGCGTGCTCCATCTGTTCGTCGAGTTCGACCTGGTCGTCCGTGTCCATCGCGTCGTCGTCGCCGTTGCTGTCGCAGCCGGCGAGGAGGGCGGTGGAGAGGATGGCGGCGGTCAGCAGCGGCAGTCGGTTGTCAAGCATGTTTCGTGGGTTGCAGTTCAAGTTCAGGAAGCCACGCACGCGACCTTCGCGGACATGGGCAAGCGACATGCTGGCGGTTCCTCGTCGGCTTTGCAACGGGCAAAGCGTTCCCGTCGTTATCGGAATCCAACGCCTGTCGAAGAACCGGCGACCTTCATCAAACACTAACGGGCCGTGCCTTAGCCTTCGCGGCGTCGGAGAGGGGGCCACCGGTTGGCCTGCCTCGTCGCGACTTGGATCCGTTCCACCCGTATCTGCACCAACCATGATGACTACCACCACCTCCCGCGGCCTTCGCCGCCTCGTCTCGACCGCCGCGGCGGCCGCCTTTGCCCTGACCGTCTCGCCGGTCTCGGCTGACATTGATCCGAACCTGCCCGACTACGAGCAGGCCTCGGGCAGCATCAGCGGCGACCTGAACAGTGTCGGCAGCGACACGCTCAGCAACCTCATCACCCGCTGGAGCGAGAAGTTCTACGAGTACTACCCGCAGGTCGGCTTCGAGGCCGAGAGCAAGGGCAGCAGCACCGCGCCGACCGCCCTCATCGAAGGCTCGGCCGACCTCGGCCCGATGAGCCGTCGCATGAAGGGCGAAGAAGTCGACAAGTTCCGCGAGGCCTTCGGCTACGAGCCGACGCTGGTCCGGACCGGCATCGACGCCATCGCCGTCTTCGTGCCGCGTGACAACCCGGTCGAGAGCCTGACCGTCGACGACCTGAAGAACATCTTCAGCGTCGAAGGCCCCGACAGCATCACCTGGGGCGACGTCGGCGTGACCGACGCGGCCTACAAGGACCAGCCGATCAGCATCTACGGCCGTAACTCGGCCAGCGGCACCTACGGCTTCTTCAAGAAGGCCGGCCTCGGCGGCGCGGACTACAAGCCGACCGTCAACGAGCAGCCCGGCAGCAGCGCCGTCGTCCAGGGCACCGGCCAGGACAAGTTCGGCATCGGCTACTCCGGCGTCGGTTACGCGACGGCCGACGTCCGCGCGGTCCCGATCGTCGGCAGCGACGGCCAGGCGTACGACCCGCTCAACGCCGACGACGTCTACAGCGACAACTACCCGCTGGCCCGCTTCCTGTACGTCTACGTTAACAAAGACCCGAACGCCGACCTCGATCCGGTCGTCGCCGAGTTCCTGAAGCTCGTCCTCTCGAAGGAAGGCCAGGCGATCGTGGACCAGGAGTCCTTTTACACGCTCAGCCCGCGCATCGTCGAGCAGGAGCGTCAGAAGCTCGGCCTGACGAACTAAAGCATCCTGTCGATTCACCCGACGCGGCCCACGCGAAAGCGTGCGCCGCGTCTTCGCCGGTCGACCCGCACCGGCTCTCGTCTTGCCGAAGCGTCGCATGAGCAGTCCTCAAGACTCGCCAACTCCCCCAGTCGGTGCCTTCACCGGCCGTCGTCGTGACCGCACGACACGCAAAAGCGTGAAGGTCATCGACGCCGTCGCCAAGTACGGGATCACCATCGGCGGCCTGGGCGTCATCGCGGCGTTGGCGTTGATGATCGCCTTCCTCGTGCAGGTCGTCATCCCGCTGTTCAAGGACGCCGACGCGGAGCTGGCGAGCACGGCGACGATCGCCTCGAGCGGGGAGTCGGAGCTCGTCGCGATGGGCGTTGACGAGAACCTCAAGGGCGTCTGGACGCTCGAAACCGGCGGCGAGCTTCGCTACTACAGCGTGCCGTTGCGGAAGTCAGTCGAGGACGAAGGGCCCAGCAGCGACGTGCAGCTGGTCAACACGTGGTCGCTCAGCGACATTCCCGTTACCAGTGTCAGCGTCGCCGGCACGAGTCTCGCCGTCGGCCGGGCGGACGGCACGGTGCTGTTCGGCGAGATCGACTTCGCCAACAAGCTGCTCCGCGGCGAGGACATTCCCGAGCCGCTGCGTGACCTGCAGGCGGCGGAGACGCGGGTCTTCGAAGACGCCATCGCCGACAAGACGCGGCGGGGCGATGTCCGTCTGACGCGGGCCGAGGCGGAGCTGGGCGAGCCGATGCAGCTGACCGAAGAGCCCGCGTCCGGCGAAGGCGCGGCCGTCGAGCACATCGACTACATCGGCGCCGGCGGCTACAGCGCGGGCCGCAGCTTCCTCGTGGCCAAGCGGGCCGACGGGCGGCTGCACTGGCTGCAGAACACGGTCCGCGAGAACATGATGACCGGCAAGAAGTCGGTCACCGTCCGCCGCTTCGAGCTGCCCGCCGCCGACGGGCAGGACCCGGCGGACGTCGTCGGCGTGCACCTGGCCCGCAACGGCGAAAGCACCTACGTCATCTACGGCGACGGCACCGTCGTCTGGTACGACACCAGCGCGCTCACTCAACCGCTGCGGGACGGCGAGTCGGCCGAGGCACGCATCGCCGGCGTCGTCGAGGCGGCCGCCGAGGGCGTCACGATCACCGCCGATGAAATGCTCATCGGCGACTACACGCTCGTCCTCGGCGACAGCGCCGGCGGCGTCAGCGGATGGTTCCCCGCCCAGGACGACGACGGCAACTGGGAGCTGGTCCGGGCGCACGTCCTGGCCAAGCAGCCGGGTGCGATCACGTCGATCTCGCTCAGCCGCCGCGACCGGCAGTTCGTCACCGGCGACGCCAGCGGCAGCGTCTGGTTGCGGCACATGACCAGCGGCACCGTGCAGGCCCGGCTCGACGCAACCGACAAGGCCGGCATCGCCGTCACCGCGACCTCGCCGCCGATGAACGCTGTCGTCGCGCTCGCCGACGACGGGGCGATCTCCGCCTACCGCATCGACAACCCGCACCCCGACGGCAAGCTGCCCGCCCTATTCGGCCTGCCGCAGTACGAAGGCCGCGCCCAGGCGACGCCGGTCTATCAGTCGTCCAGTGCAGGCGACGACGCCGAGCCGAAGCTGAGCCTTTGGCCGCTCGTGTGGGGCACGTTGAAAGCGACGATCTACGCGATGCTGTTCGCGACGCCGATTGCGATCCTGGCGGCGATTTACTCGAGCGAGTTCATGCAGCCGAGCGTGAGGGCGACGGTGAAACCCGCCGTCGAGATGATGGCCGGGCTGCCGAGCGTCGTGCTGGGGTATCTGGCGGCGCAGGTGCTGGCACCGTGGATCGAGATCACGCTGCCGGGCCTGTTGATCACGTTCGCGGCGGTGCCGGTGGGCGTGATGATCTTCGGTTTCCTCTGGCAGCTCGTGCCGCCAAGCGAGGTGCACAAGCAGGGCGGCTACTGGGCGCTCGCCGGGCTGGCGGTCGTTGGCGTCGGCATGCTGCTTTACTTCGGTGGGCTGCCGCCGATGCTGGCGGCGGTGGTCTGGCTGATCGCGGCGGCGTTGCTGCTGGCAGTCGTCTTCCTCGGCGGCGACGAGGTCGGCGGGTACATGCCATTCGTCGTCATGTGCGAGCTGGTCATCGCCAGCATCCTTCTCGGCCTCGCCGCCGGGCCGTTGTTCGAGACGATCATCTTCGGCGGCGACCTTCGCGGCTGGCTCCGCGGTGCACCGGAGGGCTGGGTCGCAGACATCTCAGCCGTAGCAACACGTGATGCGACTGGACAGGTCGTCGATGCTCCTTTCCTCGCCTTCCTTCCTGACGCAGTGACCGCCTTACCCGGCTGGATTCTGCTGCTGACGCCGATTTGCACGATCGCACTCGTGCTGGTCTTCAACCTCTACGTCCGGCCGAACATGGCCCTGTTCGACGGCCGGGGCAAGACCCGCAAGCATCTTGCCGGCGTGGATCTCGTCCGTTTCGCCGTCGTCGGCCTGCTCGGCCTCGCGGCGGCGACGGTGCTGGGCCTGGTCCTGAGCCTCATCGGACTCGACCTCCGGGGCGACTTCCTCCGCCAGCTCACCGGCGGCACCATCGCCGGCGGCGGCGTGCTCGACGAGTTCAAGCAACGCAACGCGCTGAACGTCGGCATGATCATGGGCTTTGCGATCATTCCGATCATCTACACCGTCAGCGAGGACGCACTGGCCGCCGTGCCGAACACGCTGCGTTCGGCCGCGCTCGGTGCCGGCGCGACGCCGTGGCAGACGGCAATTCGGGTGGTGCTGCCGGTGGCGATCAGCGGCATCTTCAGCGCCTGCATGATCGGCCTCGGCCGCGCCGTCGGCGAGACGATGATCGTCCTGATGGCCGCCGGCAACACGCCGACGATGAACCTCAACATCTTCGACGGCCTGCGTGCGTTGTCGGCCAACATCGCCACCGAGATGCCCGAAGCCGTGCAGGGCGGCACGCTGTATCGCGTGCTCTTCTTCAGCGCGTTGCTCCTGTTCGCGATGACGTTCGTCGTCAACACCATCGCCGAGTTCGTGCGAATCCGCTTCCGCAAGCGGGCGTTCCAGCTCTAGTTTTCCGCCCTCGATTTACGACGTGACAAGCGACGACCAGCACAACCCGGCCCTCAACGACGGCGCGAACCGCGACGCCGCCGCCGCGGGCACCGGTGCGATCCCGCTGACCGGCCAACCGCCGACGCCGGGGCACGGTGGTGCGACCGGAACGGGCGCGGACGGAGCGGGCGAATCCGGCCGGCGACGTCGGCGGACCAGTCTGGCCGCTCGCGGCGAGCCGATGGTCTGGCTCACCGGCGGCGCGGCGGGCCTGGCGGCCTGCTTGCCCTGGTCGCGATCTACGGCTTTGCCACCTTTTGGCCCAAGCCGATCGAACGCGTCGTCTACCAGCCGGAGGACGCCGACACGCCCGCCGTCCTGATCGGCGAAAGCTTCCGCAGCGGCGTCATCGCGTACGACGAACAAGCCGCGGAAAACGACCGCAACGGCGACGGCGAACTCGACAACAACGCCGAGCTCGCCGCCACGCTCTGGCGGACCGGCAACCGCGAGCTCGGCCCGAGCTTCTACTGGATCACCAACGACACCGTCGTCGAGACCGATCGACCCTCGTCGCTGCTCTACATCGAGCGGACCGAAGAAGGACCGGCCATCGGCACGCTCGAAGCCGTCGCTGTCGACGGTGTGCTCGTCGAAGGCGTCGAGGAAGCGTGGGACGAGTTCCAGAAGGTCCAGCCCCGCGTCGCCGGCCTGCGGGACGAGCTGCTGGCCGCCCGCAACAACCTTGGCAGCCTCGGCGAGGAACGCGAAGAAATCGTAGAGCGGCTGCGCAGCCTGCAGGAAGGTCCGGCCGGCGACGACACCGTCGTCTCCGCCGAAGATGAGCCGGTCGAAGACGCCGCGGCAGTCTCCGAAGCTCTCGAAGAAGCCCAGGCCGATCTCGCGGATCTCGAGTCGCGTGAGCAGGCGTTGCGGGATCGGCAGCGTGAGCTCGAGGAACGCTTGGGCGACTTCCGCGTCTTTGTCCGCGTCGAGGACGTTGATCGGCTGCTGCCGGAGAGTCGCAGCGCGAGGTCGCGGAACGTGACGGTGAGCCGGGTGCTCGATTCCGACGCCGCCGACGCCGCTTCCACCGTTCGGTTCGTCAACTTCGAGGGCCAGTCGCGTGTCGACGAGGCCGACCCGGCGACGACGATCGTGACGCCGACGGACCGCGAGTCGCCGCCGACGCTGGTGTTCCTGGACGAAGCCGGCGAGGAAGTCGGCCGCTACGTGCCGACGCCGCGGGCGAGCGTGCTCGTCGCCGACGGCGCCGAAGTCGACAGCCGCACGCGTCTGGCCGCCGAGCCGCAGGTGCTGACGCTGGGGCAGGTCGTGCGAGCGTTTCGGCCGAACGAGTTGTCGCTGGCGGACAAGGTCGGGATCTACTTCAGCCGCTGGTGGGAGTTCCTGTCGGAAGGGCCACGCGACGCGAACATGGAGGGCGGCGTCTTCCGCCACATCGTCGGCACGGTGCTGCTGACGTTCATCATGATCATCTTCGTCGTGCCGATCGGCGTAGTGGCGGCGATCTACTTGCGCGAGTACGCGCAGCAGGGGGCGCTCGTCAGCCTCGTGCGGATCTGCGTCAACAACCTCGCGGGCGTGCCGAGCATCGTCTACGGCGTCTTTGGGCTCGGCTTTTTCTGCTACGGCGTCGGCGGGTGGCTCGACAGCGGGGCGAGCGGGGCCGACCTGCAGCCGTTGTCGATGCCCAATTGGCTGCTCTGGATCGCCGCGGCCGGCATCTTCGTCGCACTCGCCGTCGGCACGACCTCCCTCGCCGCCCGGTTCGACCGTGGTGCGGCAAGTGACGACTCGCTCGTGCCCAAGCTCTTCC
>CAYQCT010000114.1:7816-9292 GCA_964416015.1 uncultured Tepidisphaerales bacterium
TCTCGGCAGCGGTCGTCTTCTACTTCGTCATCGCCCAGGTTCCAACGGCCATCTGGGACGGCGTCTACACCGACGAAGCCGCGCGCGGGCAAAGCAAGTGGAAGGGCCAGGCGTTGCTCTGGGCCTCACTGACGCTGGCCCTGCTCACGCTGCCGGTGGTAATTGTTGCGACGGAAGAAGCCCTCGCCGCCGTGCCGCGGAGCATGCGTGAAGGCAGCTACGCGTGCGGCGCAAGCAAGTGGCAGACGATCCAGCGGATCGTCCTGCCGCGTGCCCTGCCCGGCATCATGACCGGCGCGATCCTGGCCATCGCCCGCGGGGCCGGCGAGGTCGCGCCGATCATGCTCGTGGGCGCGTTGAAGCTCGTCCGCGACCTGCCGGTCAGCGGCGAAGCGCCGTTCATTCACGGTGACCAGGCATTTATGCACCTGGGCTACCACATTTTCGACCTCGGCTTCCACAGCCCCGACGCCGAGGCCGCCCGGCCGATGGTGTACACGACGACGCTGTTGCTGATTCTCATCGTGCTGCTGCTGAACGTCGCTGCGATCTGGCTCCGCAGCCGACTTCGCAAAGCGTTCGCGGGCGGGCAATTCTGACGTACCGTCCCGCCGCCGACTTACCCGTCGACTTTCTCATGATCCAGGCCACCGCCGACAACTTGCAGACGACCGCCTCGCCCGACGCCCCGGCGGACGGCTCGACGTACCGCCGCCCCGATACGCCGGCGGGCAGCCGGTCGAGCAACTTGCAGGAGCGCATCGCCGCTGGCGGCGCCTTCGAAACCGACGTCCACGACGAGCTGGCCGGCGAGGAAGAAGTCTGCCGCGTCGAAGACTTCCGCCTCTGGTACGGCACGAAGCAGGCGTTGTGGGACATCAACATGAAGTTCCCGCGCGGCCAGGTGACAGCCCTCATCGGCCCCTCCGGCTGCGGCAAGTCGACGCTGCTGCGCAGCATCAACCGCCTCAACGACCTGATCGACACGGTCCGCATCGAGGGCAACATGTACCTCAACGACGACCCGGTCTACGCCCGCAACGTCGACGTCATCGAGCTTCGCAAGCGGATGGGCATGGTCTTCCAGAAGTCCAACCCGTTCCCGATGAGCATCTTCGAGAATGTCGTCTTCAGCCTTCGCATCGACGGCGAGCGCAACAAGAAGGTCCTGCGCGAGGCCTGCGAGCGAAGCCTCCGCGGCGCGGCGTTGTGGGACGAAGTGAAGGACCGCCTCGACGAGTCCGCCCTGGGCCTCTCCGGCGGTCAGCAGCAGCGGCTCTGTATCGCCCGCGCCATCGCCGCCGAGCCGGAGGTGTTGCTGATGGACGAGCCGTGCAGCGCGCTCGACCCGATCGCCACCGGCAAGATCGAAGAACTCATCGCCGATCTGCGTGGGCAGTACACGGTCATCATCGTGACGCACAACATGCAGCAGGCGACACGCTGCAGCGACTACACGGGCTTCATGTACCTCGG
>CAYQCT010000114.1:9302-11132 GCA_964416015.1 uncultured Tepidisphaerales bacterium
GGCCGACGGCCACGATCTTCCAGACGCCGCACCTGCGGGAGACGGAAGATTACGTGACGGGTCGCTTCGGCTGATCCTCAAGCCGCCGCCGCTTCGCGGGCCAGAGCGGTAGCGCCGAGCAGGCCGCTATCGGGACTGCGCAGCAATGCCAGCGGCGTCTTCTCCAGCGTCGCGTGCAATGCCTCCGGCCCGCAGGCGTTGAAGGCGGGGAAAAGACAGCTCGTGACGAGGTCCGGATCGCGGTCGTGCAGGCCGACGAGGATGCCGCCGCCGAAGGTCATGCGGTGCGTCGCGAGCACGTCGAGCAGCAGGTTGCCGGCGCGGGCACCGACGAGTGCCAGGAAGAGTCGTACGGCTTCGCGGGCGGCAGAGTTGTCGACACCGTCAATCTCGTCACCAACAGCAGACGCCGTTACCTCCGTCGGTTGCGGACGGTGGATCTCGTGCGGCCTGTCGCGGTTCGTCACCGCCGCGTACAACAACGGCAATGCCGGCCCGCTGGCGACGTCCTCCCAACTCAGCCGGCCGTCGAGCGGCACTTCGAGTAGGTCGAGCGCGACGTCGCGGACGAAGTCGAGCGACGCGTTCGGCGGCCCGAAGTCGAGATGGCCGCCCTCGCTGGGAAAGCTCTGCCAGCCGTCGGCGACGCGGACGCGAAAGCCGGTGCCGAGGCCCGTGCCGGGCATGACGAGACCTTCGACGTCACCCTCGGCCGTGCCTTCGCGGAGCGTGATGACGTCGCTCGCGGCGAGGCCGGCTTGGTGGGCGACCATGTCGTTGACGAGGCGAACCTTCGTCGGCTCGATCTTCAACGCCGCGGCGACGGCTTCGTTCGTGATCGACTCGCCGGGCCGGTTGGTCATGCGGACGTCGTGATCGACGACGCGACCGGCGACGCCGAGTGCCGCGGCGGCGACGCGGCCGTCGAACGTGCCGAAGAAGGTCGCCAGCGCTTCGGCGACGGGTTGGCCGCCGCCGTAGGTTTGTTCGCGTTGCACGACGTCGGTCGCGGCATCGACAAGGCGGAGTCGCGTGTTGGTGCCGCCGACGTCGCCGGCCAGGAGCAGGTCAGGCATGGCGGCCACCGTACGGCGGCTCAGGTCGCGGCAAGGTCGAGGAACGGCACCTGCGTCGGATGCAGCTCGACCCGCGCCGGCAGCGTTCCCGCCGCATCGCCGTCGGCTTGCACGGCCATGGTTTGGGGCGAGTCGATCTCGACCTGTTGGCCGCGCACGGTGACGGTGCCCGGCAGGTCGAGGTGTCGCCCGCCGAGCACGGCGGCCGTGAGCCGGAGCAGCGAGACGTGCGAGTCGCACCGCAGGCAGACGACGTCGAGTCGGCCGTCGTCCCCGAGCGCGTTCGGCACGAGCGGCACGCCCAGGCCGTACTGCGGCAGGTTCGCCACGATTACCAACCCCGGCGTCGGCCCGAAGACGCGGCGGCCGTCGACGTGCACGGTGAGCGGCGGAAATCGTCCGTCCGCCGCGGCGTCGATCGTCGGCCAAACGTAGCTCGACAACCCGATCGGCCCCGGGGAACGGGCGCGGCGGCGGTCGAGCAGGGCAACAACCTCCGCGTCGAAACCGACGCCGGCCATGAGCAAAAAGGTGTGCCCGTTGACGCGGCCGACGTCGAGCGGGCGCACGCGGCCGCGGTCGATCGCGCGGGTCGTTTGCCACGCGACAGTCCTCGCGAGGCGGCCGGCGTCGGGCAGGCCCGTCGTCGCGAGCCGCCGCGTCACCGTCGCGAGGCCGGTCGGCAACAGGCGGCGTGTCGTCCGCATCATCAGGCGGCGCAAGGTGGTTGCCCGTCGGCCGAGGCGGCGCGTCG
>CAYQCT010000115.1:0-3958 GCA_964416015.1 uncultured Tepidisphaerales bacterium
GTGGCTCTACTGCGTCGCCCCGATCATCGGGGCCGCCATCGCGGTCGCGGCGTGGACGTACATCTACCGCCACCCGCGGCCGGCCCGCGAGCTGCACGACGTCACCCGGCCCAGCTAGCGCGACGACGAGGCACGACCGTGAGGGAGTGCCACAGGAACCTCCCGAAGCATCGAGCACGTACGGCTCGGCAGGCGGACGCCCGATCGTCGAAGGCCTCTGGCAACTGGCCGGACGTGCCCCGAGCCACCTTGGTTCCCATGGCACTTCCTGACGGTCGTGCCTCGTCGTGACGTCGCTCGATCCCAAGATCGCGTTCGCTACGAGGCACGACCGTGAGGGAGAGCGATGCCGAAGGCGATGTCCGCCTCGGGTTTGCCCGGACATCGCGTCCCGCGATCGCACTCCCTCACGGTCGTGCCTCGTTGCGTGACGTTCTCGCCGGGACGGGCCTTGCTCGGACTCGTTCGACCGCTGGCTCGCCCGCGAGCGACTGCAGCGTCGCCCGCATCTTCGCCTCGCCGCCGAACTGGAAGGAGAGTTGCGTCGCGTACGCGGCACACGCCTCCAGCTTCGCCGGCAGCGTCGCCGCGATGGCGACCACCTCGCCTGCCTCGACCTCGCACCGCAGGACGTACGGCGTGTCGAGCCAGTACGCCGTCGCCGCGTCGCGACAGGCGGCGATGACGTGCAGGTGATCGACGTGATTCCCCAGACCCGCCGGCAGGTAGACGCGGTCGGCCGTGAGGTACGGCGATGCCGCCTCCCGCACGGCGGCCGTTGTCGCGGCGTCGTCGGCATGCACGCCCGCGAACAGGTCGGCCGCCGACGTGTAGCCGCGGTGCGGGGCTTCGGGCAGAGCGAGGTGCACCACGTCCGCCGCCGGCACGCCGAGGCGACAACACGCCGCGACGTCCTCGGCCCGCCGGATCGCCATGTAGTCGGCGTCGGCGGACAGACCCTTGTCCGTCTGGCACGCCAACGCAAAGCCGGTCGGCTTCGGCATGCTCCGCGTGAAGACCGTCACCACCCGGCACCGCAAGCCTTCGCCGACCAGCTTCGCGATCGTCCCGCCGGCGCTGAAGACGGCGTCGTCGAGGTGCGGCGAAAGAAAGACGGCCGATCTCATGCCGCCATCTTCCGGCACTGCTCGGCACAGGCGCGGCAGCTTTTGGCACATTGCTGGCAATGCTCGTGATCGTGGGCCTCGCACTGCTCCGCGCACCAGTCGCAGATCTCGGCACAGATGCCGCAGTAGCGACTCGCCCACCGGCTGTCGGCGGTCATCGAATCGACGCAGGCAAGGCACGCGCTGCTGCATTCGACGCAGCACCGCGGGCAATCGTTCATCGATTCCTTCGTCGCCATCATCGCCAGGCAATGGCGGCAGTCGGCGTAGCAGGTCAGGCAGGCTTGGATGCAGTCGGCGTACTTCATGCCGGAGCAGCTGCGAAGTGCGTGCCACGGCCGCTCATAGCAGGTGCGGCTCTGATCGAAAGCGGCAGTCGTCAGGATCGCCCGTGATCGGCTCGAAGCGGTTGCGTGGGCCGGCGGTGCGGACGTCGCCGTAGACCTGGCTGATCTGCCGGGCGACGGCCGGCCAGGCGTAGAGCGTGCGGACCTCGGACAATGCGGTGCGGGCGAGTCGTTGCCGCAGGCCGGCGTCGCTCAGCATGCGGTCGATCGCGGTGGCGAGGGCGTCGACGTCGCTCACCGGCACGAGCAACGCGTCGCGGTCGTCGGCCACGCAATCCCGCACGCCGACCGCGTCGCACGAGACGATCGGCAGGCCGCTGGCCATCGCTTCGAGGATCGTGTTGGAGAAACCTTCGGCATGCGTCGGGCTGACGAAGACGTCGGCCTGGCGGTACAGGTCGGGCGCGGCGAAGTAGTCGGCGTAGCCGGTGACGCTGACGTTCGGCATGGCGTCGCCGCGTCGCTTCGTCTCGTCGTAGTCCGGGCCGATGCCGCTGACGGTCAGGTGGAACGGGCGGTCGAGTTGCTTGACGGCGTCGAGCAGTTCAAGCACGCCTTTGCGAGCGTCGACGCGGCCGTGGTAGAGCAGACGCGGCGGGTCGGCTACCTCGCCGAGCGGGCGGCCATCGCGCGGGTGGAAGCGGCTCGTGTCGACCGCACCGGGGATGATCGTGAAGACGTCGCGTGGCACATCGAGCCGGTCGCTGACTTCCTGTGCAAACGAGTCGCTGCCGATGATGACGGCGTCGGCGTCACGGCAGACCTTCTGCATGGCCAGCCGGTGCGTGCCGCAACAGTCGCCGACCCAGTGGCCGTCGCCGCCCTGGATGCTGACGACGCAGGGAAGGTCAAGTCGCTTGGCTGCGACAAGGGCGGCGTAGCCGGTCGGGTAGCCGTACTGCGCGTGAATCACGTCGAACGGCATCTCGCGGTGACGACGTTCAACTTCTCTCGCGAGCGTCTCGATGTCGGCCTCGAAATCGCCGCCGTTCTGCTCGCCGACGGATTCGAAGCCGACGACGGTCGCGCCATCGATGCCCGGCGGCTCACCTCCGCCGTAGACGCCGGCCGTCTCGCCGCCGTAGTACTGGCTGAGCATCGTGACGTCGTGGTGCAGGTGGGGGGCGACCATCTGCCGGACCATGTTGTCGGCGTAGACGCTCATCCCGCTGATCGTCGGGAAGTAACGGCGGGGCTCGCAGGCGGTGTACGAGCATCGTCTCTCTCCTGCGAGCCCCGACCGTGAGGGAGGGGACTCTGCTCCGACTCCCGCAACGCAATCGCATGCACTTCCGGTTCGCGGTAGAGGCAGTAGTAGTCGCCGACCTGCGCGTCGAGCTTGTGCTTGTCGAGCCAGGCGGACGAGCCATCGTCGAGCAGCACGGGCTTAGCTCCGACGGGTGGGGGGCCATCGCCGACGAAGTCGAAGCCGCGGGCGACGAGCCGGTCGAGGTTCCGCCGGCCGACGCGGTAGTAGGTCATCGTCTCGACCTCCATCGCCGGTACGACGACCTTGCAGGCGGCAGTCGTTTCGTCGTGATGCAGCTCGGCGACGTAGATCGGCAGGCTCTCGGCGGCGTATCGCTCGGCGACTTCTTCCAGCAACGCCGGCACGCCTTCCACCGGCGTCTGCGGCAGATCGCTGAACTTCATCGTCTCCTCGACCTTGAAGCAGTCGCGCTCCATGAGCGACATCGTCTCGCCCGCGCTCATGTTCACGAGTCGGCGGACGTCGTCGAAGCTTCGCGACTCCTCGACGCTCGCCGGGTTCGCGCGAAAGCGGTCAAGGTAGCCGTCGGGGAACAGGTGCTGCATCCGGTCGATCGGGCCGTGCGTGAAGAGCTTGCGGACGCGGCTGGCACAGAACTCGAGCAACGCCTTGTTCAGCGCCGCCTCGCGATCCGGATGGGCCGCCTCGCCGCAGGCCGACAGCATGATCGGGTGCGGGCACTTCGCCGGATCGCGCTCGTGGCCGACGATGTACAGATTCGTCATGCCGAGGTTCGTGTCGGCAAGCTTGACGATGATCTCGATGCCGAGCTCATCGAGGCGGCCAAGTAGCTCACGCGTCTCGGCATTCTGCACGTCGTCGAGCTCGATGCGGACGTGCCGATCGACGGCCCGATAGCCGGCCGAGTTGCCGTCGCGTTGGACGAGCTCGAGCAGGCCGTGCGTGAGGGCACGCTCGATCGTGTCGCCCGCGCCGCTGCCGTTGCTGATCGGCTGAAACAACGGCCCCCCACCACCCTTCACCGCATCGCCGAGGTCATACGCGTGCGTCGCGACGGCCTCGATCGGGCACCAGACTTGCGGCGATTCGGCGAGCGCCCGGCCGTGCTCGTACTGCCGCACGGCGACCCATGTCAGCGGCATGTCGTGCGTGTAGTCCGTGCCGGCCGGCAGGCGTAGCGACCGCGGGTCGATCTTGGCCTCGTCGATTTCGTTGTACGACCCACGCCGTTGCGGCAGCTTCGTCACGCGGTG
>CAYQCT010000115.1:3968-11098 GCA_964416015.1 uncultured Tepidisphaerales bacterium
CGACGCGGGCTCGGACGTCGCTCGTGCCGTAGCCGATGCCGTTGATCATTTCGCCCCCACCATCGTCCCCCTGCCACTGCGTCACCGACCAGACCGGCACGCCGGTGACGTCGAGCGAGGTGATGGCGAACTCGACGTCGTGTGAACCCGGGTTCGCGTGACGAAGGTGCTCGAGCGTCTTCGTCAGATCCTGCGAGCCCCGACCGTGAGGGAGGGGTTCTGCACGAACGTCCGGAACCCCTTCCTCACGGTCGGGGCTCGCATCTCTCTCTTCAGGTTTCATAGTGGTAGACCTTCCGCGAACGGTTTGCCCGCGAGTTGTTTCTCCAGCAACGCCATTGTCATCGCCTTGCCGCCGGTTGGGACGACTTCCCACGGCGTCACGACCGCGTCGAAGTCGAGCGTGCGGAAGACATCGAGGTATCGGCGGACGTTGTCGTGCGTCAGCGGGATGTGCGCGTCGTACGCCTTGTGGCAGGAGATCGTGTTCGGCGTGCCGGCGGTCTGGCCGGGCTCGGGGAAGGTGAACTTGAGGGCGTCGCCGCAGAAGAGGCGACGCTCGTCATGGTCGTACAGCACCGTGTGGTCCGGCGTGTGCCCGGCCGTGCGGATCAGCTCGAACCGCTCGCTCATCATCCATCGCTCGTCGAACGGGAACGAGATGCGAAACGCCTGGCAGAACGGCAAGGCTTCCGCCTGGAAGATCGTCTCCGGCTGGAACCGCTCGACGACCCGCCAGAGCGCGCCGTAGACGTGCGAATGACTGGCGCAGAGTGTCGCAACACCGCCGCGGGATTGCATGAAGTCGAGCGTCGCCTCGTCGTACCAGCCGCAGCCGTCGAAGTGGAGGTTGCCCTGCGGGTTCTCGATGAGATACCCACACGAGCCGATGCCGATCGACGGCGTCGTGCTGATCCGATGCAGCCCCGGCAACGGCTCGTCGATCGTGACCGCCTGCGTCGCCATGTCGTTCGGCGTGCGGAACTCGTACCCGTCCGGCGGCAACGGGTGCCGGTAGTCCTCGCAGACCGGACACCACGTCGGCGTCGCGAACCGCTTCTGCCAGAACCCGCAGTTGGTGCAGCAGTACGGGGTCACGACGCGTCTCCCGATTGCGAGCCCCGACCGTGAGGGAGGGGTTCTGGTCGACCACCCGAAACCCCTTCCTCACGGTCGGGGCTCGCAGGGTTCTCGACACTCACCAACGGAAGCGGGAGCAAGCTCTTCCCTTGACGATGCACCGTGTACTCGATCGCAGCTTCGAGTGTTTCCCGCGATTTGAGATAGCGGGTCGAGCCATGTCGGGTCCAGACGCTCGCGGTTGTAACGAACGCTCCGCGTCGGCGGAGCATCCGCGTCGCGTACGACTTGAGATCGTTCATGACATGCTCCGGCGTCGTCTCGCCGGCGGCCACCACCGCGTGCAGGTGATTCGACCGCACGTGAAGGGCGTGCAGCGTCCAGCTGCGATGGCGGCACGTTTCAACGACCGCGTCCTGAACCGCTTCACGAGCGGCTTGGTGAAGCACGACCGGCTCGTGCTTGAGACGTTGGAAGTGCAATCGCTCCTTAGTCTCGTCTCCAACCAGGTACGGCTCACCAGGAATGTTGTGTCCCCTGCGGTCGGCACTTCCCGCAGAACGTCCCTGAAGCCAGGTTCCATAGGTGGTGAACGTGATGAAGTAACCGAGGACGTCGTCGAACTTGTCCTGGAATCGATGCGAGCCCCGACCGTGAGGAAGGGTTTTCTGGCGGTCGACCAGAACCCCTCCCTCACGGTCGGGGCTCGCGTCGGAGCATTGATCGAGCAGACGCATCGTCTCGACGTCGCGGTCGATCGGGAACTTCCACGTCGTCCTCCCGAGCACCGCGTCGGCGAAGGCTTCGATCTGGTTGAGGAACGGGCTGCGGTCGCGACTCGAGAAGTCGATCTGCCGTTCGCTGCCGTCGCTGGCGTCGATGAGCGTCAGGCTTCCGCCGGGGGTTTGGCCCATCGTGTCGATCGCGACGGCCATCGCCTTGGTGCCGATGACTTCGAGGCGGCGGCGCGGGAACGTCTCCGGGCAGTTGTAGCTGACGCTGTGGTCGTGCAGGATGCCGCCGGTCGTGCGGCCGATGATGACGCCGCCGTCGTCGACGGGAACGTCCGTGTGCACGCGATGTTGCAGGAGGCAGTGGACCATCTCAATCCGCTCGCCGACGAGCATTTGCGTCAGGTCCAAGCCGTGCGGGGCGAGGTCGATCGTCGCGCCGCCGCCGGCACGCTTCGGGTCGACCCGCCAGTTGTCGTGCGGCAGCTCCGGCACCGGGTTCCAGTCGCGGCCGGTCCAGCAGGCGTAGCGGATGCGGACGGTCGTGACGCTGCCGAGGTCACCGGCTGCAATCATCTCGCGGAGCTTCAGATGCGCCCCGTGCCAGCGCTGGTCGTACGCGGTGGCGAGCAGCACGCCCTCGGCTTCGGCGGCGTCGGCCATCCGCTGAGCCTCGTCGGCGGTGAGAGCCGTCGGCTTCTCGCACAGAACGGCCTTGCCCGCTCTGATCGCGGCGATCGATTGCGACGTGTGCAGGTGGTTCGGCGTGGCGACGTAGAGCGTCTCGAACTCGCCCCAGTCGAGCATTGCGTCTAGATCCGTGAAGCTCTGCACGTTCAACCGGTCGCACGCCTTCGGATCGGGATCGGCGACGGCGACGAGCGTGCCGTTGTGACTTGCGCGGATCGCGGGCGCGACGTAGTCCCGCGCGATCCAACCCGCGCCGACGATCGCCCAACGAACAAGGTCGTCAGCCATGTCCGATCCTCCCCGATCCCCTGCGAGCCCTGACCGTGAGGGAGGGGTTCTGGTCTGCTCGCACAAACCCCTCCCTCACGGTCGGGGCTCGCAAGAGGTTGCAGTTTCCGGCGAAGCCGACCGACATCGACTTCAAGCCGGCCGACACGACCTCTCTTCTCGCCAACATCGACTCCATGCCGGCCAACACAAACTCCATGTTGGCCGACACAAACTCCATGTTGGCCGACACGGACTTCATGTTGGGCAACATGGGCTTCATGTTGGGCAACATGGGCTTCATGTTGGGCAACATGGGCCTCATGTTGGCCAACATGGGCTTCATGTTGAGCAACACGAACTTCATGTTGGGCAACACGGACCTCATGTTGGGCAACATGGGCCTCATGTTGGGCAACATGGACCTCATGTCGGGCAACAAAAGCACCGATCGGTCCGCTACAGACGTCGCACTGGACGTCCTGCACGCGGTGCGACACGTGCTCGACGTCACAGCGTCTCCCCCGTTGCGCTCTGCGACCAGTCGTGCCAGACGTCGGCGGCTTCGAGCACCTGTCGTTGCCACGCCTGCTCGGGGGCTTCGTGGACGATGTTCATCCGGCCGATCGCGTCGCTCAACGCGAAGCCGGCGGCGTCTGCGTGCCAGGCCATCTCCAGCGTCCGGTCGAGCACGTCGGCGGCGTGGAACGCGCGGGCCTCGGGCGTGTCGGTTCGCTTCGTGTGGGCGAGGGCCGCGCGGACCTTCGACTGCAACGGCTCGCTGATCTGCCGATACGCCTTCTCGAACGCGGCCTTTGTCACCGGCTCGGCGAGGTCGAACCTCGCCAGCAAGCGATCGCCGGCGAAGCCGATGTCCGGCAGCGACGCGTTGAACAGGTGATGCGCGAGGCCGATCAGGAAGACCGTCGCGGCGTCGGCGTCGAGGACGTCTGCGAGCAGCACGGCGTACGCGGCGGTCATGCCGCAGTGGTCGCCGTGCGATTCGGCCGGTTCGAGGATCAACCGCGGCTGCGTCGGGTGCGTGGCGCCCGCACGCGGCTGCGAAACGAGCCTCTCGACGAACGCCGGCACACGACGCCAATCGACCGGCGACAGCTCGGCATCGACGGCATCGGCCAGCTTCGGCACGCCCGCTTCTTCCACGGCGGCGGCGAGGACCCGACGGGCGTCGTCCGGTGTCACGCCGTGCAAAGTGAGCAGCCGACCGTCAAGTGCCGCCAGCTTCGTCGCCGCCACCAGACCCGCCGTCTCGCTGCGGGCGACGACCTCCGCGTTCTCGCCCGCCAGCAGGCGCGTCCAACCGCGGGCGAACGCGACATCGACGACCGACGCGCCGCCGCTCGTCGCGTGGCGGACGCGTTTGAGCCCGTTCATCTGCCGCAAGAGCGGGGTAAAAGGTTGAAGATCAGGCAGATTCATCAAGACGATGCTTTGTTCACAAGATGCGAGCCCCGACCGTGAGGGAGGGGTTCTCCTCGACCACCAGAAACCCCTCCCTCACGGTCGGGGCTCGCAAAGTTCATCACCTTCGCTCCCGCAGTTTGCGGATGCACTGACGCATCACGTCGTCGTCGATCTCGTGGACGTCGACCGGATCGCCGATGCCGCGGAGCAGCGTGATCGTCAGCCGGCCGCCGAGGTGTTGGCGGAACTCTTCAAGGCCTTGGAGAATCTCGTTTTCGCGGGCAAGTGCCGGATGATCGAGCGGCAGCTTCAGG
This sequence comes from uncultured Tepidisphaerales bacterium, assembly GCA_964416015.1. Classification (GTDB taxonomy): domain Bacteria; phylum Planctomycetota; class Phycisphaerae; order Tepidisphaerales; family Tepidisphaeraceae; genus JBCDKH01. Next base: position 8,476 of record CAYQCT010000115.1, read on the forward strand.
TCAAGCAGGCATCGAATGACACGCTCGGCGTCGTCGGCGGGTAAGCCTTGGGTCTCAACCGAGTACAGGCAGTCGATGGCCAGGCCGATCGCGACGGCTTCGCCGTGACGCAGCTCGAAGTCGGTCATCGGCTCGAGCTTGTGCGCCGACCAGTGACCGAAGTCGAGCGGGCGAGCTTCGAGCGCTTCGAACGGGTCGCCGCCGCGGGTGATGTGGCGGAGGTGCCAGAGCGCCGACTGCTCGATCGCGCTGCGGCTGGCCTCGGGATCACGACTCGCGATCTTCGTCGCGTTCTCGCAGAGCTCATCGAAGAAGTCGGCGTCCTTCAGCAACGCGACTTTCACCGCCTCACTGAAGCCGTTGCGGAATTCGCGATCCGGCAGCGTCTCGAGCAGTTTCTCGTCGTTGATGACCGCCCACGGGACGGCGAAGCTGCCCTGCCAGTTCTTCTTGCCGAAGAGGTTGATCGCGTTCTTGACGCCGATGCCGCTGTCGTCCTGGGCGAGCGTCGTGGTCGGCAGGCGGACGAGACGGACGCCGCGATGTGCGACGGCGGCGGCGTAGCCGACGGCATCGAGCACTGCCCCGCCGCCGATGACGAGCACGTAGTTGCGCCGATCCACGTCGTTGTCATTGATCGCCGCCAGCACCTCATCGACGGCCGTCGCGTCGTTCTTGCACGCCTCGCCGCCGTCGATCATCAAGACGTCGCCGACGAGCTCGACACGATCATCATGCGTTGCGAAGAATCCGTCGAGCCGCGGCAGGAGTGTCGGGTCGCCACTCGCGACGCCGGCATCGACGCAGACGAGCACGCGGACCCGCGACTCGACCGGATGCAGGCAGTCGAGCAGGACGTCGGCGTCTTCGCCGAGGACGTCCCGCGTAAAGCGGAGCCGATGGCGGAACGGGACGGAGAAGTCGGCGTCGTAGGCGTGCGTCGGCTGCCCCCTGGACTCGCTCGTCGGCCGCAGCGTAGCGGCGTGTACGGGACTCTTCGACGTGGGCCCGGTACGCGGGCCCTTCACCTTCTGCAACAGCATGGGCCGAACGTAGGCCGACCTTCCGCTTGGCGACAACGGGTAAGCCGATCGTTCTTTTCTCTGAAAGCTACGCCAACTTTTCGATATTGCAACAGAGTTTGCGTCTGACTAGAACATTTCGCTGTTCATCATCTTCAGGACGACCGGGCCGGCCATGACGATGAAGCTTGCAGGGAAAATGAACAGCACCAGCGGGAACGTCAGCTTGACGCTCGCCTTCGCGGCGGCTTCTTCGACCTGCGTGCGACGCTTCTCACGCAGGCCGTCCGCCTGAACGCGAAGTGCGTTGGCGATGCTCGTGCCGAAGCGTTCAGCCTGGACGAGCATGGCACACATGCCCTTGAACTGCGGCAGGCCGGAGCGTTCGCCGAGGTTTCGAAGGGCCTGGGCACGCGGCACGCCGATGCGGGTTTCCATGTGGCAGATCGTCAGCTCGCGGGCGACGGCGGGATGAGCGAGGGTTAGCTCACGTCCGACGCGTTGCATGCCGGCGTCGATGGTGAGTCCCGCTTCGACGCAGACGACCAAGAGGTCCAACGCGTCCGGCAGGCCCGTTGAGATCGCGCTCTGGTTCGCCTTGGTCTTGCGGCTAAGCCAGAAGGCCGGGAGCATGTAGCCGATGCCGGCACCAATCGGCGTGACGAGGAACGGGTCCTCGCCGATGACGAACGACGCGAGCAGGCCGATTCCGGCACCAATGCCGAGCAAGACGAAGCGGGCGGCGAGGAAGACCTTGGGCGCATCGACCGCGTAGATGCCGGCGGCGATGAGCTTGCGCTTGAGCTTTTCCGCCCGCGCGTCGGCGTCGGTGTTGCGGACGAACAGGCGCATCAGCGACCCGCTGACGCGTTCGCTCAATTCGCTGAAGCGGATCGCCAGCGAAGGCCGGCCGGCCTGTCGCGAGTCGACGTGGCGAAGGCGGTTGCGGACGCGGGCTTCGGCGCGGCCGGCGTTGGCGAGTCGGATCGTGCCGTAGCCCGCCGCGGCCGTCGCGAGGCCGAGTGTGGCGGCAAAGGCCACGGCCAGCCAAGGCGACGGTGCAGACAAAGCGATAGTTAGCAGCAACGAGACGAGCATGGCAGGCGGGCAGAGGTGCGACGGAAAGCGGGAGAAAGCGGGCAAAGCCGACGCGTCACATCTTGACGTTGGTGATCTTGCGAATGACGAACAGGCCGGTGGCGCAGAGGCCAACGGTGAGGCCGAGCAGGAGCTGGCCTTCGGTGGTTTCGGCGAGGATGCCGGTGTGGTCGGGGCTAGCTACGTAGAGGACGCCGAACATGATCAGCGGGAACGCCGCGAGGATCAGACCGGTGAATCGTCCTTCGGCCGTTTTGCTGCGGAGCTGGTTCTGCAGCTGCATGCGTTGCCGGAGCATGCCGGTGATGTTGCCCAGCACCTGCGCCAGGTCGCCGCCGGTTTCACGTTGGACGAGGACGGCGGTGACGAAGAAGGCGAAGTCGCCGGAGTCGATCCGTTCGGTCATGCCCTTGAGCGCGGTGTCGGTCGGGACGCCGACGCCGATCTGGCCGTGAACGCGGGTGAACTCTTCGCAGAGCGGCGCGGGAAGTTCGCCGCCCATC
>CAYQCT010000116.1:0-9925 GCA_964416015.1 uncultured Tepidisphaerales bacterium
GGGCGATCCTCTGCTTGCCGGCGGCGAAGTGCCCAGCGAATTCGACCCGACCCGCCTCACCAACAACATTCGCGGCTGGGCCTACGACGAGAACGCCAAGCCCGGCGAAACCTACCGCTACAACGTCATCTACAGCCTGCGCAACCCCGTCTTCAACACCGTCAACGTCACGGCGGACGAAGCGCTTTCGCAGCAGTTCGCCCTCACGGTCGACCGCGACATGCAGTGGGAAGAGCAGTGGTCGGATCCGGTCGAGGTCGCGCCAATCAATCGTTTCTTCATGCGAAGCCTGAAGCCGGGCAACGTCGGGGCACGATTCAGTGTGTTCCGCTGGCAACGCGGGGCCTGGCGTGAGGACAACTTCGAGGTCTTCCCCGGCGACCCGCTCGGCGGCGAGCGGGAGGGGATCGACTACGCGACGGGCCGCGTGCTCGTGGACATTCGGCCCGACCCGGCGACGCGAACGCAGCTCGCCATCCTCACCGACGCCGAGGGCCGATTCAGTCGTCATGATGACGATGAGGACCGCAGCAAAGAATATGAGCGACTCCAACAGCTCGTGGAAAGCGGCGAAACGGTCGCGTCAGGCCGATGAAGGTCGCGTCGGGCCGATGAAGGTCGGGTCAGGCCGATGATGGTCGCGTTGCAGATTTCAGAACCCGTGAGACACCTCGTCGCACGACCCGCGTCGTCTTTGCTCCGTAGAATCCGGCAATGAATCCGACCGTCACGGACGCCAGCACCGACCCGCAGGCTAACGCGATCCCGGGCGACCTAAACGGCCGACCCGGCAAAGCGGAGGCGAAGATCCGCATTCGCATCAAGCGGCAAGACGGGCCCGATCAGGCGGCCCGGTACGAAGAGTTCGACGTCCCCCGGCGGGCGAACATGAACATCATCTCGTGCCTGCAGTGGATCGCGGCACATCCGACGACGGTCGAGGGCAAGACGACGTCCGCACCCGTCTGGGACAGCGGCTGCCTCGAAGAAGTCTGCGGCAGTTGCACGATGCTCATCAACGGACGCGCGGCTCAGTCGTGCAGCGCGCTCGTCGACAAGATCAGCCCCGACGGCGAGCCGATCACGCTCGAGCCGATGAGCAAGTTCCCGCTCGTCCGCGACCTCTACGTCGACCGCACACGCCTTTTCGAGGACCTCAAACGCGTGAAGGCATGGGTGCCCATCGACGGCACCTACGACCTCGGCCCCGGCCCGGTCGAGTCGCAGGAGGTACAGGAAGAACGCTACCCGCTCAGCCGCTGCATGAGCTGCGGCTGCTGCCTTGAGGCCTGCCCGCAATACACGCCCGTCAACGGCTTCGTCGGTGCGGCCGTCATCAGCCAGGTCCGCCTCTTCAACGAGCATAAGACGGGTGCGGCTCTGAAGGACGATCGCATGGCCGTCATGATGGGCGAGGACGGCATCGGCAACTGCAGCAAGGCCGGCAACTGCGTGCAGGTTTGCCCAAAGGACATCCCGCTCCTCGAGAGCATCGCCAAGGTGCAACGCGAAGCGACGTGGTACACGCTCAAGAAGCTCATCGGCCGGTAGCGGCGACGGCGGGCGAGGCTTCCTAGGATCGGCGTTCGATGGCGAAGAAGGGCAAGCGCGATCTGTCCGACCCGCCGCGCATCGTCAACCGCAAGGCGACGTTCGATTACAGCTTCGACAAGACGCTCGAGTGCGGCATTTCGCTCCGCGGCACTGAGGTCAAGCAGCTCCGCCTCGGCCAGGCCCAGATGGCCGACGCTTACGCCCGCATCGACCGCGGCCAGCTCTGGCTGCAGGGCGTACACATCGACCCGTATCCGCACGCAGCCGAACACCTGAATCATGAGCCGCGCCGACTCCGTCGGCTGCTTGTGCATCGCAAGGAGATCCGCCAGCTCGAAGCCGCCTTGGCCGACCGCGGCACGACGCTGGTGCCGCTGCAAATCTACTTCAAGGACGGCCGCTGCAAAGTCGAAGTCGGCGTCGGGCGAGGCAAGAAGAAGGTCGACAAGCGCCAGGATCTGAAGAAGAAAGACGCCGAGCGAGAGATGCGACGCGCGGCGAGCGTGCGGACGCGGCAAGAGTGAGTCAGGCGGCTTTGGCGACTGTCAGCACCTGCCGCAGTTGCCCTGCCGCGGCTTCCGGTGCAGGATGGCGGGCCGCGTGTTTCGCACCGACCTCGAAGCCGACGACGTCACACGCAGAGACCGCCTGCGGCAGCGTTGGTTGCGGCTCCGCGCACGTCTGACGCCGGCGCGGCTGCTGGTGCTCGCGTTCCTCGCCACCGTCCTCGCCGGTACGGTCGGCTTCAAGGTCTTGCCCGGCCTGTACGCCGAGGGTAAGCCGGAACTGTCTTGGCTCGACGCTCTCTTTACGAGCACGAGTGCCGTCTGCGTGACCGGCCTGATCGTGGTCGACACGGCAGCACACTTCACGTTCTGGGGCCAGCTCTACGTGCTCCTGCTGATCCAGCTCGGCGGGCTCGGCATGCTGGGGCTGGCGAGCCTCGTCATCGTCACGTTCCGCGGCCGTCTCAGCCTGACGCAGCACTCGCTCGCCGGCGGCTCCAGTGGCACGGTCGCCGGTGCTGCCGCGGACGTGCCGGTGCGGGCGTTGGTCCGCGACGTGATACTCTTTACCTTCGGAGCCGAACTCGTCGGATTTTTGCTGCTCTGGGCCCTCTGGTACCAGGACTTCGGCGTCGGGCCGGCCGCATGGCACGCACTGTTTCACAGCGTCAGCGCCTTCTGCAACGCCGGCTTCAGCACGTTCAGCGACTCGCTCGTCGGCTTCCAAGACGCGCCGTGGACGCTTGTCGTCGTCATGGGCGGCTTCGTCGTCGGCGGCATTGGATTTCTCGCGCTGGAGGAGATCAAGCTTTGGGTGAGGGCGAGGATCCGCCTGCTTCGTGGTGAGTCACATCGCGACGGCCGCGGCCGATTCCGGTTGTCGCTGCACACGCGGGCCGTGCTTGTGGCGACGCCGCTGCTGGCGGTCGGCGGCGCAGTCCTGCTGGGCTCGCTCGAGTGGCACAACCCGCGGACGCTCGGCGGCATGCCGGAAGCGACGAATCGCGTCGTCAACGCGATCTTCATGAGTCTCACGCCCCGCACGGCAGGCTTCAACACGGTCGACTACGGGGGCACGATGCAGTCGACCAATTTTGCCACCATTCTGCTCATGAGCATCGGCGGCGCGCCCGGCGGAACGGCAGGCGGACTCAAGATCACGACCGTCGTGCTGCTCTTTGCGATGGCCTATAGCCGGACACGCGGGCGGCGAACCGTCGACCTGTGGGACCGCACCATTCCGGAGATCACGACGCAACGCGCCGTGGGCCTCTTCGCCTTCGCCTTCAGCGTCGTCACTGCCGGAATCCTGCTGCTCGCCGTGACCGAACTCGACGCGGGCTACACCGGCTTTGCCAACGACGGCCGGCGGCTCGGCGGAAGCGACTCGGGTGCGTTTCTAGACGTCATGTTCGAAGCCGTCAGCGCGTTCAACACCGTCGGCCTCAGTAGCGGGGACACGGCAGCACTCTCTTCGCCCGGCAAGCTGCTGGCGGTCGTCCTCATGTTCGTCGGCCGCGTCGGCCCGCTCACGTTCGCGGCCGCACTCAGCCGCATCAGCACGACGGAACGGCTCGTCCGTCGCTACACGCACGAAGACGTCGTCGTCGGCTAATCATACTTCGGAAGCAACTATGGCAAAACGCTACGTCATCGTCGGCCTCGGCAACTTCGGCACCGCCGTTTGCGAAGCGCTGTACTCGCGCGGCCACGAGGTGATCGCGGTCGACACGCGTGAGGAAGCCGTCGACCGCGTCGGAGCGCACGCGACACGCGCGGCCGTTGCGGACGGCACGGACGCGGCGGTGCTGAAACGGCTCGGTGCCGAAGGTGCCAACGGCGGAATCGTCGGGACGGGCGACGACATCTCGGCCAGCGTTCTGGCGGCGATGGCGTTGAAGGATGCCGGCGCGGGCGAGGTCGTGGCGAAGGTCATTAGTGCTGCTCATGACCGCGTCATGAAGAAAATCGGCGTGGTTGAAACGGTCTTTCCCGAACGCGACACGGCCCAGAACCTCGTCGCCCGCCTCTGCGGTGCCGCCCTGCTCAATTACGTCCGCCTGGGCCCGGACTTCGGTTTGCAGGAGATGGCCGTACCCAGCGGGTGGGAGAACAAGTCGCTGCGCGACCTCGGCCTGCGTCGCGAGCACGGCGTGCTGGTCGTCGGCATCCACGACGTGCTGACAGATACCGTCAAGAGCCCCGACCCTGACGCGATTCTCACCGACAGCGACGGCCTCATCGTCAGCGGGCGGCTCGGCGATCTCGAGAAGGTGGCGGAGCTAACGTGACGAGTAAGGAGCAAAGTGATAGCACTACGCGGAGATCGCGAAGACGCGAAGGGCACGAAGAGAGAAACGAAGGTCGGATGAAGGAATTGAATCGGAGAAAGCCAGAAAATGATTCAGAAGGACTTCCTACTTCTGGTCAATCGGAATCATTTCTCCCCATCTGCACTTCGTTTCTCTCTTCGTGCCCTTCGCGTCTTCGCGATCTCTGCGCAGCGCTTTATCCAACCGCCGCCGCCACGCGCGGCATGCGGTCTCGCGCCGTCAGATCGAAATGCAACGGCGTGACCACGACCCGCCCCGCCTTCAGGCCCATGACGTCCGTTTCGCCATGGCTGCGGTCGAGGCTGAATTCGCTCTTGTTCCAGTAATAGTCGCGGCCGGCGGGATCGGTCCGCCGCTCGAAGGTGTCCGTCCACGGCCGAACGCACTGCGGCACGACCTCGACGCCGGACGGCTCCTCGCCCGTGCGAAGCGGCGGCACGTTGATGTTCACGACCTCGCCCGGCTGAACGGCATCGGCGTCCCAGATCTGCCGGATGACCCGTAGTGCAACCTCGCCAGTCCAGACGTAGTCGTGGCCGTAATCGCCGGCAAGGTAGCGACTGACTGCAAACGCCGGCTTGCCGAGAAAGGCCCCTTCGACGGCGGCCGCAACAGTTCCGCTATAGAAGACGTCGACGCCGACGTTCGCACCCTGGTTGATGCCGCTGACGACGAGGTCGACCTCCGGGCAGATTGCCTGCAGCGCAAGCTTCACGCAGTCCGCGGGCCGGCCGTCGACGGCAATGCCGACGAGACCCGACGGTAGCTCCACGCGATCCGTCAGCAACGGCCCGTGCAGCGTCACGCCGTGCCCCGTCGCACTCTGCGGCGTCTCAGGCGCAACCACCTGCACGTCCGCCCAACGCCGCAACGCCTGCCACATCCCGGCGATGCCCTCGGCACGGATGCCGTCGTCGTTGGCGAGAAGTACGCGAGGGCGGTCGGACATCGGCCGCAGGATACGGTGCCGACATGAAGGCGATGACACGCGAGCAAGTGCGGCGGGTTGATCCCATCACGATCGACGACTTCGGCCTGCCCGGCATCGTCCTGATGGAGCGGGCGAGCCTCGGCCTGCTCGACGGCTGCCAGCGGCTCGTCGGCCACTTGCAAGGCAAGAGCTTTACCATCGTCTGTGGCGGCGGCAACAACGGCGGTGACGGGTATGCGCTCGCGCGCCATCTCGCCGACGCGGACGCCAACGTCACGATTTACGCGACGACGAGTGACCTGGCCGGCGACGCGAAGACCATGGCCGACGTCTGCCGGGCGATGCAGGTTCCGATCGAGCCGGCGACGCACGACGCGGTCCGCGACGCGACCGCGGACGTGCTCGTCGACTGCGTCCTCGGCACCGGTCTCAACGATCCGCCGCGTGCGGAAATCGCGGAGGTTGTGCGGGCGATGAACCACAACGAGTCGACGCACCGCCTTGCCTGCGACGTACCCAGCGGCCTCGACTGCGATCGGGGCGTGCCGCTCGGCGACGCGTCGGCCTGCTTCCGAGCGGACCTGACGGTCACCTTCGTCGCGAGCAAGACCGGCTTCGCGCGAGCGCGGCGGTGGACGGGTGTGGTCGTCGTGGCTCCCATCGGCGCGCCGCGCGCGGCGGTGCGGGCCGCACGTGGATGACGTCCTATCCTGTCCGTCCCGATGCCGGCGACGATCCCGAACCTCCGCGGTGCATTGACCGCCCTCGTCACGCCCTTCGACGACGCCGGTCAAGTCGATGACACGCGTCTTCGAGAACAGGTCGCGTTCCAACTCGATGGAGGCATCGACGGTCTGGTGCCGGTCGGAACGACGGGTGAATCTCCGACGCTCTCGATGGCGGAGCACAAGCACGTCATCGCCGTCACGGCCGAGGCCGCGGGTGGACGTGTGCCAGTCGTTGCCGGTGCCGGCGCGAACAACACCGCGGAGGCGATCGAGTTGCACCGCCACGCGGCGGAAGTCGGGGCGGATGCTGTCTTGAGCGTCAATCCATACTATAACAAACCGACGCAGGAAGGGCTGTACGCGCATTTTGCAGCGTTGTCCGACGCGGCCGACGTGCCGATCCTGCTTTACAACATTCCCGGCCGGTGCGGCGTGACGATGTCGCCTTCTACCGTCGCGAGACTCGTGAAGGATCATAGCGTCTTCGGCGTCAAGGAGGCGACCGGCGACATCGGGATGGTGACGCGGTACTTCGAGGCCTGCGACGAGATCGATGCGGGCGAGCTGACCGTGCTCAGCGGTGACGATCCGCTGACGCTGCCGATGATGGCGGTCGGGGCGACCGGCGTGATTAGCGTCGTCAGCAACCTGATTCCGGCGAAAGTAGCCGAGCTCTGCCGCCTTGCCGCCGCCGGCGAGTTTGGGTCCGCCCACGCAGTGCACCGCATTATCTGCCGGCTGGCAGTCCCGCTGTTCCTCGACGGCAACCCGGCCGGCGTCAAGCACGCCATGAAGCTCGCCGGCCGCGACGGAGGAAAGCTTCGTCTACCGCTTGTGCCGGTGGGGGCGGACGTAGCAGACAAGATTGATGCTGCGGTGCAACGTACAACTGGTGGCTCGTGAACTTGGTACTCGGACCACAAGCACGGATGTCGTAGCTCCATCCCGAGTACCCAGACTCTAGCAACAAGCCCCCTTCGCCTTGACTCGCCTCTGCGTCCCCATCTTCGTCCGCAGCATCGAGCAGGCCCGGCGTGACGCCGTCGTGGCAGCCGAGCGAGGGGCGGATCTGGTGGAGCTGCGGCTGGACGCGTTCGATGACGGGGAGCTCGATGTCCTTGCGTCGCTGGTGACGGATCTGCAGGAGACGGGCGTGCCGTGCGTCGTGACGCTGCGAGCGGCTGACGAAGGTGGCAAGACGGAGCTGAGCGACGAGGATCGGTTTGCCCGGCTTGCGCAGCTCGCCGACGCGTGCGCCCCCGCGTGGATCGACGTCGAGTGGCGGCCGATGGTGCGGGCCGGGGGGTGGCCGATGGCGTTTCTCGACCTCGCCAGCGCGGGCGGCGTCGGGCGGCCGGCGGACGCGAAGCCGACCCGCTTCCTCGCTAGCGCTCACGATTTCGACGGCCGGCCCAAGGACCTACTGAACCTCGCGGCCGACATCGCGCAGTCCCGTGCGGACGCGGTGAAACTCGCGTGGCGGGCGCGGAGCGTGCGCGACAACGTCGAGGCCTTCGAGCTGCTTCGCGAAGCCGCCAAGCCGACCGTCGCGCTTTGCATGGGCGAGGCCGGCCTGCCCAGTCGCGTGCTGGCCCGCAAGTTCGGCGGCTACCTGAGCTTCGCAAGCCTTGACGACGAAGCCGCGACGGCCGACGGGCAGGTGCCGGTTGCCGAGATGAAGCGGCTGTACCGCTGGGACGCGATCGGTCGATCGACGAAGGTCTACGGCGTCGTCGCGCATCCTGTCGCCCACAGTCGCAGCCCTCACGTTCATAACGCCGCCTTCGAAGCCGCGGAGCACGACGGCGTCTACCTGCCGCTGCTCGTGCAGCCGGGCTACGAGTCGTTCAAGGCCTTTGCCGAGACGTGGCTGCGATTTGCCCCGCTCGACGTTGTCGGGCTGAGCGTGACATTGCCGCACAAGGAGAACGCGCTTCGCTACGCCCGCGAGGTCGGCGGCAAGATCGACGAGCTGGCCGAAGCGGTCGGTGCTGTCAACACGCTCCGCATCGAGCGGCCGGCCGACGACGAAGGAACGATTGAGCTGACGGCGACGAACACCGACTTCGACGCGATGCTCGATACTGCGTGCGACGCCCTGGGCTGCTCGCGGCAAGACCTCCGTGGACAAAGCGTCGGCGTGCTTGGAGCCGGCGGCACGGGGCGAACCGCCGTCGCGGCCTTCGGATCCGTCGGCTGCAACGTCACCGTCTACAACCGGACGCGAAACCGGGCGGCGGAGCTTGTCGATCAATTCGACAGTCTCGCAGGTACGGAACTCACGTCGGCCGCCCTGTCCGACGCGGCGTCGGCGTCGCACCGGATCTGGATCAACACGACCAGCGTCGGCCTGGCACCGGACCTCGGTGCGAGCCCCTTCGGCGACGCTCCGCCGCCGGTCGGGCCGGGCGATCTGGTCTTCGACACGATCTACGCCCCGCCGCAGACGCGTCTGCTCCGCGACGCGGCCGCCGCCGGTGCGGCGACGGTCAACGGCGAGGCCATGTTCATCCGTCAGGCCGCGGCACAGTTCGAACTTTGGACCGGCAGCGACGCTCCGCTCGAGGTCATGCGGCAGGCGTTCCGCGACGGCCTCAGCGGAGCTTGATCGTCGCCAACGCCAGGACCGCAAGCATCGCACCAACCAGCCAGAGGCGGACGACGGTCTGCGTCTCGCTCCAGCCGCGCTTCTGCAGGCCGTGGTGGAACGGTGCCATGAGGAACAGGCGTCGGCCGGTGCCGGTGAGGCGGCGGGTCAACTTGAAGCCGCCGACCTGCAAAAGAACGCTACCGGCTTCGGCCACGAAGACGCCGCCGAGGATGACCAGCAGCAGTTCCTGCCGGAGCACGAGCGCGACGTACCCGAGCACGCCGCCGAGAGCGAGGCTGCCGGTATCGCCGAGGAAGACGCTCGCCGGATGCGCGTTCCACCACAAGAAGCCGAGCGACGCACCGACGACAGCGCCGCACGTGATGGCGACGGGCGCGGCGTCTGCGACGTGGTGAAACAACAACAGCCGCGCGAGCCGTTCGTCGCCGATGATGATCGCGAGCACGAGCATGCCGATGGCGACGAGCGCGACGCAGCCGGAGGCCAGGCCGTCGAGGCCGTCGGTGAGATTGACGGCATTGCTGCTGCCGACCACGACCATGACGGCCAGGATCAGGTACGCCCAGAACGGCAGCGAGAGCGAAAACTCCTTGAGAAACGGCACGTACAGGTCCGCGGTTCCGTCAATGCCGCGGGCGTGCTGCCAGGCGAGGCTGCCCAGGACGAGGGCGAGGACGACTTGCAGGACGAGCTTTTGCCGCGTCGACAGGCCCTGGCGTCCGCCGCCGCGGGCGTGGCGGAGGAGTTTGAGGCGGTCGTCCCAGGCGCCGATCAGGCCGAAGCAGGCGAGGCAGGCGAGCGTGCCGAGCGTGTACGGGCTGGTGATGTCCGCGAGGAGGCCGGTGACGAGGAGGACGACGCCGACGACGAGCAGGCCGCCCATGGTCGGCGTGCCGACCTTCTGCGCCATGCTCTCGTTCATGGTCGCGTCGTCGAAGTCCGGGTTGTCACCGATCTTCATCCGCCGCAGCCAGCGGATCGTCGCCGGGCCGAGCAGGAGGACGAGGCCGAAGCAGACAAGCGTCGCCAGCAGCGCGGCAAATTCCGGGAACAAAAGCACGCGCAGGAACGACAGCGGCCCGCCTTCGAGGGCGTCGCGGTAGGTCGTGATCAGCCAGTGCAGCACGGAATCGGCAGGTTCAGGCGGCGGCGGGCATGACCACGGACGCGTCCACGAGAGCTTCGGCGACGACTTCGAGTCCGACGCCGCGGCTTGCTTTGAGCAGCACGACGTCGCCGGGTTGGGCGAGCCGGGCAACGAG
>CAYQCT010000116.1:9935-11010 GCA_964416015.1 uncultured Tepidisphaerales bacterium
CGGTCGCCGCCGTCACGGCTTCGACCGATGCCGATGAAGCGACAAGATTCGCGTGTTTGCCGACGGCGACGAGCAGGTCCGCCACCTCGCCTGCCGCCCGACCGGCCTCGGCATGATGCAGTCTTGCCGACTCGCCGAGCTCGAGCATGTCGCCGAGCACGACCACGCGGCGGCCGTCGCAGGGGATGTCGCGCAGGAACTCCAGCGCTGCGGCGACGCTCTGCGGGTTGGCGTTGTACGCGTCGTTCAGGATCGTCACGCCGGCGTCGGTGACGGAGGCCTGCAGCCGCATGTCCGCCGCGGCCGCGGTCGTGAGACCGGCGGCAATTGCATCATCCGCGACGCCGCAGAGACGGGCGAGCTTGATTGCCGCGATAGCGTTGTTCGCCGCGTGACGGCCCAGGTGCGGCACGCGCCAGGTTCCGTTGTCGAAGGTGAAGGTCGTCCCGGCGAGGTCGCAGGTGATGTCCGCGGCGTCGGTGGTCGCGAAGGTATCCGGTGCAAGACTATTCTCCAGATTCTCCTCAAAATTGGGAAGCCCACGGGCTGAGCCCGTGGGCTCTGGATCAACAGAATCGGTGAGTCGAACGCGCTCGCGGGCGAGGCGAACCAGTTCCGCATCGTCCGCGTTCAGCAACGTCCGCGTCCGCCCGCCGCGGGTGATGGCGAGGTTTTCGCGGCGGACGCCGTCGAGGTCGCCGAGGCCTTCGAGATGTTCGTGGCCGATGCTCGTGATGACGGCCAGATCAGGCTCGGCCATCTCTGCGAGGCGGGCGACTTCGCCGGGGGCATTCGTACCGATCTCGACGATGACGTAGTCGTCCTCACGATCGGCAGCGAGCAGGGTGAGCGGGACCCCGACATCGTTGTTGAAACTCTTCGGGCTGCACGAGCCGCGCAGGCTGCCGGACAAGGCGGCGTCGAGGAGCAGCTTCGTGCCGGTCTTGCCGTTGCTCCCCGCGACGGCCAGCACGCGGCCGCGGAGCGTCCGGCGGTGCGCCAGCGCGAGGTCGCCCAGCGCCCGCCGCGCGTCCGGCACGACCAGCACCGGCAGATTGGGCGGCGCGGTGTCGAC
>CAYQCT010000117.1:0-3904 GCA_964416015.1 uncultured Tepidisphaerales bacterium
CTTGCTCAGAACCCCTCGCTCACGCTCAGGGCTCGCATGGAAGAAGCGCACGGTCGTTTCAGGATCCGTATCACTCCGCCTGCTTCGCCACCAATTCCTCGATTCCCCGGTCTGCCAACGCCAGCATCGCCGCCAGTTGGTCGGGCGTGAAGCCGGTGCCGCTCTCGGCCGTTCCCTGGATTTCAACGTAGTTTCCCGCTGACGTCTTGACGACGTTCAGGTCGGTTTCTGCATTCGAGTCGAGAATGTAGTCGAGGTCCAGCGTCGCCTCGCCGTCGCAGATGCCGACGCTGACGGCGGCGACGTTTGCGACGATGGCGTTGCCTGGATCATAAAGCTTCTGATCGAAGGCCGGTGCGACGTCCGGTTCATCTCTGGCCATCGGCATCTGCTCCGGCAGCGTCGCCAGGGCGTCCCGCAACGCCATCATGCCGGCGCAGATGCTGGCGGTGCGCGTGCCGCCGTCGGCTTCGAGCACGGTGCAGTCGATCGTGATCGTGTGCGGCCCGATCTTCGTCGCGTCCACCGCCGCCCGCAGGCTGCGACCGATCAGGCGGCCGATCTCGATGCCACGCTTGTCCGCCTTGAGCCCGGGCCAGTCCTTGCGTCCCTTGACGCTCGCCGGATGCATCACGTACTCCGCCGTTACCCAGCCGCCGGCCTGTATGTCGGTGAAGAACCGCGGCCGCTTCGTCTCGACGGCGGCGGTCGCGAGGACGACCGTGCCGCCCTGCTTCCACAACACGCTGCCGGCAGCGGTGCGGGTGAACCCGCGCTGCACGGTGATCGGACGGAGCTGGTCGCGCGGGCGGTCGTCGGGCACACGGCACCGTACGACGCGCACGAGCACGGCCGCGGAACTCCGCCCGCGGCCGTGCCACACACACGCAAACACGTTCCATCTCAGTCGACCGACGCGACTTTGCCCCGCGTCAAGACGGCCTTGGCCATGCGGTCCATGCCCTCGGCCCGACGCATCGACTCGTCGGCTTCGCTTCGCAGGGCGAACGCCGACGCCGTGTCGCGCTCGGCACGTTGGTTCAGGTCGTCGGCCTCGGTCCGCAAACGCTCGGCCCGCTCGAGGCGACGCTCGCCGCGGCTGATGGCGCGGCGGCCTTGCACGAGCTCGCCCATCTCCTGCAACGCCCGCCCGGCGTCGATCGCGGTCTGGCCGTCCTTTTCTTCCTGCGACGCTTCGAGCAGGTATCGCTCGGCCGTCGCCGTCGAACGCTTGGCGTGTTCGGTGAAGCGGTCGGCCTCACGGCGATCCTTTGCGGCGGCCTGGCGTTCGACGAGGGCGTCCTGGCGGAGCTGCTTGGCCTCGGTCGCGGCGACTTCCTGCCGCTCGCGTTCCCGCTCAAGCGCAGCGGCTTGCTGCGGGTCCATGTCGGGCGTCGACTGCGCACAGCCGGTCAGGCAGGCCGAAGCCAGCAAGGCGGCGGCGGCGACGGGAACGAGACGGCTTGGGAACAGGTGGAACATGAAGGCCTCCGTGCGGGGTTCGGGATCGGGCCTCGCCAGCCGTGGCGACGCCGGTGGGTTCGACCCCTTCGATCTACGATTCCGCTTCGCCGATGCCAAAGCCTTCTCGTCCGTTTCCATCACACGACCGCCGCCGCCCGCCGCGTCGAGAGCCCGGCGAAGGCCCCAAGCCGCCGATCCGGCCGCACGTGACCTCGCTCTGGGACTACCCGAGCCAGAACTATGGGACCGGCCGGCAAGGCGATGCCAAGTACGCCGGCGTCACGCCGAGCCACGTCGTCTGGAACCTCGTCCACCGCCACACGGCCGAAGATGATCTGGTCGTCGATCCCTTCTGCGGCAGCGGTACGACGCTCGACGTCTGCCACGATCTGCGACGCAACGCCCGCGGCTTCGACCTCGCCCCGCCGCGGCCGGACGTCGAGCGGGCTGACGCGCGCAAGCTGCCAATCGACAGCGGCGTCGCGTCGCTCGTCTTCATGGACCCGCCGTACGGCACGCACATCGAATACAGCGATGACGGCCGCTGCATCGGCAAGCTGCCGTTGCACGAGGACGCGTACTACGACGCGATGGACAAGGTCTTTGCCGAGGCCGCGCGTGTCCTGCGGCCGGGCGGCGTGCTGGGCGTCTACGTCTGCGACAGCCTCGTCAACCGCGGCCAAGGCAAAGGCTTCTGGCCGCTGGGCCACACGCTCTTCGGCATGCTGCTGCAAGGCGGCTTCGAGCCGGTCGACTGGGTCGCGGTCGTGCGCCGCAACAAGACGCTCGAAATGGGCAACTATCGGAAGGCCGCCGACGAGGGCGGGTTTCTACTCCGCGGGTTCAACCATCTGCTGATTGTCCGTTCGCCAGATCAGTCGTGATGGCAGAGCCGGGCGTCGAGGTGCGGCGGCACCTGATCGGCGGGGCCGCGATACTGAATGGAGCGGTCGAGGTAGGCGAGGTCGGATGCGAGCCGCATCGCCGTCTGGTGGTCGTGCGTCGCGACGACGACGGCAGTGCCGAGCGTCTGGCGGACGTCGATCAAGAGCGTGACGAGCCGCTGCACCGCGGGTACATCGAGGCCGACGGTCGGCTCGTCGAGCAGGAGCAGGCGTGGCCTTCGGGCGAGGGCGCGGGCTAAGAACACCTGCTGTCGCTGGCCGCCGCTCATGGCGGGAACGGGCTCGTCCGCGACGCCGTCGGCGAAGAGGCGGTCGCACAATTCATCGGCCCACGCGTCGTCGTGCCCCGCCGCGAGTCGCACCGCCTGCCGCCCGCGCACGGGCAGGGCAGCCGGCGCGTCGGCGTGTTGCGGGACGTGACCGACGACGTTGCCGAGCCGCCGGGCCTCGGCCGGGGTCACGCCTGCCAGTCGAACCTCGCCGCTGGCCTCGGGTTCGAAGCCGAGACAGGTTCGCAGCAGCGTCGTCTTGCCGCCGCCGTTCGGACCGACCAAGGCGAGGCAAGAGCCTTCGATGACCTCGAGCGTCACGTTGCGAAGCACCTCCCGCACGCCCCGCCGCACACGAAGGTCTCGAACATCCAAAGCAGGCACCACGCAGCAGGCTATCGCGTTCGTAAGACCTCGAAAGCAGAATCAGTCGATGTCTTCGACCTTCACGACGCGGGCGTCCATCTGCTCGATGGCCGCTTGGATCAGCGGGTCGGCCGAGAAGTCGAGATCGGTCGGCGGTGCGTGGCGGGCGCCGGGCAGCGTCGGGGCCTGATGGTCACCGGTGGCGAAGGTGACGCGGGTCGGCTGCGACCGGCCTAGCGCGTGACCGGCGGCTTCTTCGACGACCTCGCGTTTGCCGTTGCGGTCGAGCATCGCCGCGAGGTTTGCTCGGTCGGCCGGCAGGAGGATCTCGACGCTGTCGGCCTCGACCTTGCCAAGCCGACCGCCGTCGAGGAGCGGCGCGACACTCGGCCGACGCTCCTGGACGCCGCGGACGATCTTCTGCCAGACGTCGTCGGCCGGCGTTTCCCGAGCAGGCTCAGCGGCTACGGCTGGCGGCGCGGAAGTTTTTTTTTGATCCGCAGGCGGCAACGCGGCACGACCGCCCGCTGCCGCGACGAGTTCGGCGACCGGCGTGAACTGCTTGGCCAAGGCAAGCCGCACCAAGGCCGCGTCGAGCAACGCCCGACCGGCCGCGTCGAACGCCTTGGCCTGCCGATCGACGACGGCGGGGTCGAGCCCCGGCAGGTCTGCCAGCTCCGCGTCGCGGCCGACCGTGCCGCGGACGAGCAACGCGTGCAGGTGCTGCACGAACGCCGCGACCAGCGACTCGGCGGCCTGGCCCGCGGAGATCGTCGTCTCCGCCTGCTGCAACGCCGCCTTCGCGTCGCCCTCGGCGATGGCATCGGCGAGCTTTGCCACCGCTTCGGCCGGCGGCAGGCCGAGCAGGCGTTCGACGTCCGCCACGCCGAGCGTCGCGTC
>CAYQCT010000117.1:3914-10703 GCA_964416015.1 uncultured Tepidisphaerales bacterium
GCGATCGAGCAGCGACAGGCTGTCCCGCATCGAACCCTGCCCGTGCCGCGCCACGACCTGCAACGCCGCCTCGTCCGACTTACGACCTTCGGACGAGACGACTTCTTTCAGGTGCGTCACGATCTCCGCGACCGGAATGTTGCGGAAGTCGAACCGCTGCACGCGGCTCAGAATCGTCGGCAGCACCTTCTCGGGCTCGGTCGTGGCCAGGATGAACTTCACGTGCTCCGGCGGCTCCTCCATGATCTTCAGCAGCGCGTTGAACGCCGCCTTAGAAAGCATGTGGACTTCGTCGATGATGTAGACCTTGAACCGGCTGCGCATCGGCCGAAACCGGGCGTTTTCGATGAGGTCGCGGACGTTGTCGACGCCGGTGTTGCTGGCCGCGTCGATCTCGATGACGTCGACGTCTTCCCCGCGAAAGACGGCGGTGGCGGTTTCGCTGGCGGCGTCGGGCGTGACGGTCGGCGTGGGGCTCGTCGGGTCGTTGAGGGCGAGCGCGAGGATGCGGGCCATCGACGTCTTGCCGACGCCGCGAGTGCCGCAGAAGAGGTAGGCGTGATGGATCCGCCCGGTTTCGATGGCGCGGCGGAGGGTCTCGGCGACATGTTCCTGGCCGACGACTTCGTCGAAGCTTCGGCTGCGGTACTTGCGGGCCAGGACACGGTAGCCGGCGGGCGAGGATGCGGGAGCTTCGGCCAAGGGTCGCGATCGTATGGGCCGGCCTCCGCGTCGCGGCAGCGTTACCAATCGAAACGGCGGAGGCAGCGGAAGATCACGATCAGGCCGGAGCCGATGACGACGAGGGAGACGACCACGATGACGAGATTCGTCAACCCTTCCGAGCCGAACTCGACGTGTGTCGGGCCCATGATCAGCGTCAGCAGGCCCAGCGCGAGCAACACGAAGCCGGACGCCAGTGGCACCCAAAGCACG
Organism: uncultured Tepidisphaerales bacterium; assembly: GCA_964416015.1. Lineage (GTDB taxonomy): Bacteria > Planctomycetota > Phycisphaerae > Tepidisphaerales > Tepidisphaeraceae > JBCDKH01. The sequence continues at coordinate 4,851 of CAYQCT010000117.1, forward strand.
ACGTCGTTCCGCGTTTTCACATCGGCGTACGCGAGCGTTGGCTTGGCATCCGAGTTCTGTTGATCCTGCGTCATTGCACCATCCCCTTCGTCAGTCGCATGAACGCCGTCTCGAGGTTGACTTCTTCCTCGCGGAAGAGCGTCAGCTTGTAGCCGCCCTCGACGAGGCGACGGGCGAGGAAGGCGTAGTCGCTCGTGCCGTCGCGCAGGCTGACCTCGAGGTATTCGCCTTTGTTTTCGACGCCTTCGACGTTCGGATCCTGGCTCAGCATCGTCGCCGCGGCGGTCGAGTTGCTGGCGAGGCCGACCTGCACGATCGTGCCGCGGCGGGCCTTCTTGACGATGTCGGTCCACGGGCCGCTGTAGAGAAGTTCGCCCTGTTCAATGATGCCGACCGTATTGCACAGATCCTGCAACTCGGGAAGGATGTGCGAACTGATAATGATGGTTTTGCCCATCGTCCGCAGCGTCTTGAGAAGCTCGCGGAGCTCGACGCGGGCGCGTGGGTCGAGGTTGCCGGCCGGTTCGTCGAGGAGCAGGACCTTCGGGTCGTGCAGGAGCACGCGGGCGATGCTCAGCCGCTGCTTCATGCCGCGGGACAGGCCGTCGACGGGCGCGTCGTGCTTGTAGGCCAGGTCGGTCAGCTCCAGGACGTCGTTGACGACCTTGGCGCGGTCGTTGCCGTTGATGTTGTAGGCGGCGGCGAAAAACTCGAGGTACTCGCGGACGACCATGTCCTCGTAGGCGCCGAAGTAGTCGGGCACGTAGCCGAGCAGCGGGCGGATCTGGCGACTCTGGTAGCCGACGACGTAGCCGCAGACGCGGGCCTCGCCCCAGGTCGGCTGCAGCAGTGTGGCCAGGATCTTGATCGTCGTCGTCTTGCCGGCACCGTTGGGGCCGATGAAGCCGAAGCAGTCGCCGGCGGCGATCTCGAGGTTCAGGTTCGACAGCGCCACGAGCTGCCCGTAACGCTTGGTCAGGTTGACCGTCTTGATGACCGGTTCGCTCATGGCTGTCTCAGGGTACGGTCAGGGGGCCTACTGGGCGTTGCGTTCGAGGAGTTGGGCGTTGACGCTGCGCCGGTCCAGCGGGACCACGAACTGGGCGATGACCGTTCCGGTGCCCTCGACCCGCTGGCCGTCGACTTTCAGGGGCAGCGGGGCGGGCACCGCCAGGGCCTCACCGATGACGACCAGGCTGCCGGCACTGACGGCGGCGGAGACGTCCCAGTGCCGCATGCCCCGTCTTTCCAACGCGATCGGCTCGCCCAGGCTTTGCTGAACCCGCATGGGCGGGAGCATCGAGAACAGGCTCAGCATGGCCGGTGTCGACCGCGGCTGACGCCCGCTCCAGTCGTCCCAGCCCTGCACGGTCGCGAAGTTCGTCAGCGAGCGACGCAGCGACGGGTCGCCGTACCAGTACGCTCGGGCCCAATCCCCCACGAGCATGCCCCGCAACGGCTCCTGCCCCGGACGGCCCGTCCCGCTCGTGGCCAGGCGGGAGACGAGCTTGACCCGGGCCTCGGGGTCCTCCGGGCGGAACAGGTCTTCGAGCCCCGGCAGCGTCTCCCCGTCGTTCCACCGGGGCAGCCAGAGGATCGCGATGTCGTCCCCGACCCGGCGGGTGTCCTTGAAGACGAGGTGGACGTTGACCAGGTCGAAGCCGCTGGTGTTGACGAGCGGGCCGACCGGGTAGAGCACCCCGCGTCGCAGGGCGGGGCTGCCCTCGATGCCCTGCAACGCCGCGCCGGTCCAGGTGCCTTCGAGCTTCTTGAGCGTGCTGCGGTAAGGGATCTCGACCACGGCCGTCTCGCCCGTCAGCGCCCCGGGCACTTCGGCACCGGGCGGCGGGTCGATGGGGACGACGTAGGTCACCGGGTTGATCCGGCGGACGAACGGTGCCGGGTTGGCCGGCGGCGTCAAGGCAGCCAGCACCGGCTCACGCGACGACCCTTCATCCAGTGAGATCGCCTGCACCCCGTCCCGCGGGATGTAAAGCCCGAGCTGCGCCCGCACGACCCGGGGCACCTCCGGCCCGGCCCGAAGCACCGACAAATGCCGCAAATCCGGCGGGCCACGCAGCACCAGCGACGTCACCCCCACCGTCAACAACGCCGCCGCCGCCGCCACCAGCCCGAATCCGAACCAGCTCAAGTGCGTCCGCTTCTTCTGTGCCAAATAGAAGTACAACCCCGGCCCCGCCAGCAGCCAGTAACCGATGAAAAAGACCAACGCCACCGTGACCAACGCCACCCCCCGGCCCGGCAGCCGGGTCGCCTCCGACGGGCCCTCCGACAAGTCCACCAACGCCCCACGCAGGTGCCTCTCCTGCTCGGACTCCGACGGGTCCAGCACCGGATCGTCCCCCACGTCCAACAGCTCGGCCCAGAAGGCCGTCCACCCCCGCGTCTCGTTGTCCGGCAGGCCTGCCACGTTCCGGTTGCCCAGGTCGACCGCCAGCCACGTCACCGATCCGAAGCCCAGAGGCCGACGCACCAGCAACGGTGCCCGGCCGGCCGGCAGCAGGTCGCCCAGCTCCCGACTCGACGCCTCGGGCACGAACTCGGGCTCCAGCCAAGCCTCCACGACCGCATCAGGACGCGGGGCGGCCAGCACGTACCGGAACGGCCCCGGTGCCGCCGACCAGGCCGACATCGCTCCCACCCCGTCGCTGCCCCCTCGGGCGGCCAGGGTGTAGAGCGGTTCGAGCGAGTCGGCGTCGAAGGCGTCCAGCGGCGTGACCGGCAGCAGATCGAAAATCGGCTCGAGCGACGCGTCGCTCGTGAGGCTGCCACGCATCGACGAGCGTCTGCCAGTCGCCGCGGTGGGTCACGATCAGCCGGCCGCCCGCCTCGACCCAACGCCGCAACGCCAGCAACCGGTCGCCCCCCCCGGCCAGCAACGCCGACGGGTCGCCCCCTTGCCAAACCACGGCCGTCACCGCCTCGTAACCGATCGCCTTGTCCGGCAACTCCTCGGCCCGAAGCAACACCGGCTCGTTCCGCTCAACCAGCCCCACCACCGCATCCGGGGCCAACTCCGCTCCACCCGGATAAAAGCCACCCGCCTCGCCCCCGACCAGCAGAATCAACCGGCCCGGCAGCGGCGTGTCGCTCGCCGTCAACATCGGCCCGCCCCGGGCGTCCAGCGTCCGCAAGTTCCCCCCCGGCAGCCCGAGCTGCGCCACCTCACGACCCGCCTCGTCCGCCAAGACCACCCGCAGGTCGCTCGCAGGATCGAGCTCCCCGGCTTCGGGCGAAGGCTTGAAGTACATCCAAACGTCCTGCGGCGCCGTCCCCGACAACGCCACCCGACGCTCATAAATCGCCCGGTCCCCGTCAAGGTCCGGCTGGTGCACCTGCAACCGGTATTCACCCGCCTGACCCCCGGGCGATTGCAGCCGCACCCGCATCGGTACCCAAGACGTCGCGTCGTACATCCCCCCGAGCCCCACCGACATCACCCGGCCCGAAAAGCCCGACCCCGCCTGCCCACGCACCACACCCGCCAGCCCCAACAGGCCAAGGACCAACACCCATGCGAACCACCGGCCCCCGAAATCGAAGCCGACGCGCTGACACGACCACGTCGTCACCCGCATTCCCGGCGACCCTACCGTCAACGACCCGGAGCCGTCAAACCCCCTCCGATCGCAATCCGGCACCCGCCTCACTTGGGCGTCAGGTTCGCCTTCTCACCGAAATACTTCTCCTCCACCGCCTTGGTCAGGTCCACCCCGCTCACGTTGGCCATCGTGCAAAGCCAGGCGAGCACGTCGGCGAACTCCTCGGCCAGGTTCTGTGGGTCGTTCCCCCGCGCCAGCGCCCGCGCCAACTCACCGACCTCCTCACTGAACCACAGCCACGTCCCGGGAATACCCCGCCGGGCGTCGGCCTCGTAGAACCGCTCGCGGATCGTCTCTTGGAACGCCCTCAAAGTAATCGGCGACGCCGGCGGTTGGGTGGACATGACACCGCAGCTTACCCTCCCGCCCGGTGAGCCCCCCGCGTGTCAGCCTCGTCATCCCCGCCTTCAACGCCGCCGGCACGATCGCCCGCGCACTGGAAAGCCTCGACAACGCCGTGGGACGCGGGCTGGCCGCAGAAGTCATCATCATCGACGACGGCAGCCATGATCACACCCGGGACGTCGCCTGCCGGGCCCTGTCCCGCCTGCCGAGCCACATCCGGCCGCGCTACGAGCACCAAGCCAATGCCGGCCCGTCCGCCGCCCGCCAGCACGGCATCGAACTCGCCCGCGGCGACTGGATCATCTTCCTCGACGCCGACGACGAACTGCTGCCCGGTGCCGTCGACAAGCTCCTGGCCGACCCCTTCGCCGACCGCCACCTCGTCTTCGGCGGCTATCGCTCGGTCACACCCACCGCCGACGGGGGCCTGCGGGTCCGCGACAAACCCGCCCCGTCCCTCACCGGCGAACCCGCACGCGACTTCGCCGCCTTCGTCCGACGCAAGATGCCCGCGTTGACGCCCGGCACCGCCGCGGTAAGACGGAAGGTCGCCCTGGCCGTCGGTTTCGACCCGCGATGCCGCGTCAACGAAGACCTTGTCTTCTTCGGCCACGTCCTGGCCGGCGGACCCGCCGCCAGCCTGCCGGGGCAAGACGGTCTGGTCCTGCTCGGCCACCGACGTCCCGGCAGCCTGCGACACGACCCCGCCCGTGTCCGCGAGTCCGAAACCGTCGTCGAGGCCGCACTCTTCGACCCCGCCCACCTCGACCCCGAGCTCATGCGCCACCGCCGACGCTTCGCGGCACGCATCGCCCGGGATGCGGCGACGATCCACCACCGCAACCGCGACGCCAGCGCCGCGGCCGCCAGCTTCGCCCGGGCGGCCCGGCTCGACCCGATGGGCGTCGCCCGTCACCCGCGACAGGCGGTCCGGTGGGCCCGCGCGGTGCTCTGTCGCACAAGCTGACCGCGAGCAGCCGCGATAGGCTTCGGCCATGAGCGACACCCGCATCGAGAAGGATTCCATGGGCGAGATGAACGTCCCGGCCGACGCGCTTTATGGCGCGTCGACGGCCCGGGCCGTCGAGAACTTCCCGATCGCCAAGCGGCCGATGAACCCGGCCGTCATCCACGCCTTCGGCCACCTCAAGGCCGCCTGTGCCCAGGCCAACAAGGACCTCGGCAAGCTCGACGCGGAGCTGGCGGACGCGATCATCGCCGCCAGCGACGAGGTGGCCAAGGGGATGCACGACGCCCACTTCCCGGTCGACGTCTACCAGACCGGCTCTGGCACGAGCACGAACATGAACGCCAACGAGGTCATCGCCAACCTCGCCAACCAAAAGCTCGGCCTCCCCAGCAGCCCCGGCGGCGACCACGACCCGAACGCCAAGCCGCGGGTCCACCCCAACGACCACGTCAACATGGGGCAGTCGAGCAACGACACGTTCCCGACCGCGATGCACATCGCTGCATCTCTCGCTGCTTCGAAGCTCGACGCTGCACTAGAGCGGCTGAATGACTCGCTGGAGCAAAGGGCCAAGGAATGGGACGGCATCGTCAAAATCGGACGGACCCATCTCATGGATGCGACGCCGATCCGCGTCGGTCAGGTCTTCAGTGGCTATGCCGCGCAGGCCGCACAGGCAAAGCTTCTAGCTTCACATATGGTCGACGTGCTCCGCGTTAATCTGCCGATAGGCGGCACGGCAGTCGGGACGGGTATCAACACGCATCCAGAGTTTGCGGAAGCAGTCTGCGGCTCACTCACGAGCCGGACGGACATCAGTTTTGATGAAGCGTCCAGCCATCCTGCTGCTCAGGCGGCGAAAGACGACTTCGTTCAGGCTCATAGCAGTCTCAAGACCGTCGCCGTCTCCCTCTC
>CAYQCT010000118.1:0-5592 GCA_964416015.1 uncultured Tepidisphaerales bacterium
GTCGTCGCACCCGTCGCACCCGCACCGCCGCCGCCGAGGAGGAAGCTCCCAAGACGCTCGAAGCCGAGCCCGTCGTCGCCGGCGGTGACGGCGATGCAATTCCGATAAAGGCGGCGAAGAAGGCTGTGGCCAAGAAGCAGGAAGAAGAGCCCGCCGCCGAAGAATCGCCTCGCCAGGAGCCACAGGACCAGCCCGGCCAGGACGGCGACTACCAGGACCGCCCCGGCAAACGCGGCCGCCGGCGTCGCAACAAGTCCCGCAACAACGACCGGTTCGAAGGCGGCGGCGGGAACAACCGTGGCAACTACGGTGGCAACAACCACAACAACGGCTACAGCCGTGCCCCGCAGCACCTCCAGGACCACCCGCCCGGTCCGGCCGCCTTTGCCCAGGGCTTCGACGACGAAGACGACCGCCCGCCGGCGAGCACGCGCTTCCCAAGCGACGACGAACTCGCCGCCGAAACGCCGGCCGGTCTTCGGTACGACCCGCTCACGCAGCAGGACAAGCTGTTCCTCAACGACCTCCGCGACAAGACCGACGAAGAACTCGTCCAGCTCGCCAAGGACGAAGGCGTCGAAGAGCCCGACGAGCTCAAGCGCCAGGACCTGATCTTCCGCATCCTCCGCGGCCGGGCACGCCAGACCGGTCTGCTCTTCGGCGAGGGCGTGCTCGAAGTGCTGCCCGACGGGTTCGGCTTCCTGCGGAGCCCGGACAACAACTACATCGCCAGCCCGGACGACATCTACGTCAGCCCGAGCCAGGTCCGCCGGTTCGGCCTCAAGAAGGGCCAAACCGTCTTCGGTCAGATCCGTCCGCCGAAAGAGAGCGAGCGGTACTTCGCGTTGCTCAAAGTCGACTCGATCATGGGCGAAGACCCGGCGAAGGTGACGGCCCTGCGGCCCTTCGAGGAGCTCGTGCCGCTGCACCCGGAGAAGCGGCTGCACCTCGAGCACGACCCGGCCGAGACGTCGATGCGGGTCGTCGACCTCGTCACCCCGATCGGCAAGGGTCAGCGGATGCTGATCGTCGCCCCGCCGCGGACCGGCAAGACGGTGCTTCTGCAAAAGATCGCCAACGCGATCAGCACGAACCACCCCGACGCCGTCCTGATCATCATGCTCATCGACGAGCGGCCCGAGGAAGTGACCGATATGCGTCGGCACACCAAGGGCGAGGTCGTCAGCAGCACCTTCGACGAAGGCGCCGCCCGGCACATCCAGGTCGCCGAGACCGTCATGGACAAGGCCAAACGCTACGTCGAGCTCGGCAAGGACGTCGTCATCCTGCTCGACTCCATCACCCGCCTGGCCCGCGCGTACAACAACGAAACCAGCAGCGGCAAGCTCGGCTCCGGCGGCGTCGACACGGCGGCCCTGCAAAAGCCCAAGCGCTTCTTCGGTGCTGCCCGCGCCATCGAAGGCGGCGGCAGCCTGACCATCCTCGCGACCGCCCTCGTTGACACCAACAGCAAGGCCGACGACGTCATCTTCGAAGAATTCAAAGGCACCGGCAACAGCGAGTTACACCTCGACCGCCGCCTCGTCGAGAAGCGTGTTTATCCCGCGATCGACATCAACGCCAGCGGCACGCGGCGCGAGGAACTGTTGCTGGATCCGAAGGAGATGGAGCTCGTCTACCGCCTCCGCCGCGTGCTGAGCGACATGAACCCGGTCGAAGCCATGGAACTTCTCCGCGGCCGACTCGAAAAGAGCAAGAGCAACGGCGAGTTCCTGCTGAAGATGAATCTGGATTAGGAGCCGTTTGAGGACGTAGCAGCGGCGGCTCGCCGCTGCCTCTGGATCCGGAATCTTCTGCGAAAAGTGAACGCCAGCGGCGAGCCGCCGCTGCTACGACCCAAGTCCTCGCACGGCTCCTAGAGCAGCACGCAGATCGTTTGACGCGTTCGTCTTGCTTTGCACCCTCTGCCAGCTGCGGTTGCACGAACCGCGAGTCTGATGATGTTCATCAGCAGTGGCGGCACGTCCTTTGGAAGTGGATACGAGACACGCGAACGGCCACCGTCAGACCGGCGGTCCATGGGACCGCGGCTCGCATTGGACTCGGGCGGGGCGCGACGCGTGGAAACGGGATGCGTGCTGCTCTAACGTCGCGCCCGCATGACCGACGGGCTGGGCTGGGGCTACGTTGGAACGTTCATGCTGCTGCAGTGCCTCGCGCTTCATGCCGAGCGGGCAGCCGTGTACATCTTCACAGGCGGCTACGTTGCGCAGGCGGCAGTCGGGCAGCACGACTGGCGAAGTACGCCGGACGGACGGGCGTGGCTGGCGCAGCCGCTGTACGTGCGGGCGACGCACATGGGGTGTGCCAACACAGTGTTCCTACTGATGGGCGGCGTCTACGGGTTCCTGTTTCTGATGCTGCAGGCGTCGGTTTTTTGCGGCGGCATCGCGGTGGCGGAGACGCAGGGTTGGCACGCACTTGGCGTTGCCGGGCTGGCAGGATTCGTTCGTTGCCGTTGCGGTCGTCAGCGTCGTGCTCTGGCTCTACCTGCTGCGGCGGTTCCGTTGGCCAAGCACGCGGCGGCCGAGGTGGGTGCACCTGCTCGTCGTACTGGTCCTGGCAGCGGCGGCATTCGAGATCACGAAACTGCTGCCGGCGGTGGAGGCGGCCGAGCAACATCAATCACCGATGTCTTGGCCGGGCCTCGTCTGTGCGTGCCTGTTCCTCCTCGCGTTCGGCACAATCGTCTTCACCTCCGGCCACGGCGCCGCCGCCCAGGTCGGCACGGCCAAGGGACAGGGCGAAGCGTTCTTCTTCTACTTCTTCGGCAGTGCCTTCTGGCTGTTCGCCGTGATGTTTCTCGGGCTGACGCTGACGACAGGCTTCGCGACGCGATGAATGGGAAAACGAGAAGGGCTTCCCGCGAGGCGGGAAGCCCTTAATGACGAGGACCAACTGCTGCGGCGGACCTACTTCCGGCGGCGGAGGGCCGCGAGGAGGCCGAGGCTGAGCAGGCCGGCGGTGGCGGGCTCGGGGATGACGTCGTAGTCGAAGTCGATCGCGTAGAAGCCACCGGCGCTGCCGGCGGTGATGCTGCCGAGGTCACTGGAGAACGTCGTGTCCTGGCCGCCGAGGACGAGCGTGTAGAGGCCGGCGGCGAGGTCACCGTCCTGGCCGAGACGCGGGGCGCGGGCGCCCGGCTCGCCGAAGCTCAGGAAGCTGCGGGTGCCTTGGCCGTCGTTGTCATCTTCGGCGACGAAGGTCGCGCCCGGGCCGAAGCCGCTGTAGAGGGCGATCTCGGTGTCGAACGAGGAGTCGTTCGTCTCGATGTCCAGCGACGCGATGCCATCGGCGACCGGCGTCGGCAGGTTGAACGTGACGTAGACGAGGTCGCCCGACTGGAGCGTGCCGCTGACGTCGCTCGGAACGCGAACGGGAGCATCGGCCGTGCCGAGGTCCACTTCGTGCTCCAGGATCGCCGCACCGGCGGTCGCAGTCGTAAGGGCCGCGGCAGCGGCGGCAAGGATGATGGCGTTCTTCATGTTCATTCCCTCTCTCAGGTCGTAGTTCGCGAGGTTTCCGAGCAACCCACCCGGTACGGCATGGGGCCGCGGCTCAATGATAACGAATCCGGTGCAGGTGGCAAGCGCAAATTGACAATAAGGTTCTGTATGCGCCAGGCCCGCCGAATCGGCGTTCTGAGGCTCCTAGAAGCCCTTGGCGCCCATTTTCTGGATCAGATCGATGCAACGATTGCTGTAGCCCCATTCGTTGTCGTACCAGCTGACAATCTTGAAGAAGCGGTCGTTGAGCCCGATGCCGGCCCCAGCGTCGTAGATGCTGCTCCGCGGGTCCGTGATGAAGTCGCCGCTGACGACCTCCTCGTCGGTGTAGCCCAGAATCCCCTTCATCGGCCCCTCGGCGGCGGCCTTCATCGCCTCGCTGATCGCCTCGTAGCTCGTCGACTTCTCCGTGCGGAACGTCAGGTCGACGCACGACACGTCCATCGTCGGCACGCGGAACGCCATGCCCGTCAGCTTGCCCTTCGTCTCCGGCAGCGCCAACCCGACGGCCTTGGCGGCACCGGTGCTGCTCGGGATGATGTTCATGTACGCGTTGCGGCCGCCGCGCCAGTCCTTCTTGCTCGGCCCGTCCTGCGTCGGCTGCGTCGCCGTCACGGCGTGGACGGTCGTCATCAAACCTTCCTCGAGCCCAAAGTTGTCGAGAATGACCTTCGTGATCGGGGCGAGGCAGTTGGTCGTACAGCTGGCATTGCTGACGACGTCGGCAGAGCCGTCGTACTGATCGTCGTTGACGCCCATGACGTAGGTCGGCACCGTCTCGGGCGACTTCGTCGGGGCGCTGATGACGACCTTCTTCGCACCGGCCTTGAGGTGGGCGCTGGCGGCTTCCTGCGTGGTGAACAGGCCGGTCGACTCGAGGACGACGTCGCAGCCGAGGTCGCCCCAGGGCAGGTTGGCCGGGTCACGCTCGCTGAAGGTCGGGACTTCGCGGCCGCCGACCGTGAGCTTCGTGTCGCCGTTGCGGCCGATCTCGCCGCCCTTTTCCGTATCGAAGCGACCGTGGATCGTGTCGTACTTGAGCAGGTACTCGAGGTTATCGGCCCCGACCAGGTCGTTAACGCCGACGACCTGGATGTCGTCGTCGCTGCGGTAGGCGGCGGCGCGGAAGACGAGGCGGCCGATGCGACCGAAACCGTTGATGCCAACCTTGATGGCCATGATGCTCTGGGAAGTAGGGTGCGAGTGGGGCAGGCGGCGGGCGAGTCGGCTTGGGCCGATCGCGCCGGAACGCGGGGCGGCACCGTAGAGGCCCGGCGGCGGAGTGGTCAACGGAAATCGCCGGCGGCCGTTTGCCTCACCTGCGGCCGCTATTCTGAAGGTCGTGTCGCCCCCGACGCCGCACAACCCGCAGAAGCCCACGCTCCTCGCCGTCGGCGACTCGCCGGCCGCTTCGCAAGTCGCCACGGCCCAGGAGTGGCAGGTACAGCCGTGCCCCGAGCCGTACGACGCGATCGACAGGCTGCGGACGAGCTCGTCGGACGTCGCAGCCGTGCTGGTGTCACTGGTGGCCTTAGAAGAAGGTGAAGCCGCCGTCGTGCGGGCGTTGAAGCGGGTTCGGCCGGACGTGCCGGTGTTTCTTGCCGACGCCGATCATCGGCCGGCGCTGCTGGCGGAGGCGGCGTTGCTGGGCGGGGACGGCGTCGTCGCAACGGGTGGCCGGTTGCACCGCTTTGGAACGACCCTCACGCCGCCTCCGGTGGCGCCGCCGCCGCAGCCGGTCGAGACCGTCGCCGACGTCCGGCACGAGCCGGTGCTGACGAACGAGGAACTCGTCGCCCTGCTCGGCACCTGATGCGACGATCCGCCGGCCCACGTTGCCGAACTGCCGCTTAGGGCGCAGACTGAATCCCTGATGGCTACATCGACCCGACCATCTCCCGGCCCGTTGGCGATCGGCGACACGCCGCGGCTGGCGTTGGTGCGGGACGAGCCCATCGACGGGCGGCCGCGGGTGCTGCTGATCGGCGATGCGGGCGACCTCGGCGAAGCTGGCGAGGCCGCGGGATTCGGCGTCGAGACGGTCCCGACGGTGCACGATGCCCTG
>CAYQCT010000118.1:5647-7007 GCA_964416015.1 uncultured Tepidisphaerales bacterium
ACCGGGCCGGCGGAGTTGGCGCGGGCGTTGCGGTCCGACGCCCAGCAGGCGGCGCGCCCGGTCGTGCCGGAGCTGGCGGCGGATGACCTGCTGGCGGCGTTGACGAAGCATCCGGGCGCGGCCGTGACAGGCCTGGTCGCGAAGCTGCCCGAGATCTCGATCGAGCCGGCCGACGCGACGGTGGCGAAGGAGCTCGTAACCGTCGAACTGGCCGGCCGGCGGCAACTCGTCTGGCGGGCCGGGCGGGATGCCGATGCGGCCGAGCGGGACGTAGCCCGGCTCGACTTGGCCCGCCTCGCCGGACAGCTCGATCAGCTCGCGCAGCTCGACGCACGGACCTCGCAACTGCAGCGGCTCGCCCTCTGCGACGACCTCACCGGCTGCGCGAACAAGCGGTACTTCCGCCACTTCCTCGACCGCATCCTCGCCAGCGCCCGGCGAAACCGATTCCCGGTGACGCTGCTGCTCTTCGATATCGACGACTTCAAGCACTACAACGACCGTCACGGCCACGCGACCGGCGACCAGATCCTGAAGCAGACGGGCGCGCTCATCAAGCGTTCGGTCCGCGATCACGATTTCGTCGCCCGCATCGGCGGCGACGAGTTTGCGGTCGTGTTCTGGGAGAAGGACGAGCCGGGCTCGACGGACAAGCCGCCGGTCGTCGACGGCGACGCGAGCGAGGAGCACCGGCAGGCGGGCCGGTTCCCGAAGGGGCCGCTGCAGATCGCCGCGCGGTTCCGCCGGATGATCAGCGAGCCGGAGTTCGCGGCGCTGGGCCCGAGCGGCGTCGGGCAATTGACCATCAGCGGCGGCATGGCGGTCTTTCCGTACGATGCGAGCGACGCCGCGACCCTCCTCGCGGCGGCAGACGAAGCGTTGGTGTTCGGTGCCAAACGCGCCGGCAAGAATTCCATCGCCCTCGTCGGCGATTCGCGGCCGGTCGAGGTGTAGACGCAAGCGCCGGTCTATCGCGTTCGCCGGCGCAGGGATGACCTGGCGATGCCGATGGAGAGCAGCATTGACGCGAGAATTGTGTGCGTCGCGACCATCGGCCACGGCGAGTCGGGCATGCTGTACGGCAGATCCTGGCCCAGCGGCGTCAGGTCGTAGCCCGTGGGCGTCTCCGTCCAAGCCGGCCCTTCCACAGCGGCATCTATGGCAAAGGCCGGGTGCACCGCCGTCGCCCACGTCGGCACGCTGCCGCCGGATGTGGCCAGCGTCGGCGCGAGCCAGATCGGCCAACCCAGCCAAGCGAGGCAGGCGAGCGCAAAGCCGGCCGATGCGGCGACGCGAAGCCGAAGCACGCCTGGCACGACAAGCAGCCCGCACCACGCAACCCACACAAAGCAGACTCCCA
>CAYQCT010000118.1:7017-10333 GCA_964416015.1 uncultured Tepidisphaerales bacterium
GCGGCGAACGCGCAGAAGCGCGGCCGACTCGGTCCGCCGACGACCGGCAGGAACAACGCCGCCGCGACGAGTGGCAGCAGCAAGCTGTCTAACCGCCCCGCTGCCGGAACTCCGGACAAAACGGTCCCAATCCCAAGCACCAGCCCGGATGTCGTCGCGACGAGAAGCGACGGGATCTCACGACGCATGTCCAGAAGGTAGCTCGTTCCGTTCAGGTCATAGATGTCTCGCGAAAGCGATCCGCGCCACGGCCTCGTGCGACACGATCCGTGGAACCTGGCACGGAGGCATCCACGCAGACGCGCGGCTTGGAGTCACGGCGATCGGTTGAAACGGGACGATTCTCTGGTCGTGACGACCGAAGGCGTCGAGGCCGAGCCGCTGTAGAGTCGACACTGTGGTACCGGCGGACCTCGAGCAACTAGGAGCCGTTGAGGACTCCGGTCGTAGCAGCGGCGGCTCGCCGCTGCTACGTTCTCAGAAGGCGCATAGAGCAAGCCGGCGCAACCGTCTTCCATGATGCGGCCGACGAACACGAGGTCGCAACGCTGCTCGCCGAGCTGAACCCGCGAACCGATGACGCCGTGCTTACCCGTCGCGGCCACGCCTTCGCACGCCGCAACGTGCTCGCCCTGCCCGCCGTCGCCGCCTTTGCCAACGGGCACGTTCTTCACGACGCAATCCGCCCGCTCCTCGGCCCTGCCGCCCGCTGTGTGCGCGGGCTGCTCTTCGACAAGACGCCCGACGCCAACTGGACCGTGCCGTGGCACCAGGACCGCTCGATCGCCGTCCGCGAGAAGATTGACACCGTCGGCTTCGGCCCGTGGTCGACGAAGGCCGGCGTCGTCCACGTCCAGCCGCCGACGAACGTGCTGCGGTCGATGCTCACGCTCCGCCTCGCCCTCGACGACTGCGGCCCCGACAACGGCCCGCTTCGCATCATTGCCGGCACGCACCACGACCTGCTCGATGCCGATGCCGTCGAGCGGGCAACGGACGACGCGGAGCAGCTTTCGCTGACGTGCAACGTTGGCGACGCTGTCCTGATGCGGCCGCTCGTTCTGCACGCGTCTTCGCCCGCAACGAGCCCGTCGCACCGCCGCGTGCTGCACCTCGAGTACGCCGGCGTCGACCTGCCGGGCGAATTGCGGTGGCACCACACGACGTGCACATGATTCCCGGCGGCCTTCATCGACCGGCAACGTGGAGCCTCCGAAGACGCGATACGTCTAACAACATCTTTTTCGGAAGCACAACTGTTCCTGATTGACACGGTTCATTGTGTCTGCATGAAGCGACACGTCCTGACCCTCGCCGCCGCGCTCGCCGCTACGCCCGCCCTCGCCTTCACGCCGCCCTCCAACACCGTCTTCTTCGACGGCCCGCTCTCGGTCATCGCCCACCGCGGCGGCGTTCTGGAGACCGCCGAGCACACGCTGCTCGGCTTCGACTACGCCGCCTCGCTCGACCCCGGCGTCATCCTCGAGATGGACGTCCGCCTCACCAGCGACGGCGTGCCGGTGCTCATGCACGACATCACCGTCGACCGCACCACCAACGGCACCGGCCCCGTCGCCGACCTGACCTTCGCCCAGCTCCGCTCCCTCTCGGCCGGCTGGGACACCACGTTCGACGGCGGGGCAACCTTCCCGTTCCGCGGCGACAACCTGCTCGTGCCGACGCTCGAAGAGGTCGTCCAGGCGCACCCCGACCGCCGCATGATGATCGAGATCAAGGTTGAGGCCGGCGTCGAAGCCGTCCAGCCCGTCGTCGACCTCCTGCGGGCGAACGACATGCAGGACCGGGTCGCCCTCGCCAGCTTCGACGAGGCCCAGGTCGCCGTCGTCCGCGACATCGCCCCGGAGTTCGCGACGCTCTACTCGGTCGGCAGCGCCGAGAACCTGGTCAACGGCATCGCCGGCGGCACCTTCACGCCCGACCTGCTCGTCGACGACCTGCTCAACGTATCGCAGAGCTTCATCGGCAACAACCCCGGCCAGGTGCCGCTGCCGCTGTTCGACGTCATCGACGACCTCGGCGTGCCGATCACGATTGACACGATCAACGACGTCGCGACGATGGAGTTTTACCTCGACAACCCCGCCATCGACGGCCTCATCACCGACCGCCCGGCCGTGCTGCTGAACGTCATCCCCGAACCCGCCACCGCCGGCTTCGTCGCCGTGGCAGCCGGCACGCTCCTGCTTCGCCGTCGGGCGTAGCTGTCGCGTCGCCTGCACTTAACGAAACGCGGAGAAACTTCGAACATCTCCGTTACACCACCTTTGCCGAACCTTGCAGTTCTGCCGGATACAAGGTTCTCATCGCGGCCGCACCCGTGTGCGTCCGCTTGATGTCCGCCGTGTTCCACCCGCAGAAAGCTTCATGAAGATCCGCACCACCTTCGCCCTCGCCGCCGCCGTTGCTGCCGCGACGCCCGCACTCGCCCAGGACTTTCGCGTCCTGCCGTACCTCACGAATCCGTCGACCGACGGCATGCAGTTCACCTGGTTCACCGAGGCCGACGTGTCGGCTACGTTCAGCGTGACCGGCGGCGACCTCGCCTCGCCCATCACCTCCACCCTCGGCGGCAACCTGCAGGCCAACCTGGCCTACACGCAGGCCGAGATCGACCAGGCTGCGACCAACAACTACACGCTCTTCAGCGACGACAACTACAAGTTCGTCAACAACGTCTCGGGCCTCTCGCCCAACACCAGCTACGACTACAGCGTCAACCTCGCCGGCGGCGAGACATTCAACGGCACGTTCAAAACCGCCCCGACCGCCGACAACTGGGACCGCGTCCGCTTCATCGCCATGAGCGACAGCGAGACCGAGCCACGCGGCAACACCAACCGCCGCGACTGGGCACCGGGCGTCCAAGCACCGACCAGCGTCGGCCGCCCCGCGAACATCCCGGCCGACGGCTCGGGCCGCGCCCTGTATCCGCTGACCGAAACCAGCGGCTACCGCAACAACATGGAGATCGTCAACAGCCGCAACGCCGACTTCGTCGTCATGCCCGGCGACCTCGTCCAGGGCGGCGGCTACCAGCCCGGCTGGGACGAGTTCTGGCGTCACAACGCCGGCGAGTACGACACGAGCTTCACCAACAAGCCGCTCCTGCCCGCCCTGGGCAACTGGGAAAACTTCGCCGCCATCAACGGCGGCTACGGCAACCCGGACGACCGCACGCCCGTCGCCCTGTCTCGCCAGAAGTACAAAACCTACTTCGACCTGCCGAGCAACGGCACCGCTGCTCATCAGGACAACTACTACCGCCAGGACTACGGCCCCGTCACCATCATCACGC
>CAYQCT010000119.1:0-10128 GCA_964416015.1 uncultured Tepidisphaerales bacterium
CGGCCCTGTTCCAGACGCCCAGCCTCTGGTGGCAGCTGGTGTTTCCGTGCGCCGCACTTGCGATCACGCTGCTAAGCCTTAACTTCCTCGGCGACGGCCTGCGGGATCTGTTCGACCCGAAACGCGAAGGTGCCAAGCTGTAACCCCGCCGGCATCGCCGTCTGTTGTTGATGACCGTCTGCTGTTGATTGCCTCCCGAACGAGCCTCCCATGGAAAACCGCTTCGGCCTGAAAGACTTCTTCCTGTTCGCACTCGTCGGCCTGCTGTTGGTCGTCGTCGGCCTGCACATGTTCCAGTCGAGCCGCCAGTGGGACCGCCTGCAGGACGTCGCCGTCAAGAGCGATCAGCTGGCCGTCGACGTCAGCCGATTCGGCGACAAGCTCGATGAAGTCACGCGGACCAGCGGCAACGGCGGCTCGACGCCGACCGTCGTGCAGAACTTTTACGGTGTCTCCGGCGACGGCCAGCAGGCAATGCCGAACCCGCCGACGCCGACGAACGTCGTCCCGCAGCCGGACCAGGCGGCAGCTATGGAAGATCCCGACGCGTCGCCCGAGGTGACCGTCGCCGGCGCCACCTTTGCCGCCATCGAGGAAGCCGAGCAAGCCGACGACTTCTCCCGCGAGGGCACTTTCCTCGACAACTTCGGCACGAAGATCGGCCGCCTCACGCCGCTCGTGTCGAGCGACATCTACCAGATCTGGGTCGAGTACCTCGTCCTCGAATCGCTCATCCAGCGCAACGCGCAGACGCTCGAATTCGAGCCGCGGCTGGCGGAGTCATGGGAGATCAGCGAGGACGGCCTGACGTTCGTCTACACCTTGCGAGACGGCCTGCGTTTCAGCGACGGCGAGCCATTGACAAGCGAGGACGTCGTCTGGACGTTCGACTGGATCCGCAACCCGGAGGTGCAGGCCGACCGGACGCGGTCGTACCTGACGAAGCTCGACACGGTGACGGCCCTGGACGAGCGTCGCGTCGAGTTCAAGTTCAGCGAGCCGTACTTCCTCAACTTCGGCTTCATCGGGTCGATCGGCATCATGCCGAAGCACTTTTACGAGAACTACACGCCGACGCAGTTCAACGAGAGCATCGGCCTGTTGATGGGCAGCGGGCAGTACATGCTGCCGAACCCGACGAGCTGGACACCGGCCGAGGATGTGACGTTGGTCCGCAACCCGCGCTACTGGGGCGAGCCCGGCACGATAGAACGGATCAACTTCAAGCAGATATCGGAAGAAGCCGTCGAGGAGGTCATGTTCCGCAACGGTCAGCTCGACCGACTCGGGGCGACGCCGGAAGTCTTCGACAAGCTCAAGAGCGACGATGACATCCTGAAGCAGAGCAAGACGTTCAACTACTTCACGCCCTACGGCGGCTACACGTACATCGGCTGGAACCAGCTTCGACGCGACGAGGACGGCGCCGAGACGCCGACGAAATTCGCCGACGCGCGGGTGCGGAAGGCGTTGACCATGCTGACCGATCGTCAACGGCTGGCGGACGATCTCTACCGCGGCTACGCCCAAATCGCCAGCGGCCCCTTCGCCGTGGACTCGCCGCAGTCGAACCCGGAGATCGACCCGTGGCCGCGCGACGTCGCCGCGGCTCAGGAGCTGCTGGCCGAGGCGGGTTGGCGCGACACGAACGGCGACGGCATCCTGGACGACGGGCAGGGCACTGACTTCGAGTTCAAGCTCATGTACCCCGGCGGCAGCGAGCTGGTCGAGCAGATCGTGCTCAGCCTCCGCGACGACATGGCAGAAGGCGGTGTGCTGCTGGTGGCCGAGCGGGTCGACTGGCCGGTGCTGGTCGAGCGGCTGAAGCAGAGTGACTTCGAGGCCGCGACCCTCGGCTGGTCCGGCTCGATCGAGAGCGACCCGTACCAGATCTTCCACAGCGACAACGCCAAGGCCGGCGGCGACAACCGGACCGGCTACCGCTCCGAACGGCTTGACGCCGCCATCGAGCGCGCGCGGGTGACGGTCGATCCGGAAGAACGCATGCCCATCTGGCACGAAGTTCATCAGATCTTGCACGAAGATCAGCCGTACACGTTCCTGCTCAACCGGCAGGCGTTACGTTTCTTCAATGGTCGCGTCCGCAACGTCGAGACGAGCAAGCTCGGTCTCAATTACGAGTTCCTCAACGGCGGCGTGCTGCCGTGGTACATCGCCCGCGGCAGCCAGATGACGCAGTAGGCTCCGGCCGCATCGAGACCCGACAGAGCCGACGCCGCAATGTTGACTTACGTCTTACGAAGACTCCTGCTGTTCGTGCCGACGGTGCTCGGTGCGACGCTGGTGGTCTTTGCGTTGCTCTTCTACGCGCCCGGCAGCATTACTGATACCGCCGCCGACGCCGGCGGCAACGAGCGGCCCGAGGCCCGCGCCGCACGCGAGGCCTACATCAACGAGCGATTCGGCCTGAACGACCCGTTTCTGCTGCAGTACGCTCGGTGGTTGAACAACGTCTCGCCGATCGGGTTGCACATGCACCGGTACAGCGACCCGGACGTCGTCGCCGCCCGCGCGGAACGGCGGGAATTCGAGGCTCCGCTCCGCAAGCAACTCCTGGCCGACGATCCGTCGATGGATTTTGAGGAACAGCAGGAACGACTCGAGCAGGCGGCCGACGAGGCGGGCATCGAGTTCACGCCGGAATCCGGCAGCTATCGCTTCGACCGCCTGCCAATCAAGGTGCCGGACCTCGGCTACAGCTTCGTCTTCCAGCGTCCTTCGCTCGATCTGATTGCCGAGCGTCTGCCGATCACGCTTTTGCTGAACGCCATCAGCGTGCCGCTGGCCCTCGTCGTGAGCATCTTCACCGGCGTCTGGTCCGCCAAGCACCGCGGCGGCTGGCAGGATCTGCTGACCGGTTTCGTTCTGCTGGCGCTCTACAGCCTGCCGGTCATTTGGGTCGGCGTCATGCTCATCGGATTCCTCGCCAACGCCCAGCAGCACCTGGGCATCTTCCCCGCCGGCGAGCTGATCTCGATGGCGGGGAAAGACCAGCCGTTCCTGCCCAGCTACGCCGCCGACGGCAGCTTCCGGCTCGGCTTCCTACTCGATAGCTCGTGGCACCTCGTCTTGCCCGTGCTTTGCCTGAGCTACACGCAATTCGCCTACCTGAGCAAGCTCAGCCGGACGAGCCTGCTCGAAGTGCTCAACAGCGACTACGTCCGCACCGCCCGCGCGAAAGGCCTCAGCGGCCGCGTCGTGCTCTGGCGGCACGCCTTCCGCAACGCGCTCGGCCCGATCATCACCTTCCTCGCCGCACTGCTCCCGGCGATCATCGCCGGCAGTGTCGTCGTCGAGCGCATCTTCACGATCGACGGCATGGGCTCGCTCTTGATCGAGTCGTTGCTGCGGCGGGATCGCGAGCTGTTCCTGAGCCTGTCGCTCGTGACGCTGTTGCTGACCGTCTGCAGCTACCTGCTGGCCGACCTGGCGTACGCCGCCGCTGATCCGAGGGTGAGCTACGACTGATGACTCTCGACGCGCCCACTGCCGAAGAAGCCGCGACCGCGTACGCACCGGTCGAGGACGAGGCGCGTCAACAGCAGGCGGGGCGGTCGCTCTGGCTGAACGCGTTCGTCAACGCGGTCAAGCGGCCGACGGCCCAGGTCGGGCTGGTCTGGGTAGGCCTGCTCTTCTTCGTCGCAGTCTTCGCGCCGCTCCTCGCCAACTCGCGGCCGTTGCTCGCGAAGACGGCCGAGGGCTGGACGTCACCGGCGTGGCAGGGCCTGACCGCGGTCGACATCGCGTTGCCTTTGTTCGCGTTCGGCGTGCTTGTCCTGCTGATCGTCCGCCGCTTCGTCAAGATGCCGCCGGCATCCTTCGTGCCGCTGGTTCTGGGCATCCTCGGCCTGTCGTTCCTCGCCGGCGTACTCGTCGCCGACCCGCCGCGGATCGAGCAGTACAGCCGCTATCGACTCCTCGCCGAGAACGGCACGTACGAGCGCGTCCTGCTCGCGCCGATCCCATACAGCCCCAACGACACGCTCCGCGACCTCGGCCGTGCCCGCACCGCCGCACCGTGGTGGGCACCGAACGACAACGCCCGGCAGCTGCAGTCGAAGCACTGGCTCGGCACGACGATCAACTCCGAGGACATGGCCAGCCGCATGATCCACGCGACCCGCGTCGCACTGGCGATCGGCTTCGTTGCGACCGGCATCTCCTCGTTCATCGGCATCCTGATCGGCGCGGTCATGGGCTACGCCGGCGGCGTCGTGGACCTAGCGCTCATGCGCCTCGTCGAGATCGTGCAGGCGATCCCCGTGTTGATCGTGCTGCTGATCGTGATGACGCTCTACGGCAAGAACATCTGGCTCATGATGGCGACGATCGGCGTCATGAGCTGGACCGCCGACGCGCGGTTCATCCGCGCCGAGTTCCTCCGCCTGCGCGGCCAGGAATTCGTGCAGGCCGGCCGCGCCGCCGGGCTGCCGACGTGGAGCCTGCTCTTCCGCCACATGCTGCCCAATGGCATCGCGCCGGTCCTCGTCAACGCCAGCTTCGGCGTCGCCTCAGCCATCCTGCTCGAGAGCACGCTGAGCTTCCTCAACGTCGGCCTTGAGGCAAAAGACCCGTCGTGGGGAGCGCTCCTCAACCAGGCGCGTAGCGGCGGCAGCGGCTTCAACTGGTGGATCGCCACCTTCCCGGGCCTGGCGATCTTCCTCACCGTGATCGCGCTGCGGGAACGGAATCGAGATGCCAGCTGCGTCGAAGCGTTGCTTGACCAGCTTGTGAAAGTCCCAGTAGACACCCCAGTAGTCGTCCGTCTTCACCCAGGGCCGGCAGGTGACGCCGACGCTGGAATCGTCGTGACTCACAACCTTAATCAAGGGTGGCGGGTCGGCCAGCACGAGCGGATGCTCCGCACAGACGGCGGCGAGTTCGTTCATCACGACGTCGAGATCATCGTCGTACCCGACGCCGAAGGTCATGTCGACGCGTCGGGTGGCAAGGCCCGTCTGGTTCGTGATCGTCTCGCCCCACACGTTGTTGTTGGGAACGAGGATTCGCTGGTTGTCGAATGTGAGAATGGTCGTGCTGACCAAGTTCAATGCCTCCACCTTCCCGGAGACTCCGCCCGCGACTTTGACCACATCCCCGACATCGAAGGGCCGGTACATCAGAATCAATAGACCGCTGGCGAAGTTGGATAACGTGCCTTGCAAGGCGAGGCCGACCACCAAGCCCGCCGCACCAATGGCGGCTACGAGCGGGGCAATGTTGACGCCGAGGAAGCTGATCGCAATGACGATGCCGACGAGTAGAGCAACCTTGTAGACGAGGCCCGCGAGAAAATCGCGAAGCAGATGGCTTGCCCCGCGAATCCCGGTGACAGCTTTTCGAGCAATCCGTCTCAGGATCCGAGAGACGATGATCGCAGCGACAAGAACCAGGAAGAACCATAGAAGGTTCAAGCCGAGAGCGACGCCACCTTCAGCAGCAAGAAGCCAGCTTTTGATTGTGGGCCATAGCTCCCAAACGTCCGAGAGCTCAAGATCGTCTTTCTGCACTGCTTTGACGTACGCCTCTGCGCGACTCGCGTCGCCTCCCTTCTCATGAAGAGCGGAGAGCACGACCATCACACGACCGGCCAAGGCATCACGCTCGAGCCCAGCGGTCGTGGCCGCGGCAGCGAGCTCGGCCTTCGCATCCCCGTCACTGCTGCGAGAAGCAAGACGCAAGGCCGATGTTGCTTCGACCTGCGCCTTGAGCCGGTCCAGCCAGACGGCGGCGACATCTTCCAGCAGCTCGACCTCGAGGGGGCGGAGCATGATGGCAAGCTCAGCCTCATCGACATCGCTCGGCACCGACGCCGGATCCGGGAGCGGCGGGATGTCTTGCACTAGCTGCGTCGCAGCGCGTGTTGTCGAGGCATCCTCGCCCGCGGGAAGGACAACGGTTGCCGCCGCGGTGGACGCGACGAGAAGAAGCGGCAGAAGAGGGAACAGTCGCATCAGGCAGTCAACCTAAACGTCGAGGTTCTTGACCTCCAATGCGTGCTTCTCGATGTACGCTCGCCGACTCTCGACGTCGTCGCCCATCAGCACACTGAACAGCCGCTCTGCCTCCTCAGCCTGCTCGAGCGTCACGCGGAGCAGCTTGCGACGTGCCGGATCCAGCGTTGTTTCCCATAATTGGTCGGCGTTCATCTCCCCGAGACCCTTGTACCGTTGCACCTCCAGATCCCGCTTCGCCAGCGAGTACAGCGTCGGCAACAATCCGGCCAGACCGGCGACTTCTCGCGTCTCGGCTTCCCGCTCGAACGCGTAGCGAGTTGCTAGAAGTTCGCCCGTGACACTTTCTTCTTGCGTTAACAGGTAATCGTCGATGCGCAGCCCGATCTGGTCCAATTCAATTACAAGTCGCTCTAGTTCTTTTACTTCGTGCAGATCGATTCCGGGATCGTTCGCCTTCGTCTGCTCGGTCGCTTCTCCATTCACAACAATGAGCTCGTTCTTCGCAAAGTGTTCGTCCCGCTCGGCTGCCGATAGGAAGAAGCGGGTCTGGCCGTCGACGGTCGCGCGGACGTGCGGGAGTCGGCCGTCGAAGCTGCTTCGTTCGGCGAGGAAGTCGCCGAAGTCGATGCCCCGGCGGTCGAGCATGTCTACGACTTCTTCGAGCCGGCTGAGCTTGTTCACGACGTCGCGAAGTCCCTCGCCCTCGACGCGATGCAGCTCGTCCTGACCTTCGTCGTCACGGACGACGAGACTCGTCCCGGTGAGGGCGAGTTCGCGATAGATCTCCTGCATCCGCTTTTCGTTCAGCACATACTCGCCGGTCTTGCGGCGTTTCTGCTTCACCTGATACAACGGCGGCTGGGCAACGTACACGCGGCCGTCGCGAATCAACTCCGGCATATGGCGAAAAAGGAACGTAAGAAGCAGCGTCCGAATGTGACTGCCGTCGACATCGGCGTCGGTCATGATGATGACCTTGCCGTAGCGACGTTTCTCATCATCGTAATCGTCCCGGAGGCCGGCACCGATTGCTGTGATCAAGGTGCGAATTTCATTGTGCCCGAGCATCTTGACAATGGTCGCCTTTTCGACGTTCAGCAGCTTGCCACGTAAGCCAAGAATTGCCTGAATGTCGCTGTCGCGTCCGCCCTTGGCCGTGCCGGCGGCTGAATCGCCTTCGACGAGGAACAGCTCCGTGATCTCGTTACTCTTCGACCGGCAATCCGTCAGCTTTCCCGGCAACGCGTTGCCGTCGAGGGCATTCTTACGCCGCGTCAGGTCGCGTGCCTTGCGGGCCGCCTCCCGCGCCTCGGCTGCGCTTACCCCCTTTTCGAAGATCGCCTTGGCAACCTTCGGGTTTTCTTCGAAGAATCGTGACAACTCGTCGTTGACGGCTTGCACGACGAAGCTTTCTACCTCGCTGTTGCCCAGCTTCGTCTTCGTTTGCCCCTCGAACTGCGGGTTAGCAACCTTCACGCTCACGACAGCGGTCAAACCTTCGCGAAGATCGTCGCCGCTCGGCGTGACGTTCTTCACGATGCCGGCCTGCTTTGCATAGCGGTTGATCGTGCCGGTGAGCGCCGTCTTCAGCCCCGACAGGTGCGTGCCGCCTTCGGCCGTGTTGATGTTGTTGGCGAAACTCGCGATTGTTTCCGAGTAGCTATCGGTCCACTGCATCGCGAGTTCGACTGCGTGCTCCGCGTCCGCCGGCTCGCGCGAGAAGTGCAGGACAGGCGTGACGAGATTCTTGCCGTCGTTCAGGTACTGGACGTACTCGATCAGCCCGTTGTCGTACTTGAAATCATCCTTTCGCGGCTCGCCCTCGATCTGCTCACGCTCGTCGATGAGGAGGATCCGCAAGCCTTCGTTCAAATAGGCAAGCTCGCGAAATCGCTTCGCGAGCGTGTCGTAGACGAATGTAACATCCGGAAAGATTTGCGGGTCCGGCTTGAACGTCACCTTGGTGCCGGGCGTACTTTTCTTGCCGATGACGCGGAGATCCTGCGTCTTAAAACCGCGTTCGAAGCTCATGTGATGAACTTCGCCGCCGCGGGCAACTTCGACTTCGAGGAACTCGCTGAGTGCGTTGACGACGCTCGCTCCGACGCCGTGCAGGCCGCCAGAGGTTTTGTAAGCGCCTTGCCCGCTCTGATTCTCGAATTTGCCGCCGGCACCGAGCTTCGCGAACACGACTTCGACGGTCGGGATGCCCTCGGTCGGATGGATGCCAACCGGGATGCCGCGGCCGTCGTCGGTGACCGTAACGCTGCCGTCGGCGTTGATTTTGACGGTGATGGTGCTGCAGTGACCGGCGCCGGCTTCGTCGATGGAGTTGTCGGCAATCTCGTAGACGAGGTGATGCAGGCCGCGCGGCGTCGTGTCGCCGATGTACATGCCCGGTCGGGTGCGGACGTGCTCGACGCCTTCGAGGACTTTGATCTGCGACTCGCCGTAGTCGTTGCCGGCGGGTACGTCGGGAGCGGCCGGTTCGGCCACGTCGGAAAGTTGCTCTGCCATGGGCGAAGATGCGTGGTTCGAGCCGCGGAGGTGCGGGTCGTGACGCACGTCGATCCTAGGCAGAAACCGGCCGAAAATCCAGCTTTGCCAGCGCCCGTAAGCCGATGCCCGGCAGCCGTTTGGCGGGCCGGTCGGAGAACCTTCGACGGAGAATCTTCGGCGGTGTTAGAATGTGGCCGACCCATGCTCGCCGAAGCCCCCACAACCCCTGTGACGCTGGACGAGTTTCTGCAGCTCGAGGGGTCTGAGCAGATGGAGTGGATCAACGGCCAGGCTGTGGAAAAGGAACCGATGGCATTCCGAGAACGAGTGGTGCAGAACAAGGTAGGGACGCTCCTCGAGATCGCCGCGGAGGATGACAAGCATGGTCTCGTCGCCGTCGAGAGCATGGTGGATACCGATTCTGACGTCACCGTCCGCGGCCGGCGCCCGGACGTGTTCTTCATCTCGCATGAGCGACGGGCGGGCCGGAGCATTACGGATGAGGTCCTCGACGTCTGCCCAGAAATCTGCGTCGAGGTGGTCTCGCCGCACGACAACGCGTTCGACCTGAACCAGAAGATTCGCGAGTACCTGCAAGCCGGGGCTGAACTTGTTTGGCAGGTGCAGCCGGACACGCGGGAGGTCATCGTCCACCGGGCCGACGGCAGCGCACAGCACGTACGCGAGGACGAGGAACTTTCGGGTGAAAACGTCCTGCCGACCTTCAAGGTGCCGGTCAGCCGGCTGTTCCCGAAGGAGTAGCGGCTACAGGTGAATCGCCCGGCCGTCCGCGACGCCGGCGGCTTCCATGACAGCCTCGCTGAGCGTCGGGTGCGGGTGCATCGCTTCGATGATCTCTGCCTCCGTCGCTTCGAGCTTCTTCGCGACGACCATCTCCGCCAGCAGCTCCGTCACGTGTTCGCCGACCATGTGGACGCCGAGCATTTCACCGGTCTCGGCGTCGTAGATCTGCTTGACGAAGCCGTCCGTCTCGCCGGCGGCGAGGGCTCGACCTGAGACGCTGAAAGGGAACTTGCCAACCTTGAGCTTGCGTCCCGACTCGCGGGCTTTGGCTTCGGTCATGCCCATGGAGGCGACCTGCGGGTGCGTGTAGGTGCAGCCGGGGATGTTGTCGTAGTCGACGTGGTGGTCGCTGTAGTCGAACATCCGCTCGACGCAGTAGACGGCCTCGTGGTGGGCCACGTGCGCCAGCCACGGCGGGCCGATGACGTCGCCGACGGCCCAGATGCCTTCGACGTTCGTCTTATAGTGCGTGTCGACCTTGACGTGCTCCTTGACGATCTCGACGCCGAGCTTCTTGTCGAAGAGGCCTTCGATGTTGCCCGTCACACCGACGGCGAGCAGGACCTTGTCGGCCTCGACGTGCTTTTCGCTGGTGCCTTTGCTCTCGTCGGCGGGCACGACCGTCAGCACGACGCCGTCGTCGCTGGTCATCACCTTCGTCGTCTTGCTGCCGAGCATGAGGTTGATGCCACGCTTCTTGAACGCCCGCTCCAGGGCGACGCTGCAATCCTTGTCCTCGTTCGGCAGCAAGTGCGGCAGGAACTCGACGATCGTCACGTCGGTGCCCATCGCGTTGTAGAAGTCGGCGAACTCGCACCCGATCGCGCCGGCGCCGATGATGGCCAGC
>CAYQCT010000120.1:0-9961 GCA_964416015.1 uncultured Tepidisphaerales bacterium
GCCGCCGAGGTGGACGAGGATTTCGCGGAGGTCCGGCAGCGACTGCACGCGGGCGAAGTCGCCCGGGCGGGCGTCCTCGGCACCGGCGGGCGTGGGCGGGCGCTGGAAGAGCGTCACAGTGTCGGCCTCGCCGTCGCGGTGGATCATCAGCCGGTCGCCGAAGACGCTGGCGATGGCGCCGCTGCGGAGACGCGGGGCGTCACGCGTCGGCCCGGTCGTTCCGCCGAGGAGGAACGAGGTGCAGCACGAAGCGGTCGCCGACGACCCGCTCCTCGATGCCGCTGCCGTCGAGGCCGAGGCGGACGAGCGAGCGGTACGCCTCGATCCGAACACGTGGCGAGGCGGCGACGCCGGCGTCGAGAAGGCGTCGCACCTCCCGCGTCAGCTCCGGCGTCGCCGGCAGGTCGCCCAGCTCGATCGCCGCCTGCACCGCGTAGGGATGCCGGGCATCCCGTGCGATCGCCAGCAGCCGCTGAACACCGAGACGCGCCTCGAGACGAGCCGCGGCAACCGCGCCGTGGAAGTCCGCGCCGGGATTCGGATCGTTCACCAGCCCGACCGCGACCGGCACGGCCGACGGACCGAGGCCTTCGAATGCGTAGCCGATCTGCTGGAGTTGCGCCGGCTGCATGGTCGCATCACGGGCGGCCGCGGCAAGGGCTTCGGCCCGCGCCTGGGCAATGCTGGGCTCGGTGCTGTTGAGGTAGAGGTGCAGGACGACGTTCAAGAACCGCTCGTAGCCCTCCCGGCCGGGCTCGGCGTAGGGGCCGCTGATCGGCCGGCGAAGCTCAACAAGCGCAGCGTCTTGTGCCGCGGCGACGGGTTGACCGAAGTGGAGGTTGATCCGCTTCTCGAGCAGGCGGGCCATGCGGCGTTCCGGCTTGCGGACGCGGAGAATGACCGGGCGGTCGACCTCGACCTTCGCACCGCCGGGCACCACGCCGGAACGAAGCGACGCCGTCGCGGCCGGGTCGAGGCGGGCCTCTTCAGGGCTCTTCTGCGCGTGAACCGGATTCAGCAGCAACGGACCGCGGGCGAGGCCGACCTGATTGACCTGATCGCCCGGATTGCCGGCGTCGACGCGGCCTTGGTAGAGCTGCGTGTTCCAGAGCGTGCCACGCGCGAGCGAGGGCGTCGTGTTGGTCTCGAGCGTCGAGACGTACGCGTCGGCCCGATCCCCTGGCCGAGCGAGGGCCGGCACTTCCGCGGTGACCTGCACGACGGCCGTCCGCGGGTCGGACAGGAGCTGGCCCGGCGAAAGTTCGCGGAAGCGGTCGGTCTGGTTGCTGTCGAGCAGGCCGAGGCGGGAGGCGGTCTCGATGATCCGGGTGCGGACGGCGGTCGGGATTCCGTCGTCGCGGCCCGTGTTGTCGAGGTTGACGACAAGGCCGTAGCCGCCGATGCGTTGCGGCTCGGTGCCGTAGACGTCGACGATCTCGAGCACAGTGCCCTGCAGGTGCGTCGGGACGTCGGTGCGCGCGGGGAGCGTCTCGTATTGCTGCGGCGTGCCGTCGAAGCCGACCGTACGAGAGCAGCCCAGCAGGGCGGCAGGGGCCAGAGTCAGGGCCAGCAGTTTCGAAAGCCTCATGAGGATTCTCCAGCGAGGACGACCGGTCGAATCAGGCGCTGCCCATCTTGCCGCCGACGAGGCCGATGATGGCTCCGAGGATCGGCAGGCCGAGCGCGACGCCGAGCAGGGCCCCGGTGTTGACGCCTTCCGGGCCAAGCAGGAACGACAGGAAGCCGGGGTCGCCGCCGCGGACGCTGAGGAGCAACGCGAGCAGGCCGAGCAGAAGGACGAAGGCGGCACCGGCCGCAAGGCCGCCGAAGATGGGCGCCGACGGGTCGGCCGGCTCGTAGGCGGCGACGGTGGCGACCTGGCGTGTGCCGGCGGGGGCAGCATCGATGTCGATCGCGGCGTCGCCGGAGGTCGTCAACCCCGCGACACTGCCGCCGGCGACGCTGCCCTCGGGCATGATCTCGTCGAACGTCTCGGCCCCGAAGCTGGTGTCGTCGGCCTCCTGCGTCAGGTCGAGCAAACCGCTGCCGGAGCCGATGCCTTCGAGGTCGACGCGTTCGCCGGTGTCGGTGCCGCCCAGGTTGGTTTGAGCACTCGGATCGGAATCGTCGTCCTCGAAGATGGTGATGCCGCTCTGACTCGCGCCGGCGGCGGTTCCGCCGAGACTGCCGCCGTCCATGGAGTCGGAGAGGGCGAACGCACCAGTATCGTCACCTGCGACGAGCGGGGCGCCGCTGCTGCCGGGGGCGCGGCTCCCCCCGGCGACGCTTCCGCCGACGCTGCCGCCCAAGCTTCCGCCGGACGAGTCATCGAGGCTGATCGGGCCCGCGCTTTGGCCGCTGAGGCTGCGGTCGCTGTCGGCGAGGCTGAGCGGTGCGGCGGAGTCACCGAGGGCGACGGCGTCGCCTTCGCTGGCGAGCTCTTCGACTTGGCTGCCTTTGTACATGAGGCTCGCGCCGTCGCGGTACTCGGTCAGCTTGCCTTCGTGGACGAGCTCTTTGAGGCCGTCGTCGTCGGTGCTGAGGGCGGCTTTTGCCTCGTCTTGCGTGTAGAACGCCTTGGCCATCGTGGCGGTCCTTCCTCGGTCTCGTGCGTCCGTCAGCGGACGCGGGGGCGGGTTGACGGCGAGCGGGGCGGCCGAACCGCGAACCCGATCGCCAGGTGGGCTCGCCAGCGTCGCAGAAGCGGCCCGACCTGTCAAAGCGTCGACGCCGCCGCCGACGCGGCCGGTAATCCAGCGGCTACGGGACTCGTTCCTCGGCCTCCTCCGCGGCTTGCTCGCGGCGCTGCTGTTCAATCTCAATCAGTCGCTGAATCTGGTCGGGCGGCGGCATGGTGTTGAAGTCGCGGAGGCGGCGGTCGGCGTTGATGCTCCGCGCCGCCAGGAGCTCCAAGCGACGGCCGCCCGCGTCGTAGCGATACGCGAGCAAGACGCCCGCATCCGTGTCGAGCGCGTACACGCCCCATACGTTCGACGCCAGCTGTCCCGGCATCAGGTACAGCCCGGCCGACCCCGCGACTGGCGGCACCTGCGCCGAGGCCGGCTCCGGCGAACGGGCGTGCCAGACGATTGCCATCGCAACCGCCGCCAAGCCGGCGGCGAGCGAGCGAGAGCCGGTGATCGGGGACGGCATCGTCATGAAATGATGTTACGTGCCCGTCAGTAGCTCCGCAGCACGCCGATGACGACGCCCTGCACGCGAACGGCGTCGGCGGGCACGATCTTCGCCTGCATCGTGCTGTTCGCCGGCTGCAGGCGAATGTCGCGACCTTCTTTATAGAAACGCTTGAGCGTCGCCTCGCCCGTGTCGAGCAGGGCTACGACCTGCTCGCCGTTACGGGCCGACTCACGACGCTCGACAACGACGTAGTCGCCGTCGCAGAGGTGGTCCTCGATCATGCTTTCGCCGCGGACCTTCAAGACGAACACACCGTTCGGCCGGTTGTAGAGCTGTTCGAGATCAAGCTCCTCGCGGTTCTCGACGGCTTCGATCGGGCTGCCGGCGGCAATGGCCCCGACCAGCGGCAGCTTGCTCGCCCGCTCCATGTCCGGCAAAGCTTCGTCACTGGTGATCTTCAGGCTGCGCGCCTTGTGCTTGTCGCGGCGGATCAGGTTCTTTCTCTCGAGCGCACCGACATGCTCGAAGATCGTGACCTTGCTCGTCCCGAGCTGGTCGGCCAATTCCTGCATGGTCGGCGCGACGCCGTGGAGGTAGCGGTAGTCGCGGATCGCGACGAGCACGTCGAGCTGGCGGGGCGTGAGGTTCATCGTGGGGAGGCAAATGTGGCAAAATCCGGCAACTTCCGAGGAGGAAAAGATTCGGCCGGTGTTCTCCCGCGGACATTACCCGAACAGCAATCGGAGTGTCAAGCCGAAGTACGGGCGGCGCGACAGGCAAACCTATCCGGCGTCATCAAAGAGCGGCATCTGTCGCTCGTTGCCGCTTGTTGCCGACAGGTCGCCGTTTGCCAGGCGGATCTGCAGCGGCTCGCCGGGCGGGGCGTCGGCGGCGGAGCGAACGACGCGGCCGTCGCGGGTGCGGGTCGTGATGGAATAGCCGCGTTGTAGTACCTGCTCCGGACCGAGCGCGCGAAGCTGGCGATCGCGGGCGTCGAGCGTCTGCCGGGCGACCGGGACGATCTGCTGCATGACACGGCGGAGGCGGTCTTCGGCAAGCTGAAGCCGCTCCCGACGTGCTTGCAAGAGGCGGAGGAGCAGACGCTGGTCGAAACGCGATGCCGTCGTAATCAGCTGCTGCGAAGCGGCTTGTGCCACCCGGCTGCGCTGCAGCAGCATTCGCCGGTGCATGTCGCGCAGCCGCTGTCGATCTGCGGAGAGTCGGCGACGCGGCGAGACGCTCGCGAGCTGCCGAGCGAGCTGAACAAGGTGAGTCTGTCGCGGCTTCACGTCGACCGCCCGGCGAAGCTGTTCGTGGGCCCGTTGCAGGCTCAGGCGATGCTCGGCTGCAACGTGCCGCGGATGGCGGAGCAGGAGTATCGACTCGACCCGCCGGAGTCGGCCCCGCGTCTGCCGGGCGATGCCGCGGAAGGCGGCGGCGAGATTGGCCTGCGCGTCGTCGAGCACCTGCCGACGCCGGTCGACCTGATCCGTCGGCCGGCGAAACGCCTCATGCGTTGCGACCGCCCGCACCTCACGGCGGCTCTCCTGCACACCACGCCGCGCTTCGCGACGGAGGACGATGCCGAGCTGTTCGACGCGATCCCGCGCCGAACGCCAATGTCGCACGACGTACTGGGCCGCCTGCGTCGGCGTGTGGGCGTGCACGTCCGCGGCGAGATCGGCGACGCTCGTGTCAGTCTCGTGCCCGACGCCGGTCACGATCGGGATCGGACTGGCGACGATCGCGAGGGCAAGCTCCTCGTCATTAAAGGCCCAGAGGTCCTCGCGTGAGCCGCCGCCGCGGATGAGCAGAACGAGGTCGATGCCGCCGACGTCGCGGCTCTGCTCGCTCAGTACTTGCACCGCCCGCGTCAATGCCGGCGCGGCCCGATCGCCCTGGACCGGCACGGGCACCAGCAGCCGCCGAATCGCTTGGTGCGGCGCCAGGACACGCAGCACGTCCGCGTATCCGGCGGCATTCGGGCTCGTCACGATCGCGACGGTCTGCGGATAATCAGGCCCGCTGCGCTTGCGACTCTGGTCGAAAAGACCCTCGCCGCGGAGGCGTTCGACGAGCTGCCGAAAGGCAAGCTCGAGCGCACCGGCACCGACCGGCTCGAGCTCGTCGACGGTCAGCGAAAGCCGGCCCGTCGGGGCGTAGAAGTCCGGCTCGCCGGCGACGACGACTTCCTGGCCCTCCTGCGGCTCGAAGGCGAGCGAGCCGGCGCGGGACCGCCACATCTTGCAGTCGAGCGTCGCGCGGTCGTCCTTGAGCGTGAAGTAGCGGTGCCCGCTGGCGGCCTTCTGCCAGCGGCCGATCTCGCCGCGGACGCGACACGGCCGCGGCAGGCCGGACGTCAGGACGCCCTTGATCCGCTTGGCGAACGTGCTGACGTCGTCCGGCTCGTCACGCGAGGCCGGCAGGTCCGGCTCACGTCGGCGGCGGGTCGTCTTGCCGTACTCGTCCCAGAAGCCGGGCATCAGGCGGCGGGCGGATTCTGCGGCGGCTGTTGCTGGCTGAGCTGTTGCTGCTGGTAGTAAGCCTGCCAGGCCTGTTGCTGCTGGGCCGTTGCCGCGGCGGCGGGATCGGGCCGCTTCCAGACCGCCAGGATTAGCAGCACCATCGACACCAGCAGGCCGAGGACGCTGACGGCCTGCATTGCGACATCGACGCCTGTTGCCTGAAACGGCGCGTCTCCTTCCATGATGCCGCTCGCAATGGCAATCAGACCGAGCAAGCCCACGACGTAGTAGAGGCCGATCAGAACCACGAGCACGAGCGACGTGACGAGCGCCCAGAGCTGCGACTTGGCGACAAAGAAGGCCAGAACAAATGCGGCGGTGATGCCAAAGAGGCTGCCACATCCGTAGACGAGGTTCATCGCAGCCCGAGCTGTTACACCTGCCTCGGCAAGCTGCGGCATGCCGTCCTCGCCGACGATGTTCTCCAGACGTTCTTCTGAGCTGACGCCGACGAAGCCGAACGCCATGGCGGCGAGCAAGAGCATCGCGAAGACCAGCATCGCTGCCGCCGGCAGGGCGAACGGGTTGCGGCCGCTCGACTGCTTGGGCGGCGAGTCGAAGGGGCTGTGGTAGTCGGTCGGTCCGGCGGCGTAGGGATCGGTCATGGCAAGTCCTGCCGTTCAGCATATCGCCGTCGCCGGGTAGGCTGGCCGGGTGCAAGAGGAGCAACCCGATTCGTCCGCGCGTCGTGCCGCCGTTGTCGGGGGCGGCATCTCGTCGCTCACCGCCGCCGCCGAATTGGCGGCAGCCGGCTGCCAGGTCGACGTCTTCGACAAAGCCCGCGGCCCCGGCGGACGAACCAGCATCCGACGCGCCGCCATCGCCGGCCGCGACATCTCGTTCCCGCACGGCACGACCCTGTTCACCGCGACCGAGGAAGGCTTCGAAGCACAGGCCGAACGCTGGCGAGCCGCGGGCGTCGTCGACCGCTACGCCGGCCGCATCGCCTCCATCGACGCCACCGGCCACGCTCGCGAAGTTCCCAATGGCATCGCGCGGTACGTCGGCACGCCGGGCATGAACGCGATCTGCAAGTACCTCGTCGCGACACCTGGCATCACGTTCCACGCCCAGCACGTCGTCGCCCGCGTCGAGCCGAGCGCGGCGAAGGTGACGCTCGTCATGGCCGACGACGAAATCGCAGCCGGCTACGACCTGTGCGTCGTCGGCTGCCCGGCACCGCAGGCGGCGGTCCTCATTCGCGACAGTTTTCCAGCAATCGCGGAGAAAGCCGACGCTGTGGAGATGCTGCCGACGTGGGCGGCGATGCTGGCGTGGGAGCCGGGCGAGGAGCCGGTCGACTTCGACGCCGCCTTCGTTCGCGGCGGCGACGTAGCGTGGCTGTTCCAAGCGGCCCCGGCGGCGTGGGTGGTCCACATGACGCACGACTGGACGTTGCGTCACCTCGAAGAAGACAAGAACGACGTCGCGCAACGGGCGGCGGAGATCGTGGGGCCGATGCTCCGCCGGCAAACGCCGCCGATCCACGCGGCGGCACACCGGTGGCGGTACGTCGCGGCAAAGGAGCCGGTCCGGCGAAGCTGTCTCGTCGCCGACTCGGCACCGGTGGCGGTCTGCGGCGACTGGCTGCTGGGGGACACGATCGGGTTCGCCTGGCAGAGCGGTCGCGCGGCGGCACGGGAGTTGCTGATGAAGCGCTGATGTACGACAAGCCACGCCAGCCGCGGGACTTGGAGTCGGTGCGAAGAATTTCGTCGGCCGTTGGCCGCGCTTTCGCCCGTTCCCGACGTCCGCTTTCGGCATTAGCTTCTCGTTAATTCGACCGCGGGAGAGCCTCTTGCCTCTTCCGCACCCGACAACCACCACCACGCCTACAACCGCACCATGAACAAGCTTCTTCCCGCGTTCGCCACCGCCGCCTGCCTCGCCGCCGCCTCGACCGCCTCGGCGCAGTTCAGCGAGGGCGACTTCGAGTTCCGCCTCGACGGCCAGGCCCAGACCGACGTCGAGCTCGACGGCACGGACCTGAACTTCACCGGCAGCATCGGCTACCTCTTTACCGACCAACTCGAAGGCGGCATCCGTCAGGGCCTGGGCTACACGGACATCAACGCTAGCACGACCGTCGGCTCGACCGCGGCGTTCGTCAACTACCACTTCGGCCAGCCCGACGCGAAGCTGCAGCCGTTCATCGGTGCCAGCCTCGGCTACAACTACGGCGACGGCATCAGCGACACCTTCTTCGCCGGCCCCGAGGGCGGCGTGAAGTACTTCGTCAGCGGCGAATGGTTCGTCTTCGGCCAGATTGAGTACCAATTCTTCTTCGAAGACGGCGAATCGGCCGACGACGCGATCGACGACGGCACCTTCCTCTTCCGCCTCGGCTTCGGCGTCGTCCTCGGCAGCTAGTCGAAGCGACTTAGAAATTGTCGCACCTCAACGCCCACGGGCTCCGCCCGTGGGCTTTCTCATGCGCCCAACACCCGATCCCAGATCGACGCGTCCCGCCCCACCCGCCCGACCCGCCGCCCGTTCACCCGCAACGCGACCGGCTTGCTCACCTTCATCGCCGCCGGCTTGGCCGAGGCCTCCATCGCCTCCTCGCGCATCCGCACCGGCGACGCTGCCAACCATGAAGGGTCGCGGCCACTTGGACTGCCATCGCGGTCAATCGAGCCGAACTCGAGGACGCCCGTCGGGCACATCTGGACGCAGGCACTGCAACGGACGCACTGCGGATCGACCATCGGGCGGCCCTTGTTGGCGAAGCTCATGACGTCGATGCCCTGGTGGCAGACGCTCGTGCAGACATTGCAGCTGATGCACTTTTTCTTGTCAGCGAGGATCGCGAAGCGGCCGAAGCGGTGGTAGATGTGCATCAGCGCCGCCAGCGGGCAGGCGAAGCGACACCAGACCCGGCCCGACAGCCAGAAGTAGAACCCGACGCCGATCACGCCGGCCCACAGCAGGTCGACGAAGTAGGCCCAGCTGAAGAACGGGATGCCGCCGGCCAAGTAGTCGCTGGCACCGACGGCCCACTCGACGCCCATCCAGCGGAGCACGAACAACGCCTGGATAATCAGGCCGAACGCGAGCAATCCCTGGCCGATGAAGTTGAGCCGATTGGGCCAACGTCCGTGCGGCATTTTCTCGCGGTGCCGATCGCCGAGCGTTTCGGCGAGTGCCCCGCACGAGCAGATCCAGCCGCAATACGCCCCCTTGCCCCAGACGTAGACGATCGCCGGGATGATGACGAACGTCTGCAGCGTGCCTAGGACAACCCAGCCCCAGATCGGCTCGCTCGTGAACCAGTTCCACGCCATCAGCGGCCAGGCGAGGATCAGGCCGTAGGCCCGCCACCACGACTCGTTCGGGAAGACGGTCTGTGCGATCCAGGCACCCAAGCCGCTGTCGAACCAGCCGTTGCGGCTCATGTACGGCAGCAGGATTTCGGGCAGGATGAACAGCGGGATGCACTGGATCAGGATCAGCGTGATCGTCTGCACCTTGACGTAAGGCGTCTTGCGGCGACGCATGCGGTCGATGCCGAAGATGACGACGCAGGCGCAGTAGAGGAAAGTGTAGTAGAAGCTGCGTCCCTGCATGGACGTCAGGATCGTGCCGCCGAGCGTGGAGGCGTCGGCGAAGTACCCGCCGACACGTTCCTGCAGGACGCCGACGAAGCCTTTCGTGTCGAGCAGCAGCCACGACGGCAGGTGCCACCCGTCGACGCCGAGGAACGCGACGCCGGGTCCGCCGGCACCCTTCCAGTGGTAAAGCCAGAGACACAGGACGAGGAATGCAATCAGGCTCGTCCACCACCAGGTCGTCCGCTCGTTGCGAATCTTGACGCCGCTGCGGCGGAAGAAGTCGAGCGGCGCTTCGCGGCCGATCATCAGGAACACATGGTCGTTGTCGATCGACTTCGTCGTGCCGTCATCGAGCTTGATGTCGACGCTGTCGTCCTTGATCTCCGTGACATTGCTCGGCATGAGCAGGGTGATTTTGCCGGTGCTCACCTGGTTCGGGTCCTTGTTCCACGAGCCGTGGCCGGTCCATTGGCGGTGGTCGCTGGCCGACACGTCGCCGTCGCTCATGTCGCCGCCGGCGAAGGCTTGAATCTTCTCCTGGTTTTCAGGCTTCGGGCGGCTGAACTCTTTCTTGCGGTAGCTGAGCGTGACGTCGGCCCCGCAGTCGGCGAGGCTGATGGCGGTCTCCATCGCACTGTCGCCGCCGCCGACGACGAGGATTTTTTTGCCGCAGTAGTCCTTGGGGTCGTGGAGGCGGTGGGTGACTTTGTCCGGCTTGTCTTCGCCGGGGATGCCGAGCTTGCGGTA
>CAYQCT010000121.1:0-5889 GCA_964416015.1 uncultured Tepidisphaerales bacterium
ACGGCGGCGAGCACTCGTTGCGTCTCGTACGCATCCGCAAAATCAGGCATCGGCACCACCGCTTCTTCCCCCGCGATCAAGTTCGCCATGTCGGCGGCTTGGTTCACGAAGCTGTGCTCGTAGCCGATGTGGTGCGCCGTCGGCCAGTAGGCGCTCGCGTATGGATGACCCGCCGCGCCGTTGCTGACGTGGATCGTGCTCCAGCCCTGCACCGCGTCGTCGAGCGTCGCGTCGTACCACTCGAGCTCCGTCATTCGCTCGAAGTTCCAGATGATCGCGCCCTTTTCACCGTGGACTTCAAGGCGGTTGTTGTTCTTATGGCCGGTGGAGAGGCGGGTGGCTTCGAAGGTCGCGATGGCTCCACCCGTGAGGCCGGCGGTGAAGAGGACGGCGTCGTCGACCGTTGACTTGCCGGTTTCTCGCGAACCGCCCGCACCTTTGCCGCTGATCTCGCCGCCGGCACCTTCGGGAATCGGGCGTTCCTCGATGAATGTTTTGAGCACCGCGCCGCCGACGGATTCGAACTCGAGGCCGGTGACGAAGCGGGCCGCATCG
The DNA here is from genome assembly GCA_964416015.1 of uncultured Tepidisphaerales bacterium. GTDB lineage: Bacteria > Planctomycetota > Phycisphaerae > Tepidisphaerales > Tepidisphaeraceae > JBCDKH01. Next base: position 556 of record CAYQCT010000121.1, read on the forward strand.
ATGCTGTGGGCACATAAGTCGCCGAGCGAGCCGCTGCCGGCGACATCGCCTTGGAAACGCCATACGAGCGGGGCGTCCGGGCCGCCCCAGTCTTGCAGGTAGTAGCCGCGGACGTGGTAGATGCGGCCGAGCTTGCCGCTTTTGACCAACTGATGAGCAAACGCCAACGCCGGGCAGCGGCGGTAGTTGTACCAGACGAACGTCTTGCCGCTGGCTTTGGCGGCGGCGTCACGCATCTCGCGGGCGGCGTCGAGCGTGTTCGCCAGCGGCTTCTCGCACGCAACGTGCCGGCCTGCTTCGAGCGCGGCGATCGACATGTCGCGGTGCACGTGGTTGGGCGTGCCGACGTCGACGAGATCGATGTCATCGTTCGCGATCGCGTCCTGCCAAGACGTGCTGGCGTTCTGCCAACCCCACCGGCGGCGGAAGGTTTCGAGCTCGTCGCGATCGCGGCCGCAGACGGTGTGCATCGCGTACGGCCGCGGCAGGTCGAAGAACTTGCCGGCCTGGCTGTACGCGTTGGAGTGCGTGCGGCCCATGAACTTCTGGCCGATGAGGCAGACGTTGATCGGCGGGGCGTCGGGCATGCCGCGGTTGTACCCGATGGCCCGCGATGCCGTCACTCCGGCAACCGGAAGTCGCCCGGCAGCGGCGGATCGATCAGATCGCGGCGCGTGGCAACCCAGATGCTCGCCTGCTCGCTCGGCTTACGCCAGAGGTGGCGACGCGGGTACAGCGTGGCATCAAAACCCTCGCGTTCGAGCATTTCCCGCCACTCGACGTCGACCTTGGATTGCAGGCCCGTCACGCCCACGATGACCTTCGGCGGTCGACCGGCGGGCGGGTTCAGCTCGACGCCGTACAGCCGCTGGTAGTACCAGCCAGGCTGGGCCGCGGCGAAGCCGGCGTTGTTGGCCGGGTCGTTCAACCAAGGCCGAAGCTCCGCGAGCACGTCGCGGACGGCGACGTTGTACTCGTTGTTCCGCCACGTCGTCCGCAGGTCGTGCCGGGCGGCGTGCAGCAGCAACAATCCCAAGGCTAGTGACACGCCCGCCACGGGCGTGAGCCAATCCGAGTTCGGCAGGCGGAGGCGATGCACGGCCCACAAGCCGCCGTACGACGCGACGCAGGCGGCGACGGGCACCATATAACTCAGTCCGCGTAGTTGCGGCACCCGGCTCTGGTACAGCATCAGTGCGACCGCCCCGACGATCAACGCGAGCAGCAACGGCACGCGGTGCACGTGCTCGTCCGCCCGCACCATCTGACGGACGAGGCCGACGCCGAGCAGGCCCAGGAAGAGCCAGCCGAAGCCGGGGAAGGTGGCTGGGAAGAAGCCACCGTGCGAATCGAGGTACAGCGGCAGCTCCGTCGTCAGCCGACTGACGGTCTGGCCGAGGCTTTGCGGGGCGACCCACTCGTTGCGGAAGACGAGGTCGAAGCCGGAGATCATCACCGCCGGCACGTAGAAGGCGAGGCCGAGCAGCGTGCCGACGACTCCCGCGGCGATGATCCGCGGGACAAAGCGGCGCGGCCCTGCGGCGGTGTTGCCGAGGAAACTGCTCGCCAGCAGCCAGAGGCCAGCGCCCGCGAGGAACAACGCCATCGACGGCACCGTTGCCAATCCGGCCGCAGCTGCGAAGGCGAAGGTCGCCCAGGTAACGAACGTCCCGCCGCGGCCGTGTCGACGAGCGGCCTCGGCGGCGAGCAGGCAGACGACGGCAGCGCACGCGACCATCGTGTAGCCGCGGGCGAACGTCGAGTGCGCGATGAACCACCCGTTGCCCGCGACGACCGCCGACGCCAGGACGCCCGTCCCGCGGCCGAACATGCGCCAGCCAAGCCAAGCCGTCAGCGGCACGAGCGCCACGCCAAAGAAGAAAGCCGGCCAACGCACCGCCCACTCCGCCTCGCCGAGAACGAGCGCGCTGGCCCGCACGAGCAGCGTGTGCAGGATGTGATTGTTCGGCAGTCGATAGTCGAAGAGCGTGTCGTTCGCCCCGGCGAACCGCGTGTACGTGTTCGCCTCGTCGTACCGCATCGCGACGTCGAGCAGCACGACGCGGAAGCCGAGCGCGAGCAGCGTGATGACCCCGATCGCCACGACGGCGTAGAAGCTGCGGCGGCGGTCGGCGTCCGACATCAAGCGGCGAGTCTACCAGCCGACGCGTCGCAATCATCTTCCCCATGTCGCCCCGCACCTGCCTCGCCGCCGCGGCCGTCCTCGGCTTCACGGCGGTTCTTGCCGGGACCTTCGGGGCACACACGCTCGATCGGCCGGACGATCTGATGCGGACGTTCGAGGTCGGAGCACGCTACCACGCCTACCACGCGCTGGCGTTGCTCGGGCTCTGCGGATTTATCGAGCGAATCGGCCGACACGGAACGGTCGCGGTCGTCTGCTTCGTCGCGGGAACCGTGATCTTCGCCGGGTCGCTGTACCTGCTGGCGATCACGGGGCAGCGTTGGCTGGGCGCGGTGACGCCGATCGGCGGCGTGATGTTGCTCGGCGGCTGGGCGATGCTTCTGGTGGCGTGGCGGGTCGGCCGCACGTTACCGGCCGAGGCGGAATGAGTCGGAAGGTGTCCGTCGGTTCCGCGGACGTTGCGGCTGCTATATGCTGCTCGCCCGCGGGCCGTTTCGCCGTCCGCGTCCCTGCCGATGCCCGAACAAGACGTCACCGTACCGGAAGTCGCCGAAAGCGTGAGCGAGGTCACGCTGCTGAGTTGGCACAAGAACGTCGGCGACTTCGTCGACGCCGAAGAGCCGATCGCCGAGTTCGAGACGGACAAGGCCAACGTCGACATGCCCAGCCCGTTCGCCGGCGTCATCACGTCGCTGATCGCCGAAGTCGACGAGACGTACGGCATCGGCGACACGATCGCCAGGATCGACACGGATAAGACCGGTGATGACGCCGGTGCTGCGCCGGCGGCGACCGCGACGGCGAAGCAGGAAGAAGGCGGCACGGCCACGCAGGCACCGCAGCGGACGGAGACGACCGAAGCCGTCGCGTCCAGCAACGGCAAGGTGGACGTGAAGCTCGGCGATCTGTCGCCCGCTGTGCGTCGCCTCGTCAACGAGCACGACCTCGACCCGGCGAAGATGAAGGCGACCGGGCCCAACGGCCGGCTGACGAAGGAGGACGTCCTGGCGCACCTCGACGACATCGCCGCCGAGAAGCCGACGCCGCAGCCGATCCCGCGCCCGTCGCCACCACCTCCGCCGGCGGCCAGACGACGCGACGGGTCGCGATGAGCAAGATCCGCCGCAAGATCGCCCAGAACCTCCTCAACGCCCAGCAAAATGCAGCGATCCTCACGACCTTCAACGAAGTCGACCTGACCGAGGTCATGGCGCTGCGGAAGAAGTACAAGGAGCCCTTCGGCGAGAAGCACGGCGTGGGCCTGGGCTTCATGAGCTTCTTCAGCAAGGCCGCCGCGGTCGCGTTGCAGGAGTACGAGCGGGTCAACGCCCGCATCGACGGCGACGAGATCGTCTACCACGACTACGTGAATCTCGGCGTCGCCGTCAGTACCGAGCGCGGCCTGACCGTGCCGGTGATCAAGGACGTGCAGGCGATGGGCTTCGCCGACGTCGAGAAGGAGATCAAGCGCGTCGCCCTGGCCGCGCGCGACGGCAAGCTTGGTCTGAGCGAGATGTCCGGCGGCACGTTCACCATCACCAACGGCGGCGTCTTCGGCAGCCTGCTCAGCACGCCGATCCTCAACGCGCCGCAGTCGGGCATCCTCGGCATGCACACGATCCAGCAACGCCCGATGGCCGTCGACGGCGAGGTCAAGATCCGCCCGATGATGTACGTCGCCCTCAGCTACGACCACCGCATCGTCGACGGCAAGGAAAGCGTCAGCTTCCTCGTCCGCCTGAAGGAACTGCTCGAAGATCCGGCGCGACTGCTCCTGGCGGTCTGATGTCGCTGCGGAGTCGACAACCGCTTAAGAAGACGATTCGGACGTAGGGCGGGCCCCGGCCCACCATCGGAATTTACGACATCGGCTAGAAACAGATGGTGGGCCGGGGCCCACCCTACGAGTTTTCGAACGGTTTCTAGTAGACGAGCGACTGCCCGCGGAGCATGGCCAGGGCCATGCGATCGGTCATGACCGGGTTCTTGTAGACGAGCGGCAGGAGGAACCGCAGGTTCTGCTGGGGGCCGCGAAGGTATTCGCCCAAGGTGCTGCCCCACTTGCGGCGGAACGGGTCGAGCGCGTCCTGCGGCTGAGCCGCCTTGGCGGCTTTGGCGGCAACTTCGCCTGCAACGACGGCCGCCCAGCAGCCGGGGTAAATCGACTCACCCGTCGCTGCGACGAAGCCGCCAGCCTCGCCCGCGAGCAATGTCCGTCGGGCGACGACATCGTGCTCCAATGCACCGGCCAACGGCACGAACCCGGCCCGGATGGACTGCGCCGACGGCTTCGAATCGGCCGCGACAAAGCCTGCCGCTCGCAGGCGGTCGAGCCATTCCCGCAGAACCCGCTTCGTCTCGCCGCCCGCCGGATGTTGCACGACGGCCTCGACCGTCTTGCCATCCTTCGACGCCAGCAGCCAGCCCCACGCGAACCCGCTGGCAACATCCTCGTCGGCGGCCAGACTCGTCGCGGCGTCGGCGCCAAGATCAATCGCCACCGCCAGCACGTCCGGCTCCTTCGCCACGGCCGGCCCGGCGGTGACAGCGACCGCGGCTCGGATCGACGTCGTTCGCGCGCTGCGACCCGCCCGCGTCGCAGCGACGGCCTCGGCCGCCTCGTCCGGCAGGCGATCGCCCGCAAGAAGCAGTTGCGGCTGAGCCTGCTTGTTGGCGATCCTCAGCCGCAGACCCTCCTCGTCGACCTCGTCGACCGAGAGCTCGCCCGCCAGCCGCTCGACGTCCGCATCGGTCGCTCGCTGACGAAAGGCCTTCGCCAGATCGCCGGCATCTGTCACGAGCGCCAGCGGCGTCTGGTCCGGCGTCACCGCGTCCGTCGTGTCGGCAGCGTTCTGCGTCGGTCCGAGAAAGCGGACGCGTCGCACGGGCCGGCTCGGCAACTGGTCCAGCAGGCCCTCGAGCGACGGATGCAGCTTGGTCAGCTCCGGGTTGATCGTCACGAGCCCGCTCGGCTGCAGGTCCGCGGCGTCCGGCCCCGCGAGCACGACATCGGCCTTGGCCGCCTTGGCAGACAACGCCGCGACGACGGCAGCCGGCGAATTGCCATAGACGACAACGGCCGGCCCCGTGTTCTTCTTTCCGCGGCCCTTCTTCGCCGTCGTCTTCGTCCGCGCGGCCATGGCCGGCAGGCTAGGTGCGGTTTGAGAACGTAGCAGCGGCGGCTCCCC
>CAYQCT010000121.1:5996-7081 GCA_964416015.1 uncultured Tepidisphaerales bacterium
GGCCTCAGTACATCGTCTGGTCGATCTCGGGCTTGTTCGGATCTCCATCGGGGTCGTGGAGCTTTACCTCCGGCAGCGGGCCGACGGGGACAACCGGGCGGACGAGGTCGTTCTTGCTCCGCAGCGACGGGCCGGGCACAACGCCACGCTGCCGCAGGGCGTACGAGACTTCGTCGTCGCTCGGCGCTAGGGCATATGCCCGCTTGAATGCCTCGAGCGCCTCGGCCTCCATGTCGAGTCGGGCGAGGTAGAACGCGTACGACTTGGCGATCGTCGGGTCATTGCGATCGAGCTGCAACGCCGAGCGGTACGCGCCCAGCGCGGCGTCGGGATGCCCGGCGGCGGCGTGCGTCTCGGCGACGAGCAGCTTCAGGTGCTTGTCGCCCTTGCTGCGACGCTCGTACTGCGCCAGCTGCACGCCGGAGGTGTCGCTCACGGCCAAGGCCTCGGCGAGTTCGGCGATGATCATGCCGCGATACGTCTCGTCCTCCTGCCCGCGATGCGTCAGCGGCATCGCGTCGAAGGCCTGGCGGTACGCCCGCAACGCCTCGATGTCACGGCCGGCAGCTTCGCGGGCTTGGCCGAGGTGGTAAAGCGAGCGGTAGTCGCGGGCATTGCGGCGGGCGAGCTCGGCGAAGATCTCGCCGGCGGCCTGGTGGTCGCCTTCTTCAAGGGCGACGACGCCGCGGGTGCGATCGCTGGTGGACGTGGTCAACGCGTTGGCACAGCCGCCGGCAAAGCAGGCGGCGACGGTCGCGGCGGCGAGGACGAGATGCGTGCGGGACATGAGCTACCTCCGTGTAGCGGGAGTTTCGTAAGGAAGACCCGGCGTCCTGCCGCGGCCACATCCGTAACTCTATCGAGTTCGCTGCGCGTTGCAAGACAAGAACCTGTCCGTCACAACCTGCATGACCGGTCACCGACTCGACTACGCTGCCGCAGCGTCCGCCGCGACGCCCGCCTATGGCCACCGTCCGCGTTCTCGAGCCCGTCCGCGACACGCTCAACGGCGTGGGCGAATTCTGTCGCTTCGTCGGCGAAGTCTTCCGCTACTGCCTCACGACCGGCCTGTTCCGCCGACAAGC
>CAYQCT010000121.1:7091-9717 GCA_964416015.1 uncultured Tepidisphaerales bacterium
TCTGCTCCTCGGTCAGGTCCGCGTCGGAAATATCGAACAGCGGGTGAGCGCGACCGCAATAGATCGCCGCAGCCTCGTCGAACAGATGTACGAGGTCGGCGTCAAGAGCGTGCCCGTCGTCGGCGTGACGGGCGCGTTCATCGGCATGGTCATGGCGATCGAGAGCTTCGCCCAGTTCGTCGCCATCGGCCAGGAAGAACGCATTGGCAGCGTCATCGGCCTAACCGTCGTGAAACAGATCGGCCCGGTCCTCGCCGCCATGATGCTTGCCGGCCGCGTCGGCGGTGCGTTGACGGCAGAGCTAGGCACGATGAACGTGACCGAGCAGCTCGACGCGTTGCGGGTAATGGGCACGGACCCGGTGCGGTTCCTGGTGGTGCCGCGCTTTGTCGCGTGCGTGCTGCTGACGCCGATGCTGACGATCTACAGCGACGTTCTGGGCATCCTGGGCGGCTGGTTCGTCGCGACGCGCGCGCTAGGTGTCTCGGCCGATGCGTACTGGGCCAACAGCGCCTTCGGCATCGAGACGTGGCAGGTGATGGAAGGCCTGTTCAAGAGCATCTTTTTTGGCGCCGCCATCGGCCTGGTCAGCTGCTGGAAAGGCTTCACCTGCGGCAGCGGCGCCAGCGGCGTCGGCAAGGCCTGCACGGAAGGCTTCGTGCAGAGTTTCGTGGCGATCATCATCCTGAACTTCTTCTTCGCGAAGCTGCTGCGGGATTTCTACGAAGGGCTGTACGGGCCGCCGGAAAGTGTGTTTTGATTCCGCGTCGCGTGCAGTATCATGTAACAATGACGGTCGACGAGCAAAGCATTCGCTACCTGTCCGACGCCGACGGCCGGCCGGAGGCGGCGGTAGTACCGATCGAGCTTTGGCGGGAGATTGAAAGCGACTTCGAAACGCGGCGGATCCTGGAGAATCCGGCAATGGTCGAGCACTTGCAACAGTCGGCGGCTTCCACGGAGCGCATCCCGCTTTCAGAGGCGATGCGCCGTCTCGGCATCTTCGAAAAGGAGCTCATGGAGTCGGACGATGAGGTCGGTTGAGTTCAGCCCGCGGGCCATGGACGATCTTGCGTGGCTTCTCGACCGGGATCGAAAGCTGGCCGTCCGCACGTTACGACTGCTCGCAGAGACCGCGCGAACCCCGTTTGACGGCACTGGTAAGCCGGAGCCGCTGCGTGGAGATCTGCGCGGCTACTGGTCCCGACGGATCAACAGCGAGCACCGTCTCATCTATACAGTGAGCAGCGAGCGGATCGAGGTGCTGTCGTGTCGCTCGCACTATGAACGTCGGTGAGAAGCACCAAACGCGGCACCGGGAGCGAGTAGAGCTTGCCTCTCTAGTTTGCAGGTTGCGGGTGCCGACAATTCATCCGGCCACCGCCTCCGCGCAGCCGCCGATCCTTGCCGCGTACTCTCGAATCGATGTCGCTGCTTCGCCTCGTCAACGTCCACAAGCGGTTCGGCCCGCTCGTGGTGCTCGACGGGCTGGACCTCTCAGTCGAAGCCGGCAAGACCCTCGTTGTCCTCGGAGCCTCGGGTTCCGGCAAGAGCGTGATGCTCAAGCACATCGTCGGCCTGCTGGCGCCGGACGAGGGCGAGGTCTGGTTTGAGGAGCAACGCGTCGATCACCTGAAGCGGCGAGAGCTCATGGAGGTGCGGAAGCAGATCGGCTTCCTCTTCCAGCAAGGCGCGTTGTTCGATTCGCTGACGAACCTGGAGAACGTGGCGTTTCCGCTGCGGGAGCATACAAAACTGTCGAAGGCCGACGCCGAAGGGCGGGCGCAGCAGATGCTGGAGATGGTCGGCCTGCCGGACGTCGGGCGGAAGATGCCGTCGCAGGTGTCGGGCGGGCAACGCAAGCGCGTGGCCTTGGCGCGGTCGGTCGTGATGGAGCCGAAGGTGATCCTGTACGACGAGCCGACGACGGGTCTCGACCCGATTCGCAGCGACGTCATCAGCGAGGTCATCCTGAAGCTGCGTCGCGAGCTGGACGTGACGAGCATCGTCGTCACGCACGACATGGCCAACGCGATGAAGGTGGCGGACCGGATCGTCATGCTGCACGACGGCCGGGTGCGATTCGACGGGACGGCCGACGAGGTGCGGGCGAGCGAGGACCCGATCGTCAGCCGGTTCGTGCGGGGCGAGGCGGACGAGCGGGAGCTTGGGAGTCTGCAGCACGACCCGTCGATGCGAAGGCCGCGACTGACGATGTCTTCGTAGAACACGATGTCTTCGTGAAACGCCGACAACGCGTGGCGGTCGTCCTACGATGTACGGGGGCTTTTCGCGAGGCATCGACCATGGCATCGAACGGCAAAAACATCCCGGCCAGCTGCGAAAGCTGCAAGAAGGACAAGATCGTCCACGTCACGGAGATCAACGCCGGCCAGAAGGTCGAAAAGCACCTCTGCAAGGACTGCCCGCTCGTCAACGAAGGCATGGGCCAGCAGGCCAAGAGCCATCAGCCGATCAACGAGCTGCTGAGCAGCTTCGTCCTGTCCCACAGCGGCAACACCGCGCAGCAGGGCAAGGAGTGCGAGGTTTGCGAGATGACCTGGGCCAAGTTCAAGTCCGGCGGCCTGCTCGGCTGCGACAACGACTACGGCGTCTTCGAGGAACA
>CAYQCT010000122.1:0-9667 GCA_964416015.1 uncultured Tepidisphaerales bacterium
CGACGTAGGGTGGCCCCGCAACCATGCGCATCAAGAGGTCGCGTCAGGCGAGCCCCGACCGTGAGGGAGGGGTTCTGTCGTCGACCGACCGTATCGTGCCGACAGAACCCCTCCCGCACGGTCGGAGCTCGCAATAGACCTTTATCCGTATCCATCATTCGTGCGGGAACGTTTTGACAGGAACGCACTTGGGAGCTTTGCCTTGTCGCTTCATGCGCATGCTTGCAGGGCCCACCCTACACCGGATTTGTCTTCTCAAACGACGTTGAGGTTCATCGACAAGCCCGCCGGCGATTACGTGCTGCTTGATGCATGCATGCGAAGCCGCCGCGGATCAGATACGGTCCGGCCATGGCCGAGCCCGCCGTGCCGCCGCTTCCTTCGGAGACCCGCGACGCCAAACCGGCTGCAAATCTTGCGGCCATCGCCGATGCCTCGCCGGCCGGTGCCGACATGTTGCGGACGGCGGCCTTGCTCGTGCTGGCCGTGTTGGCACTGCTCGCGGCGATGCGGCTGTTGGCGGACGTGCTCGTGCCGTTCGTTTTGGCGGTTTTCCTGGCACTTCTGCTGAATCCGGTCGTCGACCTGGCGGTGCGGCGTTTCCGATGGCCGCGGGCGGTGACGGTCGGGGCGATGTTCATCGCGGCGACGTTGGCGTTGCTCGTGTCGCTGCTGCTGCTCTTGCCGTTGGCGATGGACGCGGGGCAGAACCTCCCGCGGCTGACCGAGTCGTTCGGGCAGACGCTCGACTCGACGCTGCGAACGCTGCCGCTGGAGCTCACTCCGCCCGCCGACGTTCCGCCGACGCGAGACGTCGGACCGCAGCTCGCCGACGCGGACCGCCGCGAAGCCATCGTCGCTGACGCCAAGGACTGGATCTACACCTCGCTCCGCTCGCTCCTGCCGGCCGCCGGCGGTTCGCTGTTTGCCCTGCTCACCAATGCCGGCCTCGTGCTGGTCTTCCTGCTCTTCCTCCTACTCGGCCGCGGCGAGACGCCCGCGTCGCCCGACTCGCTCCGCGGGCAGATCGACCGCCGCATCCAAGGATATCTGGCAGTGACGTTTCTCATCAGTGCCGCGACAGGCCTGGGCACGGGTGTCGTGCTCTGGCTGCTCGGCGTGCCCTTCGCCTGGGGATTCGCCTTGGTCGCGTTCGTGCTGAACTTCATCCCGACCATTGGCTCAGCCATTGCGACGCTGCTGCCGATGCCGATCGTCCTCTTCGGCTCCGACCTCTCGCTCCCCGCACAGATCGCTGCCTTCGTGCTCCCGGCGATCCTCCAGTTCGCCCTCGGCAACGTCGTCGCCCCCAAGGTCCTGGGCGACACGCTGCAGCTCTCGCCGGTCGCCGTCATGCTCGGGCTGATCCTCTTCGGGGCGATCTGGGGCATCGTCGGCATGGTTCTGGCAACGCCGCTGCTGGCGACGCCGATGCTCGCCGTCCTCAAGATCGCCGTCGAACGCGTCCCGCTGCTCACCCCCGTCGCCGACGTCCTCGCCGGCCGCCCCATTCGCAGCAGCGACCCGGCCTGACTCGCCTGCCCGACGGACGTTCCGACGAGGCACGACCGCCCGGCAGTGCCTCCGGAACCGCCGGCTGACCGAGCGTCTTGGAGGCGGACCACGACATCCCGACGCCTCCTTCCGCAGGGACTTTCAGCCCCGGAAGACCGCTTTCGTGGCAACATCTTGCGTTTCGACAAGAAAATTCGCCGGGTGTCGCGCTCTCGGTGCACTGCAGGCGCGACACCCCGTTGTTTAACAGCGGCGATATTCGGGCGACAGCCTGACGCTGCTGCCTGCCACGACGTCTTGTCGCGCCGACGAGGTCCGGCGCGGCAGGGTGGCGGATGGCGCGGTAGAAGTCGCCCGTGGGGCGGCACCGCAACCCGTTGTGGACCCGCTCACGTCGGACCACCCCGCCTTCGTGGTGCGCCTCGAGGTGGACCCGCCCCTCGAAGGCCGCCAGATGCGGAAGACGCCGATGCGAACCATTCCTCTTGATCCCGACACGCCCCCAGCCGCCCCCGCGGCCGGTCGTTTCGTGGAATCGCCGGCCTCGCCGACGGTGCATCGGCATCGCATCGACGTCGAGACGGAAGAAGAGGCCGTCCACGTCACCCTCGGCAAGGCCGCCGACTCGCCGGAGCCGCGTCGCGGGACGCCCGCCGGCGGATTTGCCAAATTCTTCAACCGCGTCATCGACACCGGGGCCTGGGCCCGCCTGCCCGACGCGGGTCGGGCCGTCTACATGCCGCTGGTCCGCCTCGGCGACGCCACCAGCAGCGGCTCGGCCCGGGCCCGCGTCGGCCTCGCCTCGCTCATGCGACACACCGGCCTGAGCCGCTCGACCGTCAAAAGGGGCTTGAAATCTTTACAAGAAGCCCGCCTGATCGTCGTCGTCAGCCAGGGCGGCGTCAGCACCACCGGCCAGAATCGCCCCAACGTCTACGAGCTGCTCGTCCCCGAGCCGCTCGACGAGGACGAGCCCGCCACGCCGCCCACCACTTCCGCCGCCCGTGCCAAACGCGGCGGCAAGACACCCGCCAGGCCGACCCCTCCCGGGGTTCACGGCCGGACCCCCTCCGGGGCCACTGCTGACCCGCCGGGCAATCCGCCGCCGGACCGACCCCCGGTTCGGCCGCGGTCGACGGGTCGGTCCACCGCCGACCCCCAACTCAGAGCCTCTCCCCAGACCCATCTCCAAGACCCTCCCTCAGAAGGGCCGGAGGTGGGGGAGGTGGGGGAGGTGGAGGTGGGGGAGAATGGGGAGAGCGAGGATCCGAGCCGGGATTCGCCGATCACCGCTGTAGAGCCAGACGAGAGTTCGCAAGCGTTTCCTGAAGATTCCACCGCCAACGACGTGAGAGACCCTGCCATGCGTTCCAGCTTCGCCTCGCTGGCGGACTTGCTTCCGCCACTCGAACAGCTCACCGCCAACGCCGACCGCACCGCCGCCGCGGCCTTGCCGGAGCAGTCGCCGCCGGACGAACACGCGGCTCTGCGAGCCCTTCGCAGCCTCGGCGTCAGTAGCGACGACGCCCGGTCGCTGCTCGTCGCCCACAGCGAGCAACGCATCCTCGCCGCCGTCGCCGAAGCCCGACGCATCGGCGGCGACGAAGGCCCGCGTTCGCCGGCCGGCCTCGTCCGCTGGTCGCTGCAACGCGGAGCCGCCAGTCCCGAACGTCTCGACCGCAGCCGGTCCCGGAGACAGGCGAGCGATTGGGAGAAACAGGAGAAAGAGCGTCGTCAATCGGAGGCCGCCGCCGCCGCCGCGGATCGACAGGCGAGTGCCGCCGCCGTCGCCGATCTTCCGGTCGGCCGCTTAGCGGAGCTGGTCGATCGCGTCCTTGCCAGGCACGCCGACGACCCGCAAATGCTCCGCCTGCTCACCGCCAAGCCGCCGCCGCAGAGCCGACTCATGCAGGCCGCCATCGCGACGCTCCTGCAGGAAGACGAGGCCACGGCGTGAGCGACGTTCGTACCATGCACCATGGCCCAGGCGATCGTCGACCCCGCGGAACTTCGGCGTTTTGCGAAGGATCTTGCCCGTTTCAACCGCGACCTCGAACAACTCGTCGGCGGCATCGGCGGCAAGTTGCGGGCCCTCGAATCGACCTGGCGAGACCAGGAGCAACGACGCTTCGCCGAAAGCTTTCGCGAGGCCGTCGGCACGCTCGCCCGCTTCGCCGAGGAAAGCGAACAACACGTCAGCTTCCTCAACAAGAAGGCCCAGGCCGCCGAGGACTACCTCAAACAGCGGTAGATTCGATCCGCTACTGTCGCGGCGTGCCCGGTGCGGACGTACGTGATTTCGAAGCGGTCGACCGGTTCCGCCGGTCGCTGCGAACGTACGCCGAGACCGTCGGGGCCGCCCTCGAAGACGCCGAGGCCGACGCCCGCCGGTGCCTCGCCTGGCTCGAGACCGAGGCCCCGGCCCACTGGAAGACCGCCAAGCGGGCCGCGACCGAATCCCTCTCGCGGGCCAAGGACGCGTACCGGCAAAAGTCGCTGTTCAAGGACTCGACCGGTGCCCGCAGCTCCGCCGTCGACGAGTTGCAGGAGGTCCGCCGGTGCGAGCGACGCCTCGAAGAATGCGAAGAAGCAGACGCCGCGACACGTCGCCACGCCCAACGGGTTCGGCATCAGATCGACGATTTTCGCGGAGGATCGGCCGCTTTGCGAAACCTGCTCGAGTCGGCCGTGCCGCGGGCCGAGGACGATCTCGTGCAGGTCGCCGAGATGCTGCGGCAATACGCACAGCTCCGGCCGGAGCACTCGGCCGCGACGCGACCGGCCGCCCCGGCGTCGGCGGCTCGAACAGCTTCGCCGGCGACGGGCGACCTCGCAATGATCCCGATCCTGCGAACGCGGACGCCGGGCAGTGCGAGTCGACGCGGTGCATCGGGCGAGGGCCGGCCGCCGTCGATTCGCGTTCCCGCCGAGGCGGGTCACGTCGCCGCCGCCCGTGCCGAGGATGCTCCGCCGCCGGGGCGGTACGAGTGGATCACGCTCGCGATCGAGTCGGGCGACACCTTCTATATAGAGCGTGTCGACGCCGCCGACGACAGCGACGCCGCCTGGCACGTCGGACCCGCATTGGCCGAGGCGACGCCGACGCCGCTGGCGACAACGACGACCGCTCGTACTTTGGGAGTTTCGCCCGGCTTTGAGCCGATTTCGCGACTGCCGATCGGCTGGCTCGTCCTGGTCGAAGGCGGCGTAGTCACGCGGCTCGTTGACCCGCTCGACCGCGTTGCCTGGCCGAAGGATGACGTGGCTCCGAAGGAGGAAGCATGAGTCTGCAGGAAGGCGAGGCCCGGCTGGACCGGGCGGTGCGGGAGCTCGCGATGGCGTGGCAGCGGACGGCCGAAAGCTGGCGGGACGAACGGGCCCGGGCGGTCGCGGCCGAGCTGCTCGATCCGCTGGCCGCGGCGAGTCACCGGGCGGGCGAGTCGATCAGCCACCTGCGGCACGCCGTTGCCGCGGCCAAGCGGGACTGTGCCGAGCGATAATGGTTCACAATCGATCATAAACTGATGCCGATGCAAACGACGCCGGACGACGGCCCGATCTCCTTCCAAGACTTCCGCCGTGGCGTCGGGCGTGTGCTCGATCTCGCCGAGCAGGTGCCCGCCGAGCGGGCCGCGGCGAAGGAAGAACAGGACACCGTCCTGCGGGCTGCCCGGCGGGATCGCGACCGCATCCACGCCGCCGCCAAGGGTCGCTACGAGAAGGAAGTCGCCGCCGCCGAAGAGGTTCGCGAAGAAGCAGTTGCCGCGGCGACGCAGCGTCGGGACGAGCGACTTTCTCGGCTTTCGAAGGAAAACGCCTCCGCCGCGAAGCAGGTCGCCGAGCTACACAAGCGGGCGACGCGGACGGCCGAGAAGGATCGGCACGACGCCGAATGGCTCGCCCAGGTCACTTGCAATGCGGACCTGGCCCGCATTGAAGAAGAGCAAAACCAGGCCGAGAAGGCCGCGGCGGACGCGAGCGAGCACGTCGCGACGCAGGTGCGGAACGCGGACGATCTGGCCCGGCAGTACGGCGTTCGCGAAACGCCGCAGACCGACGAAGCGGCGTCGCCGGAGGCGGTTGATTCTGCGATCGCCGCGGTGAACGAAGCGATTGAGGCGTTGCGGCGTCTTCGACTCCCGCGGCTGTTCGTCGGGGCGACGCCGTGGGTCGTCCTCGTGCTCCTCGCAGGGGGCGGGGCGGCGGCGGGATGGCTCGGTTCGCCGGAGCATCGCGAAACGGCCGCCGGCGTTGGGGCGGGCGTCGCGGTCGTACTGGCGGTTGCTCTTGGCTACTTTCTCAGGAAAATGGGGACGACTCAGGCCGGTGAGCAGCTTCAGCAGGTTCACAATGCCGCCGCGACCGCGAGGCTCAGCATCGAGCAGCAACGCGAACGCGAGGCCGAGCGGCATGTCCGCGAAACGGACGCGGCCCGAGCCACCGCCGCCGCCGACGTCGCCGCCGCCGAGGCCGAGCACGGGCCGCGAATCGCGAAGATCGATCAAGACCGCGACGAGCAGCTCCGGCAGGTCGAGACGAAGGTCAGGCAGCGACAGGATACGATCGATGCGGAACATAAAGCAGCGGAAGATGACGCGAAACGATCGTATGAATCGGCCGTCGCAACGGCCGACGCGACGAAGGCCGCGGCGGTCGATCCGGCAAACGCCGCTTATGATCAAGTCGCGTCACAAGCCGCCGACGAGCTGGCGGCGAAGGAGGCGGCGGCGGACACGCTCGACGAAGAAAGGAGCGGTATCGAGCATATGCTTCGTCGACCGATCCGCGGACGTTCGGTACGGATCGGCGAGCTGGAGATGCCGGGCGACGTCGATCCCGTCGAGGCAAGGCTGTCGCTGGCGAGCTGCGGCGGGCTTGTCGTGCGGCACGACGGCACGACCCGTGACGCAGCGATCGCACTGCTCCGCCGAACGGCGGCCCGACTGCTCGAGGCGATGGATCCGGGAAAGGCTCGCTTCACGTTCATCGACGCCGTCGGTCTCGGCGAAACTTTCGCCGGCTTCATGCACCTGGCCGACTACGACGACGCTTTGGTCGGCGGCCGCGTGCTCGTCGAGCCGGAGGACGTGACGCGGCGGCTCGGCGACCTGACGGAGCACATGGGCACGGTCATCCAGACGTACCTGCGGAATCAATATGCCGACGTCGACGCATACAACGCCGCGGCCGGTGAGCTGGCGGAGCCGTACCGGTTCGTCGTTGCCGCGGACCTGCCGAGCGGGTTCGGCGAAGAGTCGCTGCGTCGCTTGGCGGGCATCGCCGCGAGCGGGCCGCGGTGTGGCGTATTCGTTCTCGCCGCCGTCGACGTTCGTCAACCCGCCGCTGGCGGATCGGCGAGTGCGGCTCACCTGGAGGATCTTTCGCACAGCTGCGTCACGATCGACGTGACCGACGGCGTCCGCTGGCAGGACGAACAGCTCGGCCGCGTTCCGCTACGACTCGACCCGGAGCTAACGGATGCCGATACGAGCGATCTCGCTCATAAAGTCGGATCCCTCGCCCGCGACGCGAAGCGTGTGGAGGTCTCCGTCGATCCGCTCACGCCGGCCGCGGGCGAGGCGTGGTCGCGAGACAGCGGCCGCGACCTGAGCGTGCCGGTCGGTCGTGCCGGAGCCGGGCGGCAGCAGGAGTTTCGGCTCGGTCGCGGCGTCGCTCAGCATGCCCTGGTCGGTGGCAAGACGGGCTCGGGGAAAAGCACACTTCTGAACGTATACGTTTCGAACCTCTGTCTCTGGTACGGGCCGGACCAGGTCGAGATTTACCTGATCGACTTCAAGCGGGGCGTCGAGTTCAAGGCGTATGCAGAGGCGAAGCTGCCGCAGGTGCGGGCGGTGGCGGTGGAGAGTGATCGCGAGTTCGGGCTGAGCGTGTTGCGGCGGCTTGACGCGGAGCTTGGCCGGCGGGGCGAGGCGTTCCGGCTGGCCGGGGCACAGGACGTCGCCGGCTTTCGCGAGCGTCGTCCGGACGAGGTGATGCCGCGGATCGTACTGGTCATCGACGAGTTTCAGGAGCTTTTCGCCGAAGACGACGGCATTGCTCAGGAGGCGGCGTCGCTGATCGATCGGCTCATGCGGTTCTCGGCAGTCAGACTGTCGGCGGAGCGGGCAGTCTGACGCGGGCGACGCTCGGGCAGATCGCGGTTCGCGTTGCGTTGCAGATGAGCGAGACGGACAGCCGGCTCGTGCTGGGCGAGGCGAATGCGGCGGCCCGGTTGCTGACGCGGCCGGGCGAGGCGATCTACAACGACGCCGGTGGGGCGGTCGAGGGCAACAGTCCGTTCCAGGTCGCGTGGCTGTCGGACGCGGATCGCAGTCGCCTGCTCGGACGGGTCGAGGAGCGGCTGACGGAGTCGGGCAGGACATATCCGCGGCCGGTCGTGTTTGAGGGCAATGCTCCGGCGGATCTGGCGGAGAACGAAGAGCTCGTCGCGGCCAAGGCGGGCGACGTCACGCGGGCGAACACGACGTACCTCGGGGCGCCCGTCGCCATTGCCCCGCCGACGCATTGGACGTTCCGGCGGCAGGCGGGGTCGAACCTGCTCGTGGTCGGGCAACGCGAGGACGCGGCGACGGCGACGCTGGCGGCGGCGATCGAGAGCCTGGCGGCGACGGGCGACGCGGGCGTCCGCTTCCTCGTCCTCGACGGCACGCCGGCCGACGCGGAATCGGCCGGCACTCTTCGTCGGGCGGCGGAGTCGGTCGGGTCCGAGGCGGAATATGCAGACTATCGATCATTTGCCGACGCCTTGGCGGATGCGGCAGACGAGGTCGAGCGGCGTCGGGACAGCGGCGAAGGCGGGCCGCCGGTGTTCGTCGTTATGCACAAGATCGAGCGTTTCCGCCAGCTCGACGGAAGCACCAGCGGCGGCAGCTTCGGCGGCGGTTTTGCGGCGGCTCTGGGAGAGCCGGCAGACGAGGCGCCGGCGACGCGGTCCGCGTCGGAGGCGATGTCGCTGGTGCTCCGCGATGGGCCGGTCGAGGGCGTGCACGTCATTGCCTCGGCCGACGGGGCGGCGACGTTGCAGCGGCGGCTTTCTCGGGAAGATTTGCGAGAGTTCGACGGCCGGGTGCTGTTCCAGATGTCCGCGGACGATTCGGCGACGCTGGCGGATTCGCCGGTCGCGAACCGGCTAGGGCCGCACCGGGCGGTGCTGGTCAGTGAGGAGCAGGGGACGGTGGAGAAGTTTCGGCCTTATGAGGCAAAGTGAGCGTATCGACGAAAGAGCCCACGGGCGGAACCCGTGGGCCTTCCTTCTCGAGATACGTCGCGAAACGGACGTAACGTGTTATGATCGCAAGCGATCACCGACGCCGGCGGACGAGGCCGCCGGCGAGTGCGAGGCCGAGGGTGGCGACACCGGGCTCGGGCACGACTGCGGCGGCCCAGGCGTCGAGGAGGGCGAGGTTGTCGCCGGTTCGGATGTCGGCGTCGAAGCCGTAGGCGAGCGGGTTGGCCGAGGCCGTTGGGTCGAAGGTCGCATCATCGGCGAGGGAGATGTTGAAGACTGAGGTTCCGAAGTTCGCCCGCAGCAGGCCGAAGTCGGCGAGGTTGATGACGCCGTCCTGGTTGGCGTCGCCGTTGACGAAGTCGGCGTTGTCGCCGAACCCGCCGCGGAGGATGCCGAAGTCGGCGAGGTTGACGACGCCGTCGTAGTTGAAGTCGGCCGGCAGCAGGTTGTCGGCGACGATGGTCAGCGAGTCGCTGTCAACGATCTGCGTGAAGGCAAGACCCGGCAGACCGGCGTCTTGGAAGACGTCGTAGGAACCGTTGAGCCCGCCGTCGGCGACGAGAACCTCGAACTCGTCGCCGGGGTTCGGCAGGAAGCCGCCGGCTACGTCGACGGCGACGTCAAGGTTATTGGCGTTCAAGCCGTCGCTGAAGGCCAGGACGTCGTTCAGGTTCTGGTCGAACAGGTCGACTTCGAGGCGAGCGCCGTTGATGGTGCTGCTGTCTCCGTCGGTGTCGATGTCGAGCGTGCCGACGGTGCTGTCGGAGTTGCCTGGGCGGTAGGTGCCGTTGCCGTTGACCTTGGCAACGAGGGTGCCACCTCCGCCGAGTACGCTGTCGCCGCCGTTTGCGAAGAAGTTGACTTGGTTGCCGGTGCCGTCGAGGTCCTGGAAGGTGACGGTGG
>CAYQCT010000123.1:0-873 GCA_964416015.1 uncultured Tepidisphaerales bacterium
GGACGTGCAGGCGCTCGACGTGCGGCCGACGCGGCTGGCGGACGCGCGGGCGTCGAACGATTTGCAACGCCCGACGGACGCCGCGGTTTGGCGGGAACAGGTCGCGCCCTTCGCCGCCGCCGATGCGGCCGTGGTCGCCGCCGCCACAGCCGCGTCGGATCGAGCCGCTTCGGTGACACGTCGCCTCGACGGCCTCGCCGGCGACCTTGCCGCCGGCGGTCGGGACGACGACGCGGCCCGTGCCGCCGCACTCGCAGAGGAAGCCGCCCGCGCCCAGGCCGTTACCGACGCCGCCGTTCTGCCGCTGCAAACGACCGACGACCCGATCCTTCGCGACCTCGTTGGCTGGCTGGAGCACGAGCCGACGCATATTCGAACGACCGCGCGTCTCGCGACACGCGCCGACGAGCTCGCGGCGCGGGCGAGTGAGTTGTGGGACGAGCTGTCGCCGTTCCTGCGGGATGCGACGCGTCCGCCGACGCTGGCCGAGGCGGGCGAGGACGTGGCGCGGGCGTTCTTCGCCTTCGAGCGGGCGGTCGCGATCTGGGCGGAAACGGCCGGCGAGACGGGCCGGCAGCGATTTGCCTTGGCCGAGCCGCGGGTTCGCCTGGCCGCCGCCGCGGTGCGTGAGCTGGTCGACGTCGGCCTCGCCGCGGAACCGGCCGCACCGGACATCGCGGCGAGTCGTCGCAGCCTGCCCGGCGTCGCGTCGGCGGTCAACGCCGCGGTCGGCGAGCAACGCGTCCTCTACTGGCGGACGCGGCAGGGCGTCATCAGCCGGCTCAACGCCTGGGCCACCTCGCCCGCCGACGCGCCGGCCACGCCCGACGATGCCGCGACGGCATTCACCGAGACGCGGCAGCATCTGGAGAC
>CAYQCT010000123.1:895-9618 GCA_964416015.1 uncultured Tepidisphaerales bacterium
GCCCGCGGCGGCCGGTGTCGAAGCGGTCGCGGCGACGCAAGCTTTCGAGCGTGACGACCTGCAGGCGGTCGTGCTCGACGCCGACGCCGTTTGGCTTGCAACCCGCGTCGCCGCGTTCCGACGGCTCGGCGAGGACGAAACGTGGGGCACGAACGCAGACGATCTCGCGGCGGAGGCCGAAGCCGTCGCGTCGCTCGCCGCCGTGCCCGCGGCCGCGTCGCGGGTGCGCACCTGGCCGGTGATTGCCGACCGGGCGTTGGCGACGGTGCCGGCCGAGGCGTTGCTCGACCGCGTGCTGCCGGCCTTGGCGAGCTTACAAAGACAGACGAATCTACCGGCCGAGACGTCGCCCGCGTTTCGCTGGCGGCTTGCGTTGCTCGAAGCCGTCGCGGGGGACGACGCGGATCAGCTGCGGGCCGCGGCATCCCTTGCGGCGAAGGCAAACGATCCGCGGGTTGAACTCGCCGCGCGCGACGTCGCCTCCTGGCCCTCGCCGGCGGCGGTCGGGCCGGCCGCAGCTGGATGGTCATCGCAGCCGACGCAGGACCCGGACCTTCGCCACTTCGTCTCCGCGAATCCGCAGCGTCCCGCGTTGCAATTCCGCCGACTCCCCGGTGAGACCGGCTTCGCGGCGACGACATTCCTGCTCACGACGGAGCTGCCGGCGGCGTTGTTCGATGCCGACAAAACCGGCCCCGCGACCGACGTCTCCTTCGCTGCCGCCGGTCGACTTGCGACGACGCTCGGCTGCCGCGTGCCGACGGTGCAGGAGTGGATTCGTGCCGAAGCCGGCAGCCGCGCCGGGCAGCGTGTCGTGCCAGCCAACACCGCCGACGCCAGCTTCGTTCGAGCCGGCGGCGACGATGGCGGGCGGTTCGACACGGACGACCCGGCGCTGCCTCTGCCCGGACGCGAGCACGAGTTCCGCGGCGGCTACGACGACAACGAACCGGCCATCCGGCCTTCCGTCAGCGAAGACGGCCGCTTCGTCGATCTTGTCGGCAACGTCGCCGAGTGGGTCGTCCGTGACGGCTCGGGCACGGTCGGTGTCATCGGCGGGTCCGCGTTGAGCCCGCCGGCGTGGGCGGTGCGACTGCCGCATCCGGTCGCGGATCCGGATCGTGGCTGGCGAGACGTGGGGTTTCGCCTGGCTTTCGACGAGCCGACGCCGCCCGTGGAGCGGGTCCGGCGGACGCTGACCGCGGGCGGTGAGGCAGCGGCGAAGCTGCTGGCGCGACCGATGCCGACGGCGAAGCCACGCCTGGCGGACCTCATTTTGCCGGCGGCACAGGCGGAGCGTGTGCTCTACCTCGTGCAGGTGCCTGCCGACGCGGATCGACGCGGACGCTTGGGCAATCTGCTGCGACGCTCGATCGCCAGCCTCGGCGACGAACGACAGCACGCTGTGCTCCCGCTCGGCAGCCGCGGCGTCCGCTGGCAGGAAGGCGGCGACGAGGCCGGCGCCGCCGCAGCCGAACTGACCTTCGCCGCCCGTCCCTCGCCCGCGACGGCCACGCCCGGGTCGACGCTGGCGGACGTGTTCGACCTGCCCGACGCCGCGCCCACGCTGGTGGTGCTGATCGTGACCGACACGTCGCAGTCCTTCGCGCTGACGCGGCTGGCGGAGCAACGCGGCTTCGTCGACCGCCGTGACCTGCCGATCTGGGCGGTCGTAATGGACGAAAGTGACCAGGCCCTCACCGAGGCGGTCGAGGATCTCGTCACGGCTCACAAAGGACAGACGGCCCGAGTCGCGGCGGACGCTGCGTCTCCTTGACTGTCGGGCACGCCGTCCTATCGTGCTCGCCCCCCGGCGACCGCCCCCGCGGCCGTCGGAGCAACGCGAGACACGGGGCGGTAGCTCAATTGGTTAGAGCACCGGACTGTCGATCCGGAGGTTGCGGGTTCGATCCCCGTCCGCCTCGCTGAGGACAACGCCCCACCGGCAACGCCTCGCAAGACGCAACGCCCTCGGCCACCTCGGCCGGGGGCTTTTGCTTTGGCAGGTCTCAAGGCTTTGGCAGGTCTCGAGGCTTTGGCAGGTCTCGAGGCTTTGGCAGGTCTCGAGAACGGGACGACGTCTTGCCGCCGGTTGCTCCGCCTCAGAGCTGCTCGCGGCGGAGGACGAGGTAGAACGAGAGAAGGCCGACCGCGCCGCAGAGTACAAAGGCGTAGACCGTCAGCCGCGGGCGATCGTCCTCGAGGCGTTGCTCTTCGAAATCCTCCGGCGTCGGCGGCTGGGCGTAGATCAGGCCGCTGGCTTCTTCTTGCGAAGAGGACGCGGCGACGCGGAGCTCGCGGAGCTGCGTCACGATCTCGTCCAGCTCCTCGTTCAGCTCCGACATCTGCTGCCGACGACGCTGTTCGTCGGCCTGGGCGGACTCGGCGAGGGCGGCGTTCTCGCGGGCGTCACGCAGACGCAGGTCCGCCCGCTGTGCGGCGACTTCGGCGGCGGCGGCTTCGCGGCGACGCTGCTGTTGCAGGCCGACGCGTTCGCCCTCGAGCTCCGCCTCACGCCGCTCGATCTGCCGACGAACTTCCGCCACACGTTCCGCCGCCGACGCATCATCGGTTCCGGACGCTTCGAGTCGCGTGAGCTGCCGGCGAAGCGAGGCGAGTTCCACGTCCGGCTCGCCGTCCACGCCGACGTCGCCCGTCAGTGCCATTGCCGCGGCGAGTGCCGTCCGGGCCGCGTCGAGGTCCTGCGTCGCAGCGGCTGCGACACGCTCTGCAGCCTCAACGAGCTGCCGCAGGTCGCGGGCGTCGGCGGTCACGGCGGGCGAAGCGCCGGTCGAGGCGGCAAGTTGTTCGTTGCGGAGCAGGTTTAGCGTCGCCGTCGCCCGCTCGCGGCGGCGGGTCAGGTCGTTGATCGTTTGCTGCCGCTGCGTCGCGAGTGTCGCAAGCTCCGCCGCCCGCGCCGCTGCGTCGGCATCCCGCGCGGCCAAGGCGTCGCCCAGCGCCTTCAACCGCGCTCGCTCGGCGACGGCGTCGGTGTCCCGCCCGCGGACAACCAGCACGCCCGGCTGATCGGCGGCGAAACGTGCCGAAGGCAAGTCGCCCTCGCGGCGTAGCCAATCGGCATCGACGTCCGGCCGGCGACGGTCGAGAATCTCCGCGGCCTCCTGGCGGACCTGCGCGTCCTCGACTTCGTCCAACCGCCGGGCTTCGGCGGCGGCGAGACGACGCACGTCCGCGTCGGCAGGCAGGGCGTGACGAAGCTCCATCGAGACGATCGTCTCCGGTGCCGCCAGTAACAGGACGCCGGCCCAGGCGACCACCATCGCCGCCAGCGTCGCGCCGAACACGGTCGCGGCAAGCACGAGCCGCGAGCGACGCGGAACAAGATCGACGGCTTCGGCCTGCACCGCATCCAGCCGCGGCCGCCGACGACGACTCGGCGGCGTGGCCGGGCGACGCCGACGTGGCGGCGCGGCTTCGGTCGCGACGGCCGTACCGCCAAGGTCTTCGGAGGGATCAAGCTCGCCGTAGTTGCCGTGCGACTCGCCGGCGTAACCGTTGGTAGAGCCGTTGGTTTGATACGGCTCCTGCTCGTCGTGATCGCCGAGCAGGCCGCGACGCACGCCTTCGCGAACGGTCTGCAGAAAGAGCCCGGACGCCTCGCCGGCACCATCGTGCGACGGTCGCTCTTCGTCCTCCGCCGGCGGTTGCGGTGCCGACGATTCGTCAAGCAGCGGATCCTGCGGCGGATCGAGGAAGTAGTCGACGCTGCCGACCAGGCCGCTGGTTTCGGGGATGACGGATGACGGGTCGAGGACGGGTTCCGGCGTGTCGCCGGTGGTTTGCGCGGCCGGCGTCGTGTCGCCGAAGGCGGTCCCGCTGAAGACGGGCGCAGCAGGGCGGGTGTCATCGGTGTCGACCTCGGCGACGGGCGGCTGCTCTTCGGACCCGAACCCGACGACACGCGGCGGCGGTTCCTTCCGCTGCGGCGGCGTGTCGACAACCCGCGGAGCGTCGGCGTCGGGCGAGACTTCCTCGACTGGCGAGACTTCCTCGACCGGCGCGGCCTCCTCGACCGACGCGACTTCCTCGACAGGCGCCGCCTCCTCGACCGGCGCGGCTTTCTGCGTCGGCAGTTCCTTGACCGGCGGCTGAAAGGCGGGCGTGGCGACGCGGGCGTGGGCGAACTCCTGCTGGATGCCACTGTCGGCCTGGAGGTCGATCGTCGGCAGCGAGCCGAAGCTGTCGAGGACGATCGGCGTCGGCGGGACCGGCGGCGGCTGGAGCGGCACCGGCGGCTTGGGCGAGGTAGCTTGCGGCGGTGCTTCGACGGGCGCGGGCGGCGTCTCTTCGGCGAGCCGGGCGAGCGTCGCGGCCACTTCCTCGGCGGCGGCGCGTTCGGCCGGATCTGCCGGCGGCGGCTCGATCAGCTCCGCATCCGCCGGCCGCCGCCGCCGCGCACCCTTGGCCCGCGGCAAAGCTGGCACAGGTTCCTCCGCCGGCTGCTCGTCGGTCGGCGAGGAGAAGTCGGTCTGCGACAGGTCCAGCGTCTCGTCGACCGCCGCGAGATCATCGGCCGCGTCCTGGCCGAAGACTCCGACGCCGATCGGCTCGACCTCTTCCTCGGCCGCCGCTTCGGCCTCCTCGTCCGTCGCATCAGCGGCCTCCACGACCGGCTCGACCGGCTCTTCCTCGGCCGCCAGATCCGGCTCGGCCTCGGCAACCGGCTCTTCGTAAGCCGCCTCGACGGGCCTTTCCGGCTCTTCAACCTCAACCTCCGCGGCCGGCTCTTCCTCGGCCGGTACCAGCTCGACCTCGTCCGATTCCTCGTCGATGACGATCGGCTCTTCCGCCTCGACGGCTTCGTCTGCTGGTGCTGGCTCTTCGCCAACGAAGGCCTCGGCCGGATCGTGCGGCCGATCGGCGTCGGCGAGAACGTCGGCCCCGACAAGGTTCTCCGGCGCTATCTCGTCCGTCGCCGGCTCGTCCTCGACGACAGCAGGCTCGTCCTCGACGACAGCAGGCTCGTCCTCGACGACAGCAGGCTCTGCCGCGGCAACGACGGGCTGAGCCGGGTCGACCGGTGCCTCGTCAAGGACCTCGTCCGGCTGCTCCTCCGCGGCCGCGGACTCGTCCACCGGCTCGTCTTCGAGCTCGATCCAATCGTCGTCGTCAATGTTGGCTTCCGCTGCCGGCTCTACCTGGCGCTCGACCTCGGCCGCCTCGTCCTCCGGCAGCCCGGCCTCGACGGCCGTCGTCGCCGGCTCGGCAGGGCCTTCGGGCGTGATGGCGTCGAAGGCACCCGAATCGGCGAGCACGTCGTCCGTCTCGTCCAGCTCGATCGCAGCCGAGTCTTCCGCCGGGAAGACGCCGCTGTCGGCGAGCAGGTCGTCGCCGTCGTCGGCTGCCAATCCCTCGTCGGGCGGTGCCGGCGAGAGCCGCAGCGTCGTCTCGCCGGCGGTGAGTTCGGCACCGATCGACAGCGGCTGCGCGCCGCGAAGCGTGGTCCCGTCGAGCGACGTCGGTTTCCCGCCAAGTTCTGTCGCGGCCCAGCCGGTGGGCAGGTTCGGCAGGCCGGGCAGGCGGACCAGGGCGAGGTGGGCCGTGCTGACATCCGGGTCTGCCGGGTCGAGTTCGACGTCGCTGCCGGGCCGTTGGCCGATCAGGACCACACGGCCGGCTTCCTGAAGGTCGAGGTGCGTCGGAGCTTCGCCGGCGGCTTCGACATCGAGCTGCAACCGCTCGATCGGCCCGTCGTCGCGCGCGGTGGATTCGCCGGCTTCGAGGCGGAACGTGTACTTGCCGAACGTCAATAGATCGCCGTCGACGACGTCGGCCTCGCGGACCGGCTCGCCGTTGACCTTCGTGCCGGTCCGACTGAGCAGGTCGCGGACGAAGATGCCGACCGACGTGACACAGACGAGGCAGTGGGCGCGGCTGACGCTGCGGCTGCTGATGTGCAGCAGGGCGGAGCGTCGCGAGCCGACGAGGTTGATCGGCCGCTTGAGGCGGAAACGCGGGGCATCCTCGGGCGAGACGCCGGCGGGCAGCGGCTCGACGACGACGAGCGTCGGCGTTCGGGCGGCGGGGCGGGATTCGCGGTCGACGGGCATCAGGATCGTGCGACGGCGGACAAGGCAGCGGAGGGCGACGAGGCCTGCGACGATCGTAGCGACGCGCCCTGTTGCTTCGGGTCGTCCCGACGAATCCGGGCGCTCCTGCAGGCTTCGGCGGCGTTATCGGCTGGCTTGTCGCGTTCGCGCATCTGGCAAAGACTTGTCTGTCGCGAGCCGACCGTAACCTCATTTCGTTGCTCGGCCGCGAAGACGAGTTTCACACTTGGCTTCGCGGCCGCAACCCGCACGTCGGTGATGATCTGGCGGTGCTGCCGGCGGCTAAGGGGAAGCTGTTGAGCGGCATCGATGCTTGTTTGGCGGGCGTGCATTACGACGCGGCGACGTGTCCGCCCGAAGCGGCGGGGCGGAAGGCGGTGAATCGGAATCTGTCGGACGTCGCCGCAATGGCGGGAACGCCGACGGGCCTGCTGCTGTCGATCACGGCGTCGCGACAGGCGACGCCCGACCTGCCGCGGCGGGTGTACGAAGGGGCCGCCGAGGCGGCGGAGGCGGCCGGGTGCCACGTCGTCGGCGGCGACTTTTCCGTCTGGGACGGGCCGACCGCAATCGTCGTCGCCGTCCTGGGCGAAGCCGATCGACCGGTGCCACGCGGCGGCGCGAAGGTCGGCCAAGGCCTGTTCGTCAGCGGCCCGCTCGGCGGGTCCATCCTGGGGCGGCACCTGACGTTCGAGCCGCGGCTGACGATGGCCCGACAGGCGGCGGGCGAGGCGACGAACCTATCAGCGATGATGGACCTCAGCGACGGCCTCAGCCGAGACTTGCCGCGGCTGCTCGACGGGCGTGGGGCCGTCGTCGAGGCCGACCTGCTGCCGATCCACGATGACGCCCGTCGGCTCGCGGCGACGTCTAGCAAGTCGCCGCTCTGGCACGCGTTGCACGACGGCGAGGACTACGAGCTCCTCGCGGCCGCCGACGCGATGCCGGCCGGCTGGACGCGGATCGGGACGGTGACCGACGGCGGCGTGCGACTTCGCGAGGGCGATGTCGATCAACCTCTGCAAGCCGCCGGTTTCGAGCATGTTCTCAGCGCGGCGGACGATTTTCGCCACGAGGCACGACCGTAAGGGAGAGCGATCGCGGAACGCGATGTCCGGGCAACCCACCGCAGACATCGACTGCGTCGATCGCTCTCCCTTACGGTCGTGCCTCGTGGCCAAGCTCTGTCAGTCCGTCGAAGAAACGCAGGAGTTCGCGGCAGATCTCGCCCGCAACTTGCGTACCGGCGGCCTCGTCCTGCTCCGCGGCGGCCTGGGCGCGGGCAAGACCGCCTTCACCCGCGGCTTCGTCCGCGGCCTCGGCGGCGACCAGCGCCTCGTCAACTCGCCCACCTACGTCATCGCCCAGAGCTACGACCTGCCCGGCGACCGACGGTGTTGGCACGTCGACCTCTACCGCCTCGACGGCACCGGCCTCGCCTCTGCCGGCATCGATGAGATCGTCGAGCAGGCGGCCAACGGCGATGTCGTCGTCATCGAGTGGCCCGAACGTGCCGGCGACGACCTGCCGCCGCCGGACCTGGTCGTGGAACTCGAAGCCGTCTCCGAGACGGAGCGTCGCGTCACCGTGACGTCGCCGCCGCGTACTGGCTGTCGATGAACCGCCGCATCGGGTCCGCCCGCTTGGCCGCGTCGGCCCGGCACAGATAGAACTCGTGCGCCGGCCGGGCCTCGATCGACAGGCCCGCCGACCGCAGCATCGCCTCGCAGCCGGCGTGATTCGCGGCCCAGAAGTTGGTCGGATCCTCGCAGAAGCCGTGCTCGAAGAAGGCCATCTTCGGGAAGTCGTCGGCCGCCAACTCGCCGCGGTGGCTGAAGTCGAGCCCCCGCGTCGCCTCCGGATCCCGCGCCGCCTCGCCCGGCATCGTCAGCGTCTGGAAGACCAGCAACCCGCCCGGCGCCAGCAGCTTGGCCACGGCATCGAGCACGAGCAGCGGATACCGCAGGTGATAAAACACGCCCAGGAACAGGATCAACCCGAACCGGTCGCCACCCGCCTGCAGGCCCGGCAGGTCGTAGGCCTGCATTCGACGCAGCTCGACCCGGTCCCGCAGGCCCAGTCGCTCCCGCGCGAACTCGGCCTGCTCGAGGTAGTGCCTGTTCTCGTCAATCGCCAACACCTCGCCGCCGCGTCGGGCGAGCTCAAACGCGTAGAAGCCGGCATTGGTGCCGATGTCGAGGCACCGCGTCCCGGCCAGTTCCGCCGGCAGGTGGTCGGCGATGGCGTCCCACTTGAAGCGGGGAAAGTCGCCGAAGTGGTGCTGCGGGCACGTCTGGATCGAGCCTCCCCGGCCGTCAGGCTTCCCTTGAACTTGTCCGGACAAACGAGGACGCGCACGTCCGCTACAATTCGCGCACCCAGATGTTGCGGTAGCTGACCAGGTTGCTGTGGTCCTGCAGCCTGATCACGTCATCGCCGTGGGGAACGTAGTGAGGCAGGCCGATGTACTCGGTAGGGCCCTTGATTTCGAAGTGGTTCTGGACCACCACGCCGTTCATCATGACGGTAACGTAGGCCGGGGTGGTCAGCACGCCGCCCTTGCTGAAGTGGGGGGCGGTGTAGATGATGTCGTAGGTCTGCCACTCGCCCATGGGCTTGAGGGCGTTGACCAGCGGTGGGGTCTGCTTATAG
>CAYQCT010000124.1:0-9591 GCA_964416015.1 uncultured Tepidisphaerales bacterium
CGGTGCTTGGCGGTGATCTTGCCGTGGTGGTTGCGGCCGCCGGTCTTGATGAGGCGTTCGCAGAGGCTCTTCTCCGGCTTCGACCGCGTAAGGACCGCCTTGTAGTCGATCACGCTGCTATCACGCCGGCCGGGGCTCGTCGGGTTGTAGGTCTTGATCGGCATGATGCGTGAAAGTGAGGAGTAGAAATGCTGGATGAGGAAGTGTCAGAAGGCGTGGTCGCGACTTATCCGGCCGCATTCTGCATTCCTACTTCCGACTTTCTCTAGAACAGGTCGATTCGATCCTCACCCTTCAAAATAACGACGGCCCGCTTCTTGTCGCTCCGCTTGGTCGGGCCATACTTCGTCTTGCGGGTCTTGCCCTTGCGGACCATGGTGCGAATGGAGTCGACCTTGACGTTGTAGATCGACTCAACGGCCGACTTGACAGTGTATTTGCTCGCGTCCGGGTGGACCTCGAACGTGTACGCGTTGTGCCGGCCGGCGGCCCAGGTCGTCTTCTCCGTGACGATCGGCTTGACCAGGATCTGTGTCGGTTCCATAGCGGGTCGTACGAGGAACGGGGTCAGGCGGCGCTGACGAGCTGTTGAAAGCCGTCACGGGTCAGAAGAAGAACACGGTTGCGAAGCACGTCCCACGCGTTCAGCTGGGACACGCTCGTGAAGCGGGCTCCGGCGAGGTTGCGGCCGGCGCGGAAGAGGTCGTCGTTCTTCTGCTTGTGCTGGGAGTCGTTGGGCAGTGCGAAGAGCACCGTCTTGTCGAGGCCGAGGTTCTTGAAGGTCGCCGCGACGTGCTTGGTCTTGACCTCGGGCAGGACGAAGTCGTCGACAACCTTGACGGTGCCGTCCTGGAACTTCGCAAGCAACGCGTTCTTGGCTGCGAGGCGACGCTGCTTCTTGGGCATGTCCTGCGACCAATCCTTGGGGAGCTTCTGGGTCGCGTGGCCGCCGCCGCGTCGCTGCGGGGCGGTCTTGGTGCCTGCGCGGGCGTTGCCGGTGCCCTTCTGCTTGTACATCTTCTTGCCGGTGGCCTTGATGTCGCTGCGGCCCTTGGTCATGACCGTGCCCTGGCGTTGGTTGGCGTGGTACATGACCAGCGCCTGCTTGAGCAGCGCGGGGCGGACGTTGCCACCGAATTGGGCTTCGTCGACCTGGAGCGTGTCGACCTGGTCGCCTGCGGTGTTGTAGACGGGGACGTCGATCATGATCAGTTGCCCTCCCGGATACGGGCGATCTTGGCCTTCTTGATGAACAGCAGGCCGCCGTTGGGCCCGGGCAGCGGGCCCTTAATCAGCAGCAGGCCGTTGTCCTTGTCGACCTTAACGACCGGATGGCTCTGCGTGGTGACGGTCTCGTTGCCCATGCGCCCGCCCATGCGAAGGCCCTTCTTAGGCCGGCCATTGAAGCCGCGGTTGGTTGCCCGACCGCCGATGGAGCCGGGCGAGCGGTGCTTGCGTTCCGTGCCGTGCGTCGCCGGCTGGCCGCCGAAGTTGTACCGCTTCATGACGCCCTGCGTGCCTTTGCCCTTGCTCGTGCCGGTGACGTCGACGTAGGGCACGCCTTCGAAGATGGTCACGTCGACCGTGCTGCCGACCTCCGTCTCGCTCGCCTCGGCAAGTCGAACCTCGCGGTGGTGCCGCTTGGGTCCCGTGCCGGCCTTACCGTCGTGGCCGATGAGCGGGAACGTGCTGTGCTTCGGCTTGGCATCCTGGTAGCCGAGCTGGACGGCGAAGTAGCCGTCGGGACCGTCCTCGGCCTTGACCTGCGTAACGACATTGGGCGTCGCCTGGACGACAGTCACCGGCACTTGCCGGCCCTCATCGTCGTAGACGCGGGTCATTCCGATCTTTTTGCCTAGCAAAGCCGGGGTCATTGGTCGGTCGGGTCCAGAGCAGCCGGCGTGTGTTGCCGGTCTGGTGGCCGCTCCATCAGGGTCGGACGGGCTTCGCGGCACCACGCGGTGACGCGACTTCGTCGCCTGCAGCTTCCTTCTCGCAAGAAGGTGCGGACTCATTGGCAGAGCCCCGCGGCAGACGTCTAAAGGGTCGTCACCGGCGTGCCGATGACTCGATTGTCTCACTCGGAGGCCCGCCTTGCGGCGGACCGGGTGGGCAGTCTAGGCCGTGGTTGTTCAGGGTGAAGTGGTCGGCGGATTTTGCACCGACGGGGCTCGCCGGGCGTAACGATTGGTTCATGGGTCTCACCTGGCAACCGCCGCTTCCGTCGCCGTACTCGGAGCTGACCGATCCGGAGCTCGCCTACCGCATCCGGGCTGCCAAGGAGCGGCTGGGCGAACGGCTGGCGATCCTGGGGCACCACTATCAGCAGGACGACGTCATCGAGTTCGCCGACAAGCAGGGCGACAGCTTCGAGCTGAGCCGATTTGCGGCCGACCTGCGAGGCGTCGAGCACGTCGTCTTCTGCGGGGTCCATTTCATGGCCGAGACCGCCGACATCCTGACGCCGGAGCGGGTCAACGTCGTCCTGCCGGACATGGGTGCCGGCTGCAGCATGGCGGACATGGCCGACATCGACCAGACGGAGGAGGCGTGGGAGCAGCTGGCCGACGTGCTCGGAGATCCGCCGCCGGTGGTGCCCGTGACGTACATGAACTCATCGGCTGCGATCAAGGCCTTCGTCGGCGAGCACGGCGGCGCGGTCTGCACGTCGTCGAACGCGCGGACGGTCCTGGAGTGGGCGTTGCGGAAGTCTGAAGTAGGAATGCGGAATTCGGAAGCCTCCGATTCCGCACCTCAACATTCCACAATCAAACTTTCTACTTCGACGAAAGTCCTCTTCTTCCCCGACCAACACCTCGGCCGAAACACTGCCGCGGCGATGGGCTACGACGCCGACCGTGACATGGTGCTGTGGGATCCGCGGAAGGACCTGGGCGGCAACTCGCCGGAGGATCTGGAGCGGGCGACCTTTATCCTGTGGAAGGGCCACTGCAGCGTGCACGCCCTCTTCCGCCCGGAGCACGTCGACCAGGCCCGCGAGAAGCACCCGGACGTGAAGGTGCTGGTGCACCCTGAGTGCAAAAACGAAGTCGTTGACAAGGCCGACCTCGCCGGCAGCACGGCCTACATCGTCGAGCAGGTCCGTGCCGCCGAACCCGGCACGACGTGGGCGATCGGCACGGAAGTCCATCTCGTCGATCGCCTCGCCAAGCAGCACCCGGAGCAGACGATCTTTGTGCTCAGCGAATGCCAATGCCTGTGCACGACGATGACGCGCATCGACCTGCCGCACCTGGCGTACGTGCTCGACGAGCTCGCGGACGGGCGGGTCGTGAACGAGGTGCGGGTCG
This sequence comes from uncultured Tepidisphaerales bacterium, assembly GCA_964416015.1. GTDB lineage: Bacteria > Planctomycetota > Phycisphaerae > Tepidisphaerales > Tepidisphaeraceae > JBCDKH01. The sequence goes on from CAYQCT010000124.1 coordinate 3,312, forward strand.
ATGCAGCGACGCGGAAGTGGGCGACGGTGGGCCTCGACCGCATGCTCGCCCTCCGCGGCGACGGCAATCCGGTCGCCAAGGATCAGCCGGCAACGCTCGTCGTCGATTGACGCGTCACCGCTTGGCGGCGACCCACTTCCGGATCGCCGCTGCCGTTCGGCAGTTCAGGACGTCCTTCTTCGTCACCCACGCCCGCCGCGCGACCGCCAGCCCGAGCCGATTTGCCGACAGGCCCTGCGTCGTGTGGGCGTCGGTGTTGATCGTCAGCACACAGCCGGCTTCTACGGCCATGCGGGCGTGAACGTCATTCAAATCGAGCCGCGGGTACGCCGCGTTGATCTCGAGGGCCGTACCGCTCGCCTTCGCCCGTTCGATCACCTTCGCCATATCGAGCGGCAGGCCATCCCGCCTGTTGATCAGCCGCCCGGTCGGGTGGCCGATTGCGTTCACGTACGGAGAGTCGATCGCCCGCAGGATCCTGTCTGTCGCCTTCTTGGCCTCCTGCCGCAACGCGACATGCGGGCTTGCGACGACCCAGTCCAGCTGCGCCAGTACGTCGTCGTCATAGTCGAGCGAGCCGTCGCTGAGGATGTCGACCTCACTTCCGGCGAGCAGGTCGATTCCTTTCACCTCCTCATTCGCGGCGTGTATGGCTTTCACATGCTTCAGTAGTCGTTCTGCGTCGAGACCAGACGCTTGTACCTGCGACTTCGAGTGGTCCGTGATCGCGAGGAACTTGTAGCCGAGAGCCTTCGCCGCTTCCGCCATCTCGAGAATGCTCGCCGTGCCGTCGCTGGCGGTCGTGTGCGTGTGCAAGTCGCCTCGCAGGTCATCCGCCTCGATCAGCTCCGGCAGCCGATCCTCAATCGCCGCCTCGACTTCACCCCGATCTTCCCGCAGTTCCGGCGGAATCCACGGCAGGTCGAACCACCCGTAGATTTCCTCCTCCGTCGCTGATGCTTTGGCATTGGCCGTCGGCACCGCGCCCGCCGCCCGCTCCTGGTTCTCCCAGGCCGAACGCTCGTAGACGCCCCAGTCGTTCAGCGTGTGGTCCCGCTCCAACGCCAGTTGGCGGAGACGCTTGTTGTGTTCCTTGCTGCCCGTAAAGTACATCAACGCTGCACCGTAATGTTGCTCCGGCACGACGCGACAATCGCATTGCAGTCCGTCGTGCGTGACGATGCTGCACTTTGCGTCTCCTTTGACTAGCACTTTGTCGACCTCCGGAAACGCAGCAAAGGCTTCCAGCGTTTCCCGCGGCGACTCCGTCATGACAAGAAAATCGAGATCGCCCACCGTCTCCCGGCCGCGTCGGAAGCTGCCGGCCGGCTCGACACGCTGCACGCCTGAGACTTCGCGCAGCCGATCGCCCAGCGTCGCAACCACCTTCGCTGCCGAGCCGATGCCGCGGCGTTCGTTGCCGCGGGCGAGCAGATCGATGCCGTCGCGAATCTGCTGCAGCTTCTTCGGGCCCAAGCCCTTGATGCCTTCGAGCGTCCCGTCGCCGATGGCCGCGGCCAGCTCGTCGATGCTCGTCACACCCTTCTCCTGCCAGACCGACTGCACCGTCTTAGGCCCCATGCCCGGGATGTCCAGCATCGCCAGCACACCGGCCGGCACGCTCGCCAGCAACTCTTCATGATCGACGCTGCGACCGTGCTCCAGGTGGTCGATGATGATCGTCGCGCTGCTCTTGCCGATGCCTTTCACGGCCTCGATCGACTTGCGTCCGCCCTTCTCGTGCAGCCGGCGGACGTCGTCGGGCATCTCTTCAAGCAGGCGCGCGACCCGCTGGAAGCTGACAGCGCGGAACCCGCCGTCGCCTTTGAGGTCGAGCACGCGAGCCATGTCGGCGAACATGCCGGCGAGCGTCTTGTTGTCGGCACTGGCGGGCATGCCCAAGCGTACCCCCACACCGCCGGTGGATGACCTGTCGGCTGCCGACGTTTCTGGCAGCCGTACGGAAGCGGTTCGTACGATGCCGCGATGTCAGCCGCGGAGCCGTTCGTCCATCTGCACGTTCACACGCACTACTCGATGCTCGACGGCGCCTGCCGTGTGAAGGACCTTGTCAAGCGGACCAGGGAGCACGGCATGGACGCCGTCGCCATCACCGATCACGGCGCGTTGTTCGGCCTGATCGAGCACTACCAAACCTGCGTCGACGCCGGCATCAAGCCGATCCTTGGCATGGAGGCGTATGTGTCCCCGACCCGCCGCGACGATCGGACGACGAAGCCGGGCGAATCGGCGTATCACTTGCTCCTGCTTGCGGAGAACCTCGAGGGGTATCACAACCTTCTCAAGCTTTCAAGCCTGAGCTACAAAGAGGGGTTCTACTACAAGCCGCGGATTGACAAAGAGATCCTCCGCGAGTTTCGCGGCGGCCTGATCGGCACCAGCGCCTGCCTCGGCGGCGAAGTCGCGTCAGCCTTCATGAAGCACGACAAACAGAAGGCAAAGCAAATCGCAGAGCTGTACGCCGACATCTTCGGCGAAGAGAAGTTTTACATCGAGGTGCAAGGAAACGGTCTGGTAGAGCAGGACCAGGTCAATCCGGAACTGATGGACCTTGCCGACCGCCTCGGCGTGGGCGTCGTCGGAACCAATGACGTGCACTGGCTGGAAAAGGAAGATCACTTCGCTCACAATTGCCTATGTTGTATCAGCACGGGCAAACTCTTCGACGATGAAGGCCGGCTCATTTACCCGAAGGAGCTCTACCTCAAGAGCCCTGCCGAGATGAAGGAGTCGATCGGCCGCTTCGGCGACGCGTACGCGAACACGAAGCGGATTGCCGACCTCTGCAACGTCGAACTCGACTTCGGCAAGCAGTACGCGCCCGTCTACAAGGTACCTGAGCGCAACCAATGGAACGATCGACCCGAGTCGGCACCGGCAGAGAAGGCGGGGCTTGATCAGGACGAGGCGTACTTGCGTCACCTCTGCGAAGAAGGTCTGCAGTGGCGGTACGGCACGACGAACGTTCCACAAGACGTTCGCGACCGCCTCGCAAAAGAGATCGGCGTCATCGCAGGCAAGGGCTTCTGTAGTTACTTCCTCATTGTCTGGGACTTCTGTAACTATGCTCGTGAACAGGGGATCCCGGTTGGTGCTCGTGGAAGTGGTGTCGGCACAATGGTCGGCTACCTTCTCGGCCTCTGCAACGTCGACCCGGTGAGGTATGATCTGCTCTTTGAGCGGTTTATGGATCCGGATCGGGCGGAGATGCCGGATATCGATATTGACATCTGCATGAACGGCCGGTCAAAGGTCATCGATTACGTTCGTGACAAGTATGGCCACGTCGCGCAGATTATCACCTTTGGTACGTTGGCAGCGAAGGCGGCGGTGCGCGACGTCGGCCGCGTGCTGGCGATGCCGTTGGCGAAGGTGGACGAGATTACGCGGCTGATCCCGATCGCGCCGCCCGGCATCAAGCTGGACGAGGCGATGAAGAAAGTGCCCGAACTTCGCCAGAAGTACGACCGCGAGCCGGACGTCAAGAAGGTCATCGACATCGCCCGCCGCCTCGAAGGCCTCTGCCGCAACGCCGGCTGTCACGCGGCTGCGCTCGTCATTGCCGAGCAACCGCTCGACGAACTCGTGCCGTTGTATCGCGATAAGGACGGCAACGTCCTAACCCAATACGAAGGGCCGATCGTCGAGAAGTGCGGACTATTGAAGATGGATTTTCTCGGCCTACGCACGCTGACGACGTTGCAGCGGTCACTCGACCTCGTCAAGCAGACGAAGGGCATCGACCTCGACATCGAGGCGGTGCCGCTGGACGACCAGAAGGTCCTCGACCTCTTTCGCCGCGGGGAGACACGCGGCATCTTCCAATTCGAGTCCGGCGGCATGCAGGACCTGCTTCTCAAGATGAAGCCGGACCGCCTGGAGGACCTGATTGCCGCGAACGCGCTCTACCGGCCGGGGCCGATGGAGCTGATTCCTGACTATTGCGCCCGCAAGCACGGCACGCAGAAGGTGCCCAAGGTTCACCCGCTCATGGACGAGATCCTGGAGGAAACCTACGGGATCATGGTCTACCAGGAGCAGGTCATGCGCATCTTCAACCGCCTTGGCGGCATTCCGCTGCGGGCGGCTTACGGATTGATCAAGGCGATCAGTAAGAAGAAAGAGTCGGTCATCGCCAAGTTCAAGCCACAGTTCATCGAAGGGGCCAAGGAACGCGGACTGGGCGAGGACGTGGCGAAGGAAGTTTTCGCTCTCATCCTGAAGTTTGGCGGTTATGGCTTTAACAAGAGTCACAGCACGCGTTACGCGGTCGTGGCGTATCAGACGGCGTACATGAAGACGTACCACCCGGTCGAATACATGGCCGCGTTGCTGACCTTCGAATCGGGGAACACGGAGAAAGTCGTCGAGTACATCGACGAGTGCAGCAAGGTCCAGCTTCCCGGCGGCGGACGCGGTGTGCAAGTGTTGCCGCCGGACGTTAATTTGAGCGGCAAAGACTTCACGCCCGTCCGCGGACGCGGCGACCATCACGAGATCCGCTTCGGCCTGACTGCCGTCCGCGGCGTTGGGGAAAAGGCGGTTGATACCATCATCCAGTCGCGAGCGGCCGGCGGTTCCTTCGAGAATCTTTTCGACTTCTGCGAACGCGTCGACGGGAAGGCGGTGGCCAAAGGGACTGTCGAAGCTCTCGCCAAGTGCGGCGCGTTCGGGGGCGTGCACAAGAAGCGAGCTCCCGTCGTCGAGGCTGTAGATCGTGCCTACGAGATGGGGCAGCAGATGCAGCAGGACAAGCGTGACGGACAAGCGGCGCTCTTTGGAGCTCCCGCGGCGAGCACCACATCCTCCACCGACATCAGCCTGCCGAAAATTCGCGAGTTCCCGCCGACGGAACTGCTTCGACTTGAGAAAGAACTACTTGGCTTCTACATCACGGATCATCCACTCGGCGGCCACCAGGCTGCACTTGATCGGTACGGCACTGCCATTGTCGCCGAGGCACTGGAGGCCGGTGAAGGAAGTGAGGTTACAATCGGATGCATGATCTCCGCGGTACGAAGCAAAGTCGCGAAAAGCGGCAAAAGTGCAGGCCGGCGGTGGGCCATCGTTGATTTAGAGGATCTGTCGGGGAGGATGGAAGGGATGTGCTTCGCCGACACCTACGAGGAAATACAAAACCGATATCCGGACGTCCTGAAGAACGAGCAGATCGTCTTCGTCACGGCTTCCGTAGATCGCAAGCGGGAAACGCCGTGCCTGCTAGTTCGTGAGATCATACCGGTAGCCAAAGCGACCGAGAGACTTACGACGATGCTGAAGATCGACCTTGACCCGACCCAGCACACTGCGGCGACGATCGGCGACCTCAAGCCCCTCTTCCAGCAACACCGCGGTGGCTGTGAGGTGTACGCACAGGTTGCGAGCGACAAAGTTTGCGGCAGCACGAAGCGGCTCACGTTGCGGTTCGGCCGCGACCTCCGCGTGCGGCCGGACAAGGCGTTCGTCAAGGATGTTGAACGGCTCATCGGCGTCGGCCGCGTGACCCTCCTCGGCGAAGGCAGTCGGCGGGCGGCACGGCGGGCGCGGGAGGCGGCGGCGGTCGAGCCGGAACTTGCCGCGAACTAGGGCCGTTCGCCGTCGAGGCGTTGCCGCCAGCGGGGTTTGGGATCGCCCTGCTGCGGGTCGGCGGGCCAACCCTCCCGCTGCCGCTGGCGGTCGCCGTCATGCTCGTCGGTCTGGTCATGAAACAGGATCTGCTGCGTCGGGAACGGCAGGTCGACCCCGGCCTTTGTTAGCCGCTGCTTCGCCTTCAGGAGGACGGAGTCGCGACTATGCAACAGGTCTCGCTTCTGCGGCGGATCAATCCACCATCTCGCCCGCAATAACACGGCCTCTCCGCCCAACTCATAAACAAGAACGTCCGGCGGCGGCACATCAACGGCGGTCGGCTCTTCCTTGAGAATGTCGAGCAGGATTCCGCGGGCTAGATCCAGGTCGTCTCCGTAGCCGATGCCAATGTCGTACTCGACGCGGCGGCGGTCGTAGGCCGTGTTGACGACGACGCTGCTGGTGAAGAGCTCGCCGTTCGGGATCACCACGCGGCGGCCGTCGTAGGTGCGGACGAAGGTGGCGCGGGTCTGGATGTTTTGGACGACACCCTCGTACTCGCCGACGATGATCGCGTCGCCGATGCGGAATGGCTGCGTGAGCAACAGAAGAATGCCGGCGAGATAATTCTGTAGAACGTCGCGAAATGCGAAGCCGATCGCAACGCTGCCGAAGCCGAATAGTTGCAGAA
>CAYQCT010000125.1:0-6175 GCA_964416015.1 uncultured Tepidisphaerales bacterium
CACCCCCACCACCCCCAAGACCATGTCCCTGATCCAACTCACCTATTCGCCCGAAACTCAGTTCCGCGACTTCTGTCACCAGTTGGATCGGGACATCGATCTCGATCCGTCGCGCGTTCCCGTCGATGGTGACACGCTCGAACTGATCAAGACGACACTCGCCCGGTACGACACGGCCTGGAACAAGGCCAAGAACCCGGACACGAACTCCAAGACCGCGACCGTGGTCAAAAACCAGGAACGGGACAAAATGCGGGAAATCATCCGATCTTTCGCGGCCCAAGTGACCGCAGCCCCAACCGCGACGCCGGAGCTTCTGACCTCCCTCGGACTTCCCGTGCCGGATCGGGAGCCGACGCCGTCGAGCATTCCGGGGATTCCGAACGTGACGATCAAGGCCGTCATGGGGCACCAGATCACGGTTCGCCTGAGCGACCCGGCCGACCCGGAGCGCCGGGCTAAGCCGCGTGGCGTCGTCTCGGCGGCGATCATGACCTTCGTGGGTGACGAACCCTCGAACGACAAAGACCAGTGGCAGTTCCAAGGCATCACGACCAAGACGACGACGAAGATCGACATCAACCCGATGGTCGCGCCCGGCAGCAAGGTCTGGGTCAGCGCGATCTGGTACAACCCGCGCGGACAGAGCGGGCAGCCGTCCAATCCCGTTTCGACCCGCGTCAACTTCGCCGACGGGTTCCGTCTGGCGGCGTGAGGTGTTCGCTCGGAGTGAAACGCAAAGACGCGAAGAGGCAAAGCCGGAGCAAAGCAGGAATGGAGAAGATGGTTCAGAGTACAATCTGATCTCTCTGGAACCCATCTCTACTCTGAGCTTTGCTCTCTCTTTGCCCCATCGCGTCTTTGCGTTTCACGTCTGCCGTAGGGTGGGCTTCAGCCCACCGTTTCTTGTAACGTGTTACTTGTCATGCGATGGTGGGCTGAAGCCCACCCTACCGGAGCGTTCTCATGTTGACGGTTCAACACTCTGATGCGTTGCGTCCTGTTGTCAATGAAAAGGTGACGACGCGGTTGGCGACCGAAGCCGACTTGCCCGCCATCGATGCGCTGGCCAAGAAGAACACCCGTGGCCTGGGGTTCTTCACGCTCGAGACGTATCGCGGGAAGATTCGGCTGGGCGAGATGCACGTGGCGGAGGTGAACGGTCGCTTCGCGGGGTACGCGGTCGGAAGCGATCGGTACATGAAACGCGAAGACTGCGGCGTTATCTACGGCGTCTGCGTCGTGCCGGAGTATCGGCGGTCGCTCGTCGGGGCGATGCTGGTGCGGTCGCTGTTCGACGCGTGGCCGTGGGGCGTACGGCTGGCGTGTTGCTGGTGTGCACAGGACCTGGCGGCGAACCGGTTTTGGGAGTCGCTGGGGTTCGTGCCGTTGGCGTATCGCGGAGGAGGGAGGAAGTCGGAAGTAGGAATGCGGAATGCGGAACGGCAGAAAGGTCCGGCATCCGTCTCTGATACTTCCGTATCCAACATTCCGCATTCACCCTTGCCCTCTGCTCGCCTCCATATCTTCTGGCAGTGCCGGGTGCATCAGGGCGACGACTATCCGTGGTGGTACCCGTCGCAGACGACGGGCGGGAGCATTCGGGAGGATCGGCTGGTGTTGCCGATGGACCCGAATCAGCACTGGACGCAGGCGCGGCCGGTGTTGTTGCCGGGAATGCGGGATCGGAAGCAGATCGAGGCGGACGCGAAAGCGGCGAAGGCGTTGAAGCCGAAACGGGTGACGAAGGCGAAAACGCGGGCAGCTCCTGCGATCGACCCGAATCACATCAGTTCCGGTGGATTTCGCTTCGCGCCCATAGAGTCGAAGGGGTCAGGAGTCGCCGGGAGAGCGGGTTATGAGGATCAAGCCGTTGCAGCGGCGACGCCGGACCCCGTCCGGACGAAGAAGCCGGCCGAGAAGAACGACCCGGCCCTCGTGCGCAAGGTGCGGTCGCTGCGGGATGCGTATTTGCACGAGGTGAACGCCGGGTACGTGGGACTGCCGATGGCAGGGAAGTACGACGTCACGAAGGCGTTGCCGGCGGCGGCGGGGATGGTGGTGCGTCGCATCGAGACGCGCACGCTCCCGGCCCTTCCCGCGGCGGCGTGAGGCGACAGATGCGGCCCGCTGCACCGGCGGGTAGATTGACGGCATGCTTCGATGGACGGCGACGGCGAGCCTCGTGCTGACAGTGCTGATCCTGACTCTCGGGCCGCGGGTTGTGGCGCAGGTCGCGCAGGATCCGACGACAGTGCCCGCGCAGCCGCCGGCGGAAACGGGCGAGGCGACGGGATTGTCTCATCCGCCAGCGACGACGATGCCGCGGCCGGACGGGGCGGGCGGCGAGGTCGTCGGCACAGGCGTCTACGCCGGGGACACGATTCTGCTCGACTACTACCCGAAGTCGCAGCTCAAGACGCCGCAGCCGACGGTCGAGGCGGCGAAGTTTCCGGCGGTCGACGTGCATTGTCACTGGTCGCTCGACGAAGACCCGGCGGCCATGCTGGAAGCAATGGATCGGCGGAACCTGAGTCATGCCGTCAATCTCAGTGGCGGCAATACGATCGAAGAAATTCGGCAAATGCGGGAACGCTTTGACGACGAGCGCTTCCTGATTCTCTGCAACCTCGACTACAGCAAACTCGGCGACGACGCCTTCTACGAGAAGTACCTCAAAGACGCCAAGGCGGCCGGGGCGGCGGGGCTCAAGATCTGGAAGAATCTGGGGTTGACGCTGAAAGACGCCGATGGGGAGCGAGTGGCCGTCGATGATCCGCGGCTCGATGTCGTCTGGCGGACGTGCGGCGAGCTCGGCATGCCGGTGCTGATCCACGTTGCCGACCCGGCAGCGTTCTTCGACCCGATCGACGCCAGCAACGAGCGTTGGCTGCAACTGTACCGCCACCCGAACTGGAGCTTCTACGGGCCGGAGTTCCTCAGTCGGGAGCAGATTCTGGAAGAACGCGACCGCATGATCGCCCGGCATCCGGGGACGAACTTCATCGGGGCCCACGTCGCCAATGAGGCCGAGGACCTGGCGAGCGTGGCGGCGCGGATGCGGAAGCTGCCGAACCTCTACGCCGACATCAGCGGCCGCGTCGCGGAGCTGGGGCGACAGCCGTACACGGCACGCAGGTTCTTTCTGGAGTTTCCGGACCGAATTCTCTTTGGCACGGACCGCTATCCCGGTCGGCCGAGTCAGCCGCGGTACAAGCCGTATTTCAAGTTTCTCGAGACGGACGCGGAATACTTCGACTACTACGACCATCCGTTCCCGCCGACGGGGGAGTGGAAGATTTACGGGATCTTTCTGCCGGATGAAGTGTTGAAGAAGGTTTACGCAGCGAATGCAAGAAAACTCTTCGGCCTGTAGCCCACCTCCGAATGCAGATGCTTACGCCACGCAAGACATAACGATGACCGTCCTGGCAATCATGCGCATCAAGCGACAAGACAAAGCTCCCAAGTGCGTTCCTGTCACAAGGTTTCCGCACGAATGATGGATACGGATAAAGGTCTTTTGCGAGCCCCGACCGTAAGGGAGGTGGTCCGTCGTCGACCGACGTTATCGTCCCGACAGAACCCCTCCCTCACGGTCGGGGCTCGCCTGACGCGACCGCTTGATGCGCATAGTTGCTGGGCCCACCCTACTGCAGATCATGATGGACACGCCGTACCTTGTCTCGCTGCTGGTCGTCCTGGCGTTGCTGCTCGTCGGCTTCGCGTTGCGGGCGTGGCTCAAGCCGCTGCGCGTGCTGTTCGTGCCGGCCAGCGTCGTCGGCGGGCTGGTCGGGCTCGTCGTCGTGCAGGCGGGTCTGCGGGTCGGGCCGGGCGAGTTGCAGGGGTATATCGGACCGACGAGTTACGGCCTGGTGCAGGTCGACGATGACGGCGGCGAGCGGTTCTTCGCGGCCGACCGGGCGACGGGCAAGCAAATCCAGCTCGATCAGGAGCTGGCCGCACCGTCGGCGTCCCAACGTGCGACGGCGGAGGTCAGCGGCGTCATCGACGGCTGGCCCGGCCTTTTGATCGCCGTCGTCTTCGCCGGGCTGTTGATGGAGCGGTCGAAGAAGACCTTCCGCGAGTCCGCCCGGCGGGCAGGGCGGCAGGGCATCTTCGTCTACGTGGTCGGGGTCGGCGAGGCGTTCGTCGGGCTGCTCGCGTGTGCGTTGCTGATCGCACCCTTCTATGACGTGCCCCGTGCGTTCGGCCAGCTCATCGAGACCGGCTTCATCGGCGGACACGGCACGGCGGCGGCGATGGGCGACGTCTTCCGCAACGTCTTCGACTTCCCGCAGGGTCGCGACCTGGCGTTCCTGTTCGCCACCGTCGGCCTCGTCTACGGCGTGGTCAGCGGCATCTTCTTCGTTAACCTCGGCGTCCGTCGCGGCTGGGTCCGACGCAAAGCCGACGCGACGCCCGGCGGCCTGGCCGTGCCGATCGTCTCGGGCCTCGAAGATCGCGCCGACCCGAAGCCGTCGGCGTTCGCGCGTGTCCGCAGCGACGTCATCGATCCGCTGGCGTTCCAGCTCTGCCTGCTCGGCGTCGCGTTCGGCGTCGGCTTCCTGCTGCAGCAAGGATTCGAGCTGGCGGTCGATCGGCTGCTGCCTCCTTATGAAGGAGACGACAAGCTGCGCGACCCGCGGAAGTACCTGGGCAACGTGCCGCTGTTCTTGTTCACGCTGCTGGGCGGCTGGCTCGTTCGCGAGGCGATGCACCTGCTGAAGCTCGGCGACCTGATCGATCCGCCGAGCCTGCACCGGCTGACGGGCATCGCGATGGAGCTGCTGATCGTCGCGGCGTTGGCGACGCTGCGGATCGAGGCAGCGCGAGACTTCCTGTGGCCGATCCTGTTGCTGTTGACCGTCGGCTTCGCGTGGACGGCGTTCTGCCTGCTCGTGCTGGCGCGGCGGATGCTGCCGAAGGAGTATTGGTTCGAGCTGGGCCTGATGAACTACGGCATGAGCACGGCGACGACGGCGCAGGGCATCTTGTTGCTGCGGATCGTCGACCGCGACTTGGAAAGCGGCGCGGCCGAGGATTACGCGGCGGCGGCTCCGTTGTCCGCTCCGTTCATCGGCGGCGGCGTGGTGACGCTGCTCGCGACGCCATTTGCCTTGGCGGCGTTCGGGTACACGCCGGTGCTGCTGGTGATGGCGGTCGTGCTCGTGGGCCTGTTCCTGCTGTCGCGTTGGGCCGGACGAAGCGACCGGGCGACATGACAGGACATGGTGCGTCGGATCGGCGTGTTGTCGCGGTGGACCGCGAAACCATGACATCGCATCGTCTTCGACCGCTGACGAACTGGGCTGTTTCTCCGTAGCAATCACAGCATTCGCACGGCTTCGGCCGACTGGTCCTGCTGCTCCGTCTAGCTTGGCACGCGTGTCGCATAGCACTACGTCGGCGGGAACGACCGCCGGCGGCAGCGAGGCTGTCGTCCGTTATGGCTGCCGTGTGGTGGCCGACGTGCGGCGTGCTCTACCGAGTGCCGCCGGTGTCCTGCACCTTTTCCCTGAAGACCCAACGAATCATGCTGAACCTGCTCAACAACCCCAACGCCATCGACCCGCGCCGCGCCCTCCGTCTCGCCGCCACTGCCGCCGCCTGCACCGCCATCGGTTTCACGACCGCCGGCTGCGAGGGTGAGGAAGAGGTTGAGCTCGATGTCGATTCTCTCTCACCTATCGCCTTCGCCCAAGACATGGCGACGATCGAGAGCACCGGCGGCGAGCTCCGCATCACCAAGAGCGCCCCGGAGCGCATCGTGATGGGCCAGACCATCACCTACGAGATCAACGTCGGCAACGCCGCCGATGGTGACCTGAACAACGTCGTGATTTACGAAGGCCTGCCCGAGGGCTTCGTCTTCGAGTCGGCCGAGCCGGCCCCGTCGCAGATGATGGACGACGGCCGCACGCTCGCCTGGCGGATGGGCGGCATGCGTGACGGCCAAGAGGCCGTCATCCGCGTCACCGGCACGCCGCAGACGATGGGCGCGTTGCAGATGTGCACGAGCTACGAGGTCGATCGCGGCGTCTGCTCGATCCTGAACGTCGTCAACCCGAGCCTTCGCATCGAGAAGATGCTTGCCAGCGAGGCCGCCGGCAAGTTCAGCGTCTGCACGCCCGTCGAAATGGTCTACCGCGTCACCGCCGACGGCGACACGGCC
>CAYQCT010000125.1:6185-9541 GCA_964416015.1 uncultured Tepidisphaerales bacterium
GCATCTCCTCCCGGCGACCACGGTCTCGCTGGACGACGGCGACACGGCCGTCGAGGACGTCCTGCTCTATGACGAGCTGCCCGAGGGCATGATGCTCGCCGACGGCGGCCGCACGGTCGAGCACGACTTGGGCGACATGGAGCCGGGCCAGACGATCGAGCACAAGGTCATGGTCAAGGCCGAGCGTCCGGGGAGCTTCGGCAGCTACGCGATCGCCAAGAGCGACCTGCTCGAGGTCAAGAGCAAGGAAGTCGCCGCGATGTTCGCCCAGCCGGACCTTCGCGTCAGTGCCAAGGCCAGCCGTCCGTTCGTCTTCATCGGCGACCCGGCCCGCTTCGAGGTCACCGTCACGAACAACGGCGAAGTTCCCGCCGCCCGCACCGTCCTCGCCACGGCCGCCGGCCAGGGTGCGGAAGTCACGGACGTCTACTACCAGCAGCCTGAAGATGCCGGCGACGACGACGGCATTGTCATCGGCACGCTGCAGCCGGGTGAGAGCCGCACCGTCTACGTCGACGTCGACACGCCCGAAGCCGACACCCGCGTGAAGCTCGGTGCCGTCGCCACCGCCCTCTGCCGTGACAGCGGCATGGAGCTGGCCCGCGCCCAGGGCGTCGCGGACGTCGAGGTTCGCACGATCGCGGCCCTGCAGCTCGAGGTTGTCGACAGCAAGGACCCGGTCCAGGTCGGCGAGCAGACGCAGTACGAGATCACCGTCATCAACGAGGGCAGCGGCCCGGTGACGAACCTCAACGTCTCGGCCGCTCTGCCGCAAGGCTTGAAGTACATCGCCGACGGCAGTCAGGGCGACACGGCCATGAATGCCGAAGGCCAGACCGTCACGTTCGGTTCGGTCCCGACGCTCGAAGCCGGTGACAGCGTCACGTGGTACATCACCGCCCAGGCTACCGAAGCCGCCGGTGGTACCAAGCTTCGCGTCAGCGTCAAGAGCGATGAGAGCGAAGACCTGACCGAGGACGAGCCGACCCGCCTGTACTAAGGCCGGCTCGATTGCCACTGCCGCGGCAGTGGCATCTGCCAACGGATCGGCAGTTCGCCGCGAACGGATTTGCACGATGAAGTAGATCGACCCCGCCCTTCCGAGGGCGGGGTCGTACTTGTCATGCCTCTATGGGCCGCCGAACCGATGCCGACGCATCTGCACGTAGCTGCCGGCTTCACTTCGCGATAACACCTGCAGCGCGGCCCGATCGCAAAGCGTCACCTCACGCCGCGAAAAGCGACTCCAGCAGCGTGCTCGCGGTGGAGGCGATGCTGCGGAACTCGCGGAAGCGGACGTCGGCCGTTTCGCCGCCGCCACCGGTTGCGGCGACGCCGAGACGCACGCTGTCCGCCGTCATCCGGCTGCGGCCAACCTCGGTCCATGTTGTTCCGTCCGCCGATGCCGAGGCCACGACGACTTCGCCACGCCGCGTCAGCCGCAGCCACGACGCCGCCGAGTTGTCCGTGCCGACGACGCTGGTGAGCCCGTCCGTCGACGCTCGCGTCGTCACGCGGACATCCTGCGCCCGTTTCTTGAGGAAGACATTGGCCGCGCCCGCCTCAGCCGACGATCGTGCCATCAGGCCGCCGGTCGCGTTGCCGTCGATTCCGGTGACGCGGACGGCAACGTCGAAGTCGCCCGTGACGCTGCGGCCGACGAAGACCGCCTCGTCCGCGAAGCTCCAGACGTCGCCGCCGGTGACGCGGACGTCGATGTGCTCGAAGTCGCGAACGACCTCGGCCGACCCGCTGACGCCGCCGACGAGATCGATCCGCATCGCGCCCGCCGTCTGCTCCGCCGCTCGCAAAGTTGCGGACCATGCACCGATGCTGTTGCCGGTCTCGCCGCGGACGCGGTACTCGGCCGACGTTCCTTGGCCGGCGGGATCCGTCATGGTCAGGACGTTGCCCGGCAGCGTGCCGAGGTCGATCCAGTCGCCGCCGCCGATGCGGCGTTGCACACGCCACGACTCTGGCGTCTCCCCGCCGTCGCCCCAGGCCACGCCCGCTTCCGCCGCCGCCGCGGTCGGCTGCGACGGTACCGCGGCCGTCGTCGGCGTCGTCATCGACACCGCCTGCGTCGGCTCGCTCGCGCCCGCGTCACTCATCGCGACGATCCGATACTCGTACGTCGTCCCCGGCCGCGCCGAAACGTCGTTGATTCCGGCCGACGACGAAGGCACCCGTGCCAGCGTCTCCCACGACCCGCCGGCGGTCCGCCGTTCCACCTGAAAGCTCGTCACGTCCGGCGTCGCCGCTGGCAGCGAAAGCTGCACGCCTTTACCCGCGTCATTCGCCGACGCTGTCGGAGCCGCGCCACCGTTTGGTGCATCGGGCCGGGCGTCGACGGTCCGTACGAAGACGGTCGTAGAAGGAGCCTCACCGGCCGCATTCGACGCGATGATTCGGTAGTCGTATCCGACGCCCGGTGCGACGTCGCTGTCGGTGTAGCTGCCGGCGTCTGCCGCGAGCGTCGCGACCTGTGTCCAGACTGATGCACCTTCGGGCCGCCGCTCGACAGACACCTCCGTAGCACCGGCCACGGGAGCCGTCCACGTCAAGGTCACTTCATCATCCGAGGGCGACGCCGACAGATCACTCGGCTGATCCGGCAGCGGCTGTGCATACGCGTTGAGGTTGTGGAAGTCGGCCGTCGTCGCGTCCGCGGAGTAGGACGCGACCGCTGCCCCGACGCGGACGCCACTGGAGAGCGGCAGCCCGTCCACTTGTGCGACGGCGGTCCACGTGCGCCCGTCGCTCGAGGTCAGGCCGCGGACGGAGCTGCCCTCGCGGACGAGGCGGAGCCAGACCGGCGCGGCCTCGTCTCGCCGCCCGGCGGGCGATCGCGTTTCGGAGCCGGCACTGTCACGCCAGCTCATCGCGACCTCGCCACCGGCCGGCGAATCGCTGTAGCGAAGGAACGCGTTGACCGCGCCGCCGCTCAGGTCGCTCCGCACCATCAGCCCGGCCGCGCTGGCCGGCGAAGCACCTTCCAGCGAGTCAATCCGCACGGCGACGTCGAAGTCGCCGACGTAGAGGCGGTGCGAGAAGAAGAGGTGGTCCGTCTCGCCGAGGTCGGTGGCCGTACCGGTGCCCGTCGCGGTGAGGGTCAGGTCGAGACCATCTCCTGACTGCGAGCCGGTGGCGGTGCCGATCGCAGTGCCGACGATGGCGTCAGCGGCGGGCGTCGTGACGGAGGCGATCGTCGAGTAGGGACCGGCCGTTGGATTCTGTGCGTTGGCGGCGCGGACGCGGTAGTCGTACGCGACGTCCGGCAGCACGCCGGCGTCGATGTAGGTCGGCGTCGTCAGTTGGTCCGCCAAGACCTGCCACGTGCCGGCTCCGTCGGGTCG
>CAYQCT010000126.1:0-2589 GCA_964416015.1 uncultured Tepidisphaerales bacterium
CTCGTGGCGGAGGCCGTCGGCAGCGATGGCCGACAGCGGCCGCGGCAGGCCGAGATGTTGCCCGAGCAGGTTCGCCGTCCCGAGCGGCACCGGGCCGAGGATCGGCGGATTCTGCGGGAACTCCCGCAGCACGCGATCGACCGCCGCCCGCGCCGTGCCGTCGCCGCCGATGGCGAGGACGAGGTCCGGTCGCTGGTCCGGCGGCTCGCCGCCGCGACCGCTTCGCCTCGCCCTCGCCCCGCCCGTGGATTCGCCAGCAGCCAGACGTTCTTCAGCACGCCGTGACGGTATCGTGACGAGGCACGACCGTGAGGAAGAGCGATCGGCGAAGCCGATATCTGTCGGGATCCGGCCCGACATTGCCTGCGGCAATCGCTCTCCCTCACGGTCGTGCCTCGTTGCGAACGTCGCTCACTCTCGCTTGCGTGCCATCGCCAAACCATCGGCGACGGGCAGCAGGCACCAGTCGAGGCGGGCGTCGTCCCGCAGCTGTCGGTTAAGTTCTTGGAACGCGGCCGTGCCTTCGCCAGGGGCCGGGTCGTCGGTGATGTGGCCGCCGCGGAGGGCGTTGTCGAAGAGCATCACGCCGCCGGGCCGGAGCAGGCGGTAGAACCGCTCGGCATAGTCCAGCGCCCGCGGCTTGTCGGCGTCGTGAAAGCACCAGTCGTAGTTGCCCGCTTCGCCGCTGGCGAGCATGCGGTCGAGCTGGTCGAGGCCGTCGCCCAGCCGCAGGTCGATCCGGTCGGCGACGCCGGCTTCTTTCCAAAACCTGCGACACATCCGCGCGTGGTCGTCGCTCGCCTCGATCGCCACGAGCGTGCCGCCGTCCGCGAGGCCGCGTGCGGTGCAGAGGGCGGAGTAGCCGGTGAAGACGCCGACTTCGATCGCTCGTCGGACGCCGAGCGTGCGGGCGAAGAAGGTCAGGAACGCACCAAGTTCCGGCGCTGCCTGCATCTCGACGTCGACGCCCTGGTCGGCCAACGCGGCGTTCTCCTCGCGGAGTCGACGGAGCAGGTCATCGTCGCGTGTGCCGACGTCGACGAGGTATCGGTGCAGCGTGTCGTCGATCGTGAGCGTGCGGCGGGACATCGTGGCGAGCGTACGGAGCAGTCGTGCGGTTTGACGCGATCCTGCCGCCGCCATAGCTTGCGAGGCGGGGCGAGCGAACGGAGTCTGACATGCCCGAAGCGGAGGAGAGACCGATGACAAAGCCAGCCGCCCGCGAGGTGTTCATGCTCGGCTGGGAATATCCGCCGTACGTCACCGGCGGCGTCGGCCAGGCGTGCTTCGGCCTCACGCGGGCAATGGGACGTCGCGGCGACCGCGTGCTCTTCGTCCTGCCCGGCAAGGTCGCGCCGGCCTTCGAGCAGGCGACGCAGGACGACCTGTTCGACCTGCCCACTACGCCCCGACAGGCGGCGAGCGTCGAAGTTCGCGGCGTCGGCGAGCAACGCGTCGGGGCCTATGCCGAGGGCGTTCCGGCGACGCACGTGCATGTGCAGACCGAACCGGGCATGGACGTACCGGCCGCCGTCGTGGCGCCGCGGCGTCGGCCGGTGGATGTCGCTCCGCCGCCGGATCCGGTCGAGGAGGCGCGTCGGTTTGCGGAGCTGGCCGAGGAACTGGCCACGAAAGAAGTACGACGCGGCTTCGAGGTCGCCCACGCGCACGACTGGCTAACGTTCGAGGCGGGCGTTCGTGTCTCGCATCGGCTGCGTGTGCCGTTGGTGGCGCACGTGCATTCGACGGAACACGACCGGCAGGGCGAGCTGGCGGACCCGCGGATCATGAAGGCCGAGGCCGACGGGCTGCGGGCGGCGGCGGCGGTCGTCTGCGTCAGTGAGTACACGGCGGGCGTCGTCGCCGAGCGGTACGGCATCGAACGGAGCCGGCTGCACGTCGTGCACAACGCAGCCGACGACGATCCGCGATTCGCCCCGGAGCCGCCGGTGCGTGTCGGCGTGGCGGAGCCTGTCGTCGTCTTTCTCGGGCGGCTCGCGCGACAGAAGAACCCGCTCGGCTTCGTCCGCGCCGCGGCCATCGTTGCGGAGAAAGACCCGGCGGCCGTGTTCGTCGTCGCCGGCAGCGGCGAGCTCGCTGAGGCCGCCCGGCGGCTGGCGGAGGAGTTGGGCATCGCCGAAAAGTTCCTGTTCGCCGGCTATTTGCGGGGCGAGGACGTCGCCCAGCTCTTCGCGTCGGCGGCGGTCTTGGTCATGCCGAGCGTCAGCGAACCCTTCGGCCTCGCCGGGGCCGAGGCGATGCGCGAGGGCGTGCCCGTCGTCGCCAGCGCGACCAGCGGCCTCGCCTCACGCTTCAAGAACGTGTTGACGGCGGACTTCAGTGACGATGCCGCCATTGCAGAACAAGTGTTAAAACTTCTCGAAGACGACGCGTTTGCGGCAGATCTGTCCGATCGTGCAACGATCGAAGTGCGACAGATGAAGTGGTCCGATGCGGCCGACACTCTGGCGACGGTGTACGACACGATCTTGCCGTAGGGTGGGCTTCACGACGATGCGTATGCCGGTCATGAAGCAACAATGCGTTGCGAGCCCCGACCGTGAGGGAGGGGTTTTGTCGTCTATGATG
>CAYQCT010000126.1:2626-5271 GCA_964416015.1 uncultured Tepidisphaerales bacterium
CCCTCACGGTCGGGGCTCGCAAAGGGTCGGCAACTACGTCTGTACTCCGTGCCGCAATTTTTGGAACGGGTGCTAGCTTGCGAGACGGTTGCTCGTGCTTCGTGCGCATCGTTGTGAAGCTCACTCTACGCGTGGTTCGTAGCATGCCACCTTGCCGCGACGTCGTCCGCCACGCCAGAAGGATTACCGCGACGTCCTGCTCGAGGATTCCGAAGGCGGACGGGCCGAGGACGTGGATGATCGCGGCGGCGGGGCCCAGCGTTTCGGCAAACGCAGCAAGTACGCCCAGCACAACAAGACGCTCCGCACTGCCGCCGATCGGCTGGACGACGCGCGACGATCGGCCGAGCGGAAGGCGATGCCGCTCGGCGAGGTCGTGCAGGTCCACTCGCTCTACCTGAGCATCATGGACGCTGCCGGTCAGACGATTCTCTGCACCAGTCGACGGACGATGCGGCAGGTGATTCTGGCGGAAATGGGCGAACTGTGCGTCGGCGACCGTGTCCGCTTCCGCCGCACCGGCGGCACCGCCAACCTCACCGAGGGCGAAACCGTCGACGGCCAAAGCGTCGTCCTGCCGGAGGGCGTCATCGAGAGCGTCGAGCCGCGGACGACCGTGTTGATGCGGGCCGACAGCTTCGACGACCGCAAGCTCGACCCGATCGTGGCCAATGCGACGCAGTTTCTGATCGTCGTCGCAATGCACGATCCGTACCCGCGGTGGGGCCTGGTCGACCGCATGCTCGTCGCGGCCGAAGCCGGCGGGCTGAAGCCGGCGGTCGTCGTGAACAAGGCGGATCTTCGCGAACAAGCAGACGATGCCGCGGGAACGGACGCGGCGATGCAGCATTACAAGCAGATCGGGGTACCGGGCTTCTTCACCAGCGTCACCGCCACGCAGGGACTTGACGAAGTTCGCGACTATCTAGTCGGCGAAACCACAGTCCTCGCCGGCCATTCCGGCGTCGGAAAATCATCATTGGTAAACGCACTTGATCCTGCGTTGCACCTGCGTGCCGCCGCGACAAGCGACGCCCACGGCAAAGGCCGGCATACGACGACCAGCGCCCGCCGCTACCCGCTGAGCCTGCCCGGCGGCGGGGCGATCGTCGACACGCCGGGCGTCAAGGTGTTCGGTCTGGCAAACATCGCGGCTGAGGACCTGGAGCCGTTCTTCCCCGACGTCGCCGACGGCACCGCGCCGGCGTGGCGGGTCGAGAGCTTCGGCCGCATCCGCGACAGCCTCGAGCCGGACGGCGAGCGACGCGACTGATCACGACGATGATCCGCGCGAGGCCTTACGACGTATGAACAATTCGTCGGCTATGATGCCGACCCTGCCGCCGGTAATCTCGACGCGGTGTCGAGCATCGGCGGGCAGACGATTACCCCGAGGATGCATGGCACGAGGCGACGACACGATTGAGATGGAAGCGACGGTCACCAAGTCGCTCCCGAACGCGATGTTCCAACTCCGCCTCGACAGCGACGACGGCAAGGGCTCGCACGAGATCCTCGGCTTCGTCAGCGGCAAGATGCGCAAGCACTTCATCCGCATCCTGCCCGGCGACAAAGTCAAGGTGCAGCTCTCGCCGTACGACCTGAGCAAGGGCCGCATCGTCTACCGCCAGCGGTAGCCGCCGACGGTCTATCAGCCTTTTGGAAAGGACTTTCCGGTGTAGGGTGGGCCCCGGCCCACCATCGGGAGTTCCAAGATCGGCCAGAGATAGACGGTGGGCCGGGGGCCGCCCTAGTTGTTTGCGAACGGCACCTAGATCGTGGTCCCGAAGCTTCCGCGAAGGATGCCGAAGTCGGCGAGGTCGACGCGGCCGTCATTGTTGAAGTCGGCGAACAGACCGCTGCCGTCGGTGGTGCCGAAGAGGCTGCGGAGGGTGCCGAAGTCGGCGAGGTTGACGATGCCGTCGCCATTGGCGTCGCCGGGGAGGACGCGGATCTGCGTTGTCATAGGGGACATCACGTTGCCGATCAGGTCCGTCACCGGCACCCGGCTGCCGAAGGCGCTGCCGATCGTGACAAACGTTGTGCCGGCCGGCAGAGGCTGTTCGAGGTGCCAGGTGACGGTCGTCCGGCCATCGACAACTTCCTGTGTGAAGTCGATGACGTCGAGGAATCCGCCGCTGCTCACGATGGCAGGCGAGTTGCGATCCAGCAGAACCTGTTCGTCAAACGTCGCGACGATCTTGTTCAAGCCGGTTGATCCGTAGACAAAGCCGGTCTCTTCGCCGTCGAGTCGAGCGGGCGAGAAGATGTCATCGCCGGCTGCCGCTGCAAGCTTCGTGATTTGCGGACCTTCGTTGTCGATGCCGGTGGTGTCGATCGTGAGGGAGTAGTGGCCGAGTGAGCCGTAGTCGGTGTAGCCGGTGGGCGCTGCCGCGAATGGGTCGCCTCGGCCGACGCCTGTCACTTCGATAAAGTAGTCGCCTGCGGGCACGTCGACGTCCGAGAAGATGCCGCGGAGATCTGAGCCGGGCTCGAAGGGGCCGCCGGCGAAGGAGACGCGAACACTCGCGTCCAGGTTAGCGCCGACGCGTGCCGGATTCGCGACTACCTGCAGCGGGCCTCCGGAGTGGCTGTACGCGAAGACGTCGACGTCGAAGTCGCGTCCGACCACCGCCGCCGGACCC
>CAYQCT010000126.1:5281-9530 GCA_964416015.1 uncultured Tepidisphaerales bacterium
CCGGCTGCCCGGACGACGCCGTCGCCGTCGAGGTCCTCCAGAATCGTTGCGCCAGCTGGGTCGGATCCGATGAAGCGGGCGTCGCCATGATCATCCGGGGTGTAGCCGAAGCCGTTGTTGTACTCGACGATGTCGAGAACATCGTCTTGCCAAGTCGCGGTGGCGTTCAGGTAGTCGCCGCGGGACCACTGCGTGAGGCCGATCCCGTTGTTGCCCATGAGCGGGCTGACGTGGCCGACGTCGCTTCCGTGGCCGCTGTAGTACCCACCGTCGCCGGGCCACTGCCCGTGGTGGACGAGGCCCAGCGTGTGGCCGACTTCGTGGGAAGCGACCGCACCCAGTCGAGCCGGTAGCGACCCGCCGCGACCGGCGACGACGTTCGAGAAGACGAAGGCCGGAATGTCTTCAACGCTGTCGAACGTAAAGCCGGCTGCCACGCCGCCTACGCCGCCGCCTCCGCTGAACCAGCCGCTGTCGCCACCGATGACGAGGCGAATGCCCCAGCGCTCGCTTCCGAAAGCATCCTCAAGACCACGACGAAGATCCTCGTCGGCCGGCTCCTTCGTCGTCACGTCGACGTCGAACGGGGCGTAGTCTTCGGCCACGCGAAGCCAAGTCTCGCGAATCACATCCTCTTCCCGGCTCGAAAAGCTGGCGTCACTATCGAGCGAGAACGCGGGGGTCAGGATGTCAGGAAAATTCAACTCTGTCTGCCACCCCGTGCCTGTCGTCAGGTGACCGTCAAAGTCGAGATAGATCCGGTGGGCCGCGTCGGGCCGACTCGACAGGTCGAGGACGTCGTACGTCTCCCGCGAGATTGCTGCGGGTGCTGTCGGCGTTGGTTGCATGCTGGTGGCGGTGCTCGCCGTGACCGCCTGCGGCTCCTTCGCCCGACGCGTGTCGGCGATCGCGTGGTACTGCTCCTTCGTAATCCGCACGGTGTCACCGCCGCAGGCGGCGCAGAGGCCGCAGCCGCAGACGAAGGGCGTCGCGTCGGCGGAGTCAGCCGAGAGGAGGCGACGCTGTTCGAGGCGTTCGAGCGTCGGCCGGTTGTTCCAAAGCGTCATGCGGTCTTCCTGCGGATCCACCCGCCCGTCATCGCGCCCCACGACCCAACGCAGCAGCGGCTTGTGTGGGCACCGTACCGGAGCAGCAGGTGCAGCAGCAAGACCTGCTTGCCTGCGTCGATCTGTCAGCCGAGCGGCTGGACGAGGACGGTGCGTGTCCGCGGGCCATCAAATTCGCAGAGGTAGACGCCTTGCCAGCGGCCGAGTGACAGGCGTCCGTCGGCGAGCGGGATGGTCACGCTCGTGCCGGACAGGATCGCCTTGAGGTGGCTGTCGCTGTTGCCTTCGGCGTGCCGGTAGTACGGCTGGCGGTGCGGGACGAGGCGGGCGAGGTCGGCCAGCACGTCGTGCTGCACGTCGGGATCGGCGTTCTCCTGCACGCAAACGCCGGCCGTCGTGTGCGGGACGTAGACGAGGACGGCCGCGGCGTCAGCGTCCGCCGGCAGGGCGGCGGCGACTTGCTGCGTGATCTCGACGAGCTCGCAGCGGGCGGTCGTGCGGACGGTGAGTTGGGACGGTGCCATCGGGTGGTCGGCCGCGGAACGGCGCGGAATGGGGACAGGCACCGCGGACGGAGCCAGTCCCCGTTCCGCTGGACGCTTCGTTCAGGAAGCGGCGTCGGAGCGGCCGTTGGTGGCCTCGCGGGCGGCGCTGGTGGCGTCGCCGGCGAGGTCCTGGGCCTTGTCGGCGACGTCCTTGGCTTGCGCAACGGCGTCGCCGGCGTGTCGGCCGAGGTGGGAGGCGGATTCGGCGGCGGATTGGCCGAGACCGACGACTTTTTCGCGGAGGACGCGGCGGCGGTGTCGGCCGAGGTCGGGGTGGAAGAGGTACATCGCGGCCGCGCCGACGCCGAGGAGCGTCAGGGCGGTGACGGCCGACGAGCCGGCGGCGGTCGGCGTCTGCACGGCCTGTCGGCCGCCACGGAGGACGCGATAGGCGTCGCCGGACCGGCCGACACCTTCCTTGGCCGCCTTGCCCGCTTTCATCAGGCCGTACGAGCCGGCCGCGACCGCCTTCGGGTGCCGGGCGGCGACGCTCGATCCACCGGCAAGCGCCGACGCGGCGTACTCGGCGACCTTCCGCGCCGCCAGCGTCTTGGCCGCCGTCGCCGTCGCCGCCGGCAGGCTGCCGGAGCCGACGGCCTTGAGCAGACCCGCGATGCCCGCCATCTTCGCGCCGCTGAAGATCGAGCCGTCGTCGTCGTGGTCCGGCTCACGCGACCGCTTGTCGTCGCCCTTCAGAGACGACGCCGCGATGCCCGCCGCGAGTGTGCCGGCCATGCTCAGCATGAGGGGCAGCGCTTCGCCGAAGCTCGACGGGCTCGAGTGCTTGCCGTGGTTGCTCATGAAAGCGAAGCTAAGGGATGTCGCCGCGTCTGCCCATGCAGAAAACCGGCCGCTGCGACATCCGACCGCACCCGACCATTTGGCGATCCTTGACGGGCCGCCTTCGTACCATCCGGCGTGGCGACAACTGCGCCTGCTGCTGTACCGTCGCGAGCCCCGGCCGTCTGGGCGCTCGTCACGACGCTGGCGATGTTCCCGCTCATCTGGATGGGCGGCCTTGTCACGAGCGTCGACGCCGGCCTGAGCGTGCCGGACTGGCCCAACACATTCGGCTACAACATGTGGTCCGTTCCATGGGGCCACTGGGTCGGCCAGGAAGCCGGCGGCGTCTTTTACGAACACTTTCACCGCCTGCTCGGCACGCTGGCGGGATTCTTCGCCGTCGTCACCGTTCTGAGCGTCTACGGCGTCAGCCACGACCCGCAGCGGCGTCGCATCTGGGGCCGCGTCGCCTTGAGCGGGTTCGGCGTTGCGTTGCTCGGCTACGGCTTTCTCAAGTTCGTCTCGCCCTTCGGTTACGAAGTCGACAAGCAGCTCTGGCACATCGTCAGCCTCGGCGGGGCCGTCGGCGTCACGGCGGCGGTCGGGTGGGCGATCCGCAACCGACCGGACACCCGGCCGTTCGCGCGGCAGCTGGCGTTCCTGTTGCTCGGCTGCGTCTGCCTGCAGGGCCTGCTCGGCGGGTTGCGGGTCGTCCTCGTCAGCCTTGACCTGGCGATCCTGCACGGCATCTTCGGCCAACTCACGCTCTGCGTCGGCGGCGTCACGGCGTTGGCGTTGTCGCGCTGGTGGCGGCGGCAGGAGCGGACGCAGCAGCCGTGGCTGGCACGGCCGGCGGCGATCTTGGTCGGTGCTTGCGTGCTGCAATTGGTCGTCGCGGCGTTCATGCGGCACCACGACGCCGGGCTCGCCGTGCCGGACTTCCCGTTGCACTACGGCCAGGTGATGCCGCCGACGAACGAGGCCGGGCTTGCCGCGGCGAACGAATCGCGGAGCTTCGACTTGAATCTCTCGCCGGTTACGCTGCCGCAGGTCTGGCTGCACGTGGCCCACCGGATCGGGGCGCTCGTCGTGACGCTGCTTGCCATCTGGGTCGTCGTCGGCCTCTGGCGGCGGGGCGAGGCGATCAAGCACGCGGCGGCGTTCGCGGGCCTGCTGCTCGTGCAGATCGGGCTCGGCGTGGCGACCGTTTGGATGCGCAAGCCCGCCGACGTGGCGACGTTTCACGTGGCGACGGGCGCGCTGCTGCTTTTGACAGCCGCTTTGTTGGCCGGGCGGATGATCCGACGGTACGGTCTGCTGCCGCAGCCGACCCCGCGAGCGGCAACCCGATCAATGCCCGTAGCCACGCCTGCGACGGCGACCGCCTGAACGACTTTCCTCGACTCCGACGTACTTGACCCGCGCTTCCGACCTTTCCGTCGACCTGCTCGCCGCCCGGCCGGTGCCCGTCGTGGCGCGGCTCGGGGCGGTCTACGAGCTGACGAAGCCGCGGATGAACCTGCTGGTCGTCATCACGACGGCCGTCGGCTTCCTCGCCGTCGCCGGGCCGCAGGCGGTGGTGTCGACGCTGCTGTACCACACGCTGCTCGGTACCGCGCTCGCCGCGGCCGGGGCGAGTGTGCTGAACCAGGCGATCGAGCACCGGCACGACGCGAAGATGCCCCGCACGCGGCGTCGGCCGATCCCGGCGGGCCTGCTGTCGGTCGGCTTCGCGGTCGGCTTCGGCATGGTGCTGAGCCTGCTAGGGACGGCCTACCTCGCGAGCTTCACGAACCCTGCCGCGGCAGTTCTGGCGGCGGTCACGATCGTCTCGTACGTCGCGATCTACACGCC
>CAYQCT010000127.1:0-9274 GCA_964416015.1 uncultured Tepidisphaerales bacterium
GGCGTCGTCGCCGAACAGCTCGTAGAAGTCGCCCATGCGGAAGAACAGCACGTAGCCGGGGTGCTGGCGCTTGAAGCGCTCGTGCTGGGCCATCGCCGGGCTGAGCTTTTTGGCCGGGCCGGCGAGGGTGGCGGGGGTGGTGGGGGTGGAAGGGGTGGTGGGGGACATCGACCGGCACATCGTAATCGCGAAGCCGTGACGACAGGCCCGAAGCATTTGATGCCGACAGGCGGGCTCGATGTGACCGAGCAGACGGCCGCAACACCCGACGACCTCCCGCATCCAGCGGGTTCGTAGCCCTTCGCCGCTTCGCGCCTTCGCGTTCCTCCGGCCCGCCACGAGCACCTGGCCCGACATCCGCCCGAACTCTCCATCCGGCTACACTTTCCGCCCGCCATGCCCATCGCCATCCTGCCAGACGGCTCCCGTAAGGAGCTCCCGCCCGACAGCACCGCACGCGATCTGGCCGCGACTATCGGCGACAAGCTCGCGGCCGCGGCGGTGGGGGCGCGGGTGAACGACGTCCTCGTCGATGCCGATGCACCCCTGCCCGAGGGGGAGTCAAGTGTCGCGATCGTCACCGCGCCGCGGCTCGACAAGAAGGGCCGCAGCAAGTTTCGCGACGAGCAGCACGAAAAGGACGCGATGTACCTGCTGCGGCACTCGACGGCCCACGTCATGGCCGAGGCGGTGCAGCGGATCTGGCCGAGCGCTCAACTCGCCTACGGGCCGCCGCTGGAGAACGGCTTCTACTACGACATCTCACTCGACACGCCCATCAGCTCCGACGACTTCGAGAAGATCGAGGCGGAGATGGCGAGGATCAAGCAGGCGGATCGTGCCTTTTGCCGTTACGACCTCCCGACGGGCGAGGGCGTCGGGCGCATCCGTGGCGAGGGAAACAAGTACAAGCTCGACAACGCCCAGCGGGCCGTCGACGGCGGGGCGGCCTCGCTGTCTTGGTACGTCACCGGCGAACGTGGCCGAGACTGGGAGGACTTGTGCATGGGCCCGCACGTCGACCGCACCGGGCGGATCGGGGCCTTCAAGGTCACCAGCGTCGCCTCCTCACACTGGCACGGCGACGTCAACAGCGACCGCTTCCAGCGCCTCTACGGCGTCGCCTTCTACGGCGAGGGGGATCTGGCGGACCATCTCGAGAAGCTCGAGCAGGCCAAGGCCCGGGATCACCGTGTGCTCGGGCCCAAGCTCGGGCTCTACACGATCGACGACAAGGTGGGCCAGGGGCTGGTGCTCTGGAAGCCCGCCGGCGCGGTCGTCCGCCAGGAGTTGCAGACCTTCATCGGCGAGCACCTCACGCGGCAGGGCTACCACCAGGTCTTCACGCCCCACATCGGCAAGCTCGACCTCTACAAGACCAGCGGGCACTACCCCTACTACGCCGACAGCCAGTTCCCGCCGCTCGTCGAAAAGGAGACGATCGAGGCGTTGGCGAGCGAGGGGTGCTCGTGCGGCGAGCTGAGCAACCGCCTGTCGGCCGGGGAGGTCGAGGGGTTCATGCTCAAGCCGATGAACTGCCCGCACCACATCCGCATCTACGCCAGCGACCCCCACAGCTACCGCGACCTGCCCGTCCGCCTTGCGGAGTTCGGCACGGTCTATCGCTGGGAGCAGTCGGGCGAGTTGGGCGGCATGACCCGCGTCCGCGGCTTCACGCAGGACGATGCCCACATCTTCTGCACCGAGGACCAGCTCGCCGACGAGGTCGCCGGGTGCCTGGAGCTGGTCAAGATCGTCCTGGGCACGCTCGGCATGGACGACTATCGCGTCCGCGTCGGGCTGCGCGACCCGGACGCCGAGAAGTTTACCGGCGACCCGGTCCAATGGGATCGTGCCGAAAAGGCCTGCGTCGACGCCGCGGAGAAGCTGGGCGTTCCCTACGCCAAGGAGCCCGGCGAGGCGGCGTTCTACGGGCCGAAGATCGACTTCGTCGTCAAGGACGTCATCGGCCGCGACTGGCAGCTCGGCACCGTCCAGGTCGACTACCAGCTCCCCCAGCGGTTCGACCTGTCCTATGTCGGCCCCGACAACCAGCCGCATCGGCCGGTGATGGTGCACCGCGCGCCTTTCGGTTCGATGGAGCGGTTCGTCGGCGTGCTGATCGAACACTTCGAAGGTGCTTTCCCCCTCTGGCTAGCCCCTGAGCAAGCCAGGATCCTCCCCATCTCCGAGAAGTTCAACGACTACGCCGACAAGGTGGCTGTGGCCCTGCGGGCTGCAGGCTTGCGCGTCACCGTCGACACCGGCAACGACAAGGTCGGGGCCAAGATCCGGGTCGCGACGCAACAGAAGGTGCCGTACCTGCTGGTCTGCGGCGGCAAGGAGGCCGAGGCCGGCACCGTCACGCTGCGTCGTCGCAAGGGCGGCGAGGACCTGGGCGCGATGCCGATCTCGGAGGCGGTCGCGAAGCTGGCCCAGGAGCGTGACGCCCGCCGGTTGGCTGGGGTGTGACCGCAGTTGTGGATGCCTCGCCGCCCGTGTAACTTCTCCCGACCAATGGCAGACAAAAGCGTTTCCACCGATTCCCTCGCCCTCGACACCGGCACCGCAGAATACACCGGCGACAAGTTCAAGATCGCCGTCGTCGGGTGCGGCGGCATCGCGCAGACGCACATGAAGGCGTACGCGAAGATGCCGCACGTCGAGGTCGTCGCCGGTTGCGACATCGACCCCAAGGCCCGCGAGCACTTCAGCAACACCTGGGGCGTCGAGAAGACCTTCGAAAACTGGAACGAGATGTACGAGGCGGTCCGGCCAGACGGCGTCAACGTTTGCACGCCCAACTACGTCCACAGCGAGCCGGTCATCGACGCCCTGAACGCCGGCTGTCATGCGATGGTCGAAAAGCCCATGGCCATCACGCCTGACGAGTGTCAGAAGATGGTCGACGCGGCCGAGAAGTCGGGCAAGCTGCTCAGCGTCGGCTTCCAGTTCCGGTTCCACCCCAAGACGCAGTATCTCAAGCGGATGGCCGACCAGGGCACGTACGGCGACCTGATGTACGTCCGCTGCCAGGCCTTGCGGCGGCGGGGCATTCCCAACTGGGGCGTCTTCGGCCACAAGGACAAGCAGGGCGGCGGGCCCATGATCGACTTGGGCGTCCACATTCTCGAATGTGCTCACTACCTCATGGGCAGCCCCAAGCCCGTCGCCGCCGTCGGCAGCACCTGGACGTATCACGGCGACAAGCCCGACGACACGCTCAGCCACTGGGCCGGCTGGGACCCGACGACCTACACCGTCGAGGACCTGGCCGTCGGGCACATCCGCTTCGAAAATGGGGCGGTCCTGCACATCGAGTCGTCCTTCGTAGCCCACATCGCGCACGACATCTGGGACATCAACTTCATGGGCAAGAAGGGCGGCTTCAACTGGAACAAGCCGGCCGTCTTCCGCGACGAGGCCCGGACGCTGACCAACGTCGAGCCCTCCTGGCTGCCCAACACCGGCGGCTTCGACGACGTCCACGCCGCCAAGCAGGAGTCGTGGATCGACTCGTGCATGAACGGCACCCCGCAGATGGCCACGGGCGTCGACGGGCTCATGATCCAGAAGATGCTCGACGGCGTCTACCGCTCGGCCGACAAGGGCGGGTCGGAAGTTGCGATCGATTAGCGTCTTCCCCCTTTGCCGGCGATTTTTTCGGTAAGAATCCGCGGCCGCCGGTCGTCCTTGTCGTATGGCACAATTCCGCGCGTTGCTCGCGCTCCTGCTCGTCACGGGTTTCGCTTCCGCGCAGGAAGCCGCCCCCAGCCGCATCACGGAAGTCGTCTGCTACGAGCGGACGGCTTTGGTGACACGCGCGGTGGAGGTGCCGGCCGGCGAGCGGGCGGAGGTGGTGGTCGGGCCGTTGCCGGAGCGGTTGATGCGGGAGTCGCTCTACGCCGAAGCGGAGGCGGCGGGAGTGCGGGTGCTCTCGACGCGGTACCGCCAGCGGGTCGAACGGGACGCGGCGGACGAACGGGTGCGTGAGCTGTCGGCCCGGGTCGAAGAGCTGGACGGGTCGATCGCGAGGCTCCAGGCGGCGTTGCAGGCGGCGCAGGAGGACTTGCGGTTCGTGCAGGAGTTGCAGCGTTTTACGCAGGCGACGGTGCGTGAGGCCGCCGCCGACGCGGATCTGCAGGCCGGCGGCCTGATCGAGTTCGCCACGTTCATCACCGACCGCCGACGTGAGCTGCTCGTGCAGCAGGTCGAACTCAACCGGGCGGTGCAGGCGGCCCAGCAGGAGCGACAGTTCGTCCAACGCGACCTGGCCCAAGCCACCGCCGCCGGGGGCGGACGCATCATCCGCGAGGCCGTCATCGTCGTCGACAACCCTCGCGGCGAGGCGACGACGGCCCGGCTGAGCTACCTCGTCACCGGTGCCGGCTGGCGGCCGCAGTATCGCCTTCACGCCGACGCCGACCTGGAGACCGCCGAGCTCGAGTACCTCGCCTCGGTCTTCCAGTCCACCGGCGAGGACTGGCAGGGCGTCTCGCTCACGCTCTCGACTGCCGCCCCGAACCTCAACGCAGCCCCGCCCGCGCTCGACCCGGTAAGCGTCTCGCTCGTCTCAGGCGACGAAGCCGCGCGGGAGCGACTCGAACTCGACGAAGCCGTCCGCCGACGCCAGATGGCCCAGACCGCCTATCAGCAGGATCGGCTCGACACCCGCAGTCTGGGTTCCGCCGGCGAGATGCGGATGGCCACGCTCAACAGCGTCGCCGCCCGTGTGCTCGAGGCCGAGGTGTTGGGCGACTTCGACGACAGCGTCGGCCCGGTGTTGGTCGAAGGGCAAAGCGTGACCTTCAAGCTCGCCGGCGAGGTCACGATCCCCTGGCGTGACGACGAGCAGCTCATCGAGATCAGCCGGCGGACCTTCGAGCCCGAGGTCTACTGGAAGGCCGTCCCCGTCTTGACCCCCAACGTCTACCGCGTCGCGGAACTGACCAACGGCGGTGACGGGGCGGCGGTGCTGTTGCCGGGCGAGTGCGGCGTCTATCTCGGCGGCGACTTCGTCGGGCGGACACAGGTCCCGCTCGTGGCGATCGGCCGACCCTTCACCGTCGGCCTCGGCATCGATCCGCAGCTCTCGGTCTCGCGCCAGCTCGCCTCCCGCGATACCGACGTCCGCGGCGGCAACCAGGTGCGACGCGTCGAGTACCTGCTGCGGATCGAGAACTTCAAGAACGAGCCGGTCCCCGTTCGCCTCTGGGACCGCATGCCAACGCCGCCCACTACCGACGAGGCCGCCGTCTCGGTCGAGATCGCCAGCACCTCCGTCCCGCTCAGCGAGGAGGCCAACTACGAGCGCGACGAGCGGCCCCAGGGCCTGCTGCGGTGGGACCTGACCGCCGAGCCCGGCGTGCCGACGGAGGTCCGCTTCGCCTACACGCTCGCGTTCGACCGTGCGTTGCGGATCGGCGGATTCGAGACACGGTGAAGCCGGGCCTGTATGTTGCGGCGATGAAGACGCCCAGCTCGCTCATCTGCTCGCACCGGTACTTCACGCACATCTGGCCGTTCGTCGCCGACGAGTTGCACCGGCTTTGGCAGGCTCGGCCGGGTGAGGCGGTTCACCTCGTCGACCCGTCGGAGTCGCCGAGCAACGTCTCGAGTCTGGCGGACGAAGAGGGCGTCGCACTCGAAAACGTCGAGCGCTTGGCCTCGCTCGCGGTCGATGTCACGCCGGCTGATCTGGAGCGGATGCCGAAGCTCCGGCAGCTTTCGTACCGCATGTCGTACTGGGAGGGATCGAGCGACGAGCTCAAGGCGAGTTGCGAAGCCCGCGGCATCGACCGGATCGAGATCGGATCGCAGGCCTACTGGGGCCAGAGCGTGGCGGAAGTCGGGCTCGCCTTGACGCTGTGCGCCCTGCGTCAGATTCCGCAGAAGCACGCGTCGATCATCACGAGCCAGGACGCCTGGGGGCTCGATCTGCTCAAGCCGTTGCCCGGCTCCGATGCCGGCGGACACCAGTTCGGCGACAGTGACCGCTTCGTCGGCGGCACGCTGCAAGGCAAGCGGGTCCGGGTGGTCGGCATGGGCAACATCGGCGGGAGATATGCCAAGTTCTGCCGCGACCTTGGGGCCGATGTCGCCGCGTGGGATCCGTTCGCGCCCGAAGCGAGCTTCGACCTTGTCGGCGTGCGACGGGTCCACACACTCGAAGCACTGGCCGACGACGCGGAGATCTTCGCCCCGATGATCCCGCACACGAAAGCGACCGCCGGCCTGGTGTCCAAGGAGATCCTCGACCTCGTGCCGACCGGGTCGATCCTGGTGGTCGTCACGCGAATGGGCGTCTGCGACGAGCCCGCGGTGCGACGCCGCGTGCTTGCAGACGAGCTGATGCTCGCCGCCGACGTCTTCGACCCGAACGAGCCGTTGAAAGTCGGCGACGAGCTGCTGGGTCGGGCGAACGTGATCCACACGCCCCACATCGCCGGGCGGACACGCGACGCCAACCTCGCCTGGGCCCGCCTGCTCGATGCACGCTTCACGAAGTAGCGCGACGCATCAGATCGATCCGACCGCGGCACCCGGCGAGGCCTGCCGCACGCTGCCGATCTCGACCGGCTCCCCGGTGTCGGCGGCGTGCAGGGCGGCGAAGCAGAGTTCGAGGCTCTTGAGGTTGTCGCGTGCCGAGTTGGCCGGCTCGCGATCCTCTTCGATGGCGCAAAGCAGTTCGCCCATGGTGCCGGCGAAACCGTCGGGAAACCACTTGCCGGTGAGCGTGGGCGTCGCCCGCCCGGCCTCGGTGTAGAGCGTGAGCGTCTGCTGACCCAAATCGGGCCCGGTGCTGTCGAGCAGGCCCTTGTCGCCGACGACGACGGTCCTGTCGACGCTACCGATCTTCGTGTCGGCCCGGAAGCCCAGCGTCGCCTGCCCGCCCTCGAACTCGAGCGACACCTGCCCGAGCAACGGTGGCTTGGCCGTCTGCTTCGCCGACGTGCTGATCGCCCCCCACGCCCGCGTCGGCTTCAGGTTCGGCATGTAGCAGTGGATCATGTCGAACCAGTGGATCGCGAAGTCATAAAGGATCAGGTGCTTGATCGTGTCGAACGGGCTGTCCTGGACCCAGTTGTGGTTCCACGCGACGTAGGTGTCGGCCGCGGTCACGTTGCCGATGTGGCCGTCACGGATCGCGTTGCGCATCCAGGCGACGTGCGGCGCCCATCGCCCGTTCTGGTTGACCGCCAGCTTCACGCCCATTTCGTCGGCGAGGCTCACGAGCCGGTCGCCGATGTCGAGATCCAGGACGAACGGCTTCTGGCTGAGCACGTGCTTCTTGGCCCGCAAGGCCGACTCGATGAGCGGGGGCCGCTCGGGGGGGTGCGTCGCGATGTCGACCACGTCGACGTCCGCCTCTTCGAGCAGGGCGTCGCTCGTCTCGAAGATCCGGGCCTCCGGGAAGAACTCCTCCCGCCGCTTCTCGGCACGCTCTTGGACGAGGTCGCACATCGCGACGATGTCGTACCCCTGATTCTTGTACGCCCGCAGGTGCTGGGCCGTGATGCCGCCGCTCGCGATCATGCCGATCCGCGGGCGGTAGCTCCTGGGCTTCTGCGGGAGGTACTCGACCTCGGGCGGTGCGATGCTGCCGGCGTCGGCGGCGGCGGTCTCGTACGCCTCGGCTTCAACTTCCTTGCCGCTCTCGGCGGGCTTGGCTTCTTCTTGGCTCATGACGGGTCCTGGGGTTCAATCGATCAATGGGAGTGTGCGCTTCTGCTTGGCACTCGCGGCGGCGGTATCGACGATCTGCTGACCGATGCGACACGCCTGCGGCGACAGCGGCCCCTCGACCTCGCCGCCGCTGTCGAGCACGCTCAGAAAGTAGGTCACGCCGTCGGTGTTCGGCGCTTGAAGCGGATCGACCGGCTGCTCGTAACCCTCGGGCTTCTCGCGCGTCTGCACGCGGATCGTCTCTTCGTAGTCGTAGCTGGCGATGGTGCCCTTCGTGCCGACGACGACGAAGCCGCACTTGGGCTGGGGCTGATTCACCCAGGGGTCGGTGAAGCTGCCCCAGCGGGTCTCGAACTTGCTCAGGCCGACGTCGTAGCGTGCGACGACGATGGCATGCTCGTCGACCTCCAGCCCCTCGGGCTCGTCGACCGTCGCGGTGACTTCGACGGGCTTCTTGCCGCCGTTGAACCACGTGGCGAGCGTGACGCCGTAGCCGAGGTAGTCCTGCAGGCTGCCGCCGGCCTCTCTCTTCTTGTACCACCAGGCGTTCTGCTTCTCGCGGAGCAGCTCCTGCTCGTCGGTCACTTCGACCTTGTCCATTTTGTGCCGGACCGGCCCGCGGTTGCCGTCGTAGTAGTGGACCTCGGTCACGCTGCCGATGACGCCTTCGTCGATCAGCCGCTTGGTCGTCCGGTGGGGCGGATACCAGGCGAGCGGCCAGTTGATCGCCAGCTTCTTCCCCTGCCCGTGGACCACCTCGACCATCGCGTCGGCGTCGGCAAGATTTGCGGCGAACGGCTTCTCGACCAGCACGTGCACGCCGTAAGCGGCCGCCTTTCTGGTCCACTCCGCATGACCCCCGGTGCTGGCGCAAACGATCGCGACGTCCGGCTTGGTGTCGGTCATCATTTGATCGAAGTCGCTCATGAACAGCGAGTCCGGCAGGCCGAGCCGGCCGAGCACTTCTTTGGGCGGCCCGTCCGTGTGGTGCCACACGCCGACGATCTCGGCGTTCGGGTGGTCGTTCACGAGGCGCAGCAGGTCGCCCATGTGCATGTGGTCGAAGTTGACGCCGACGACGCGGTACTTAGCCATGATCCTTCTCCGGGGAGTCCGTGATGATGTCCAGTCGCTCGCCACACCGCAACACGCGGCACGGCTGGCCGATCTCTTCGCAAGTCTTCACGAACAACTCGGGCGACTCCGTGTTGAACGTGAACATGTCGTAGTGGCAGGGCACGACGAGTTTGGCACCGATCTCCTTCGCCAGCTTTGCCGCCTCGTCGCCGAACAGGTTGCCGGCCACGCGTCGCTCCGGGCGGTTACCGTTGATCGGTAGAAAGGCGACGTCGATGTCGAACGGCTTGAGTTGCTCGACGAGCCCGTCGTGCAGGAGGGTGTCGCCGCTGTGGTAGACGCACCCGCCGGGGAACTGTGCGACGAATCCCATGAACCTCGCTCTTCCGTGCTCGTCACGCTCGACCTCGTTATGTGCAGCGGTGACGCCGCGGAACGTCATCATCATGCCTTCTTGGTAGTGGTCGTACTCGAAACACTCTTCCCACTCCGCCGCGTCGCGAATTTCCTG
>CAYQCT010000128.1:0-4399 GCA_964416015.1 uncultured Tepidisphaerales bacterium
AGGCGTCCTTCATGTGGGCGTGGTAGATGCGGTCGCCGAAGGTGCGAATGAACTTCACGTAGTCGACACCCTGGTACCCGAGGTGAGACGGGTCGTAGTTGAAGCCGAAACGTTTGTGATGCCCGACGGCCTCCAGCGCCCGTTCGGCCGTCGCGATATCAAAGGCAATCTCGGTCGGATGGACCTCCAAGGCAAAGTTGACGTTCTCTTCATCAAAGACGTCGAGGATCGGCTTCCACCGTTCGGCGAAATCGTCGAAACCCTTCTGCCAGTACGCTTGATCCGTCGGTGGGAAGGCGTAGGTAGCGTGCCAGATCGAGGAACCGGTGAAGCCGTTGACGACTGCCGGGAAGCCCTGGGTCGGGCCGTCGCTGCCGACGCTCGGATCGTCGCGAACGCCTCCGGGTGCGGCCTGGAGAAACTTGCGGCACGCCCGGGCAGTCTCCTTCATCCGCTCGGCCGCCCGTTGGCGAACGCCTTCGGGATCGCCGTCGCCCCAGACGTCGCTGGGCAGGATCGACTTGTGGCGTTCGTCGATGAGGTCGCAGACGCACTGGCCGACGAGGTGGTTGCTGATGGCGTACGCGGTCAGGCCGTTCTTGGTCAAGGTTCGCCAGCGGCTCTTGACGTAGTCGTCGTCGGCCAGCGCTTTGTCGACCTCGAAGTGGTCTCCCCAGCAGGCGAGTTCGAGGCCGTCGTAGCCGAAGCTGCGGGCCTTCTGGCAGAGTGTCTCGAAGGGCACGTCGGCCCACTGGCCGGTGAAAAGGGTGACGGGGCGTGGCATGGTGCGTCGTATGATGCCGCCATGGCCGTGCTAAGCCAACCCGCAGAGTCGCCCGCCACGCGTGAGCCGCGCACGCTTGCCGAGCGCGACTACGACCCGGCGATGGAGAAGATGCTCGCCCTCCGCGATGAGATGCAGGCGAGCGAGGCGGCGTTCCGGCAGCGGTTCCGGGACGCACTGGAGCCGCACATTAAAGCTGAGTTCATCAACGGGGAAATCATCTTGGATTCACCAGCACGCATGGAGCACACGGACAGCCTCGGGCTGTTGTTTCAACTCGTGAACGTTTATGTCGGCACGACCAAGGACGGCGGTAAGGTACAATTCGAGAAAGCACTCGTCACGCTCCGGCGGAATGATGTAGAGCCCGACTTGTGCTACTGGCGGCCGGAGAAGGCGAGCGGCTTCGACCCCGAGCAGTACAAGTTCCCGCCTCCCGACTGGGTCGTGGAAGTTCTCAGCCCTTCCACGGAACGTCGCGACCGCACGGAAAAATACGTCTCGTACCAGGCGGCCGGCGTGGGCGAGTACTGGCTTCTCGACGCGAACATCCGGCGGCTCGAGATCTATCGCCTCGACGAGGGGAAGTATGTCGAGGCCGCACGCGTTTCGGAGCAGGACGCTCCTGTTGGGCCGGCGCTCCTGCCTCAGCTGCAGTTCCCGCTACGGGCGTGCTTTGAGATGGAGGCAAATCTCGACGCGCTCTTCCAGATGCGGCCGAAATCGTGAGCGTCGCCGTGCCCGCTCGTGATGATGCCCTCGCGGTACTTCGCCAGCTCCGCAACGCCGGGCACACCGCCTACTTTGCCGGCGGGTGTGTGCGCGACGAGCTGCTCGGGCTCGTGCCGAAGGATTACGACGTCGCGACGGACGCGGTGCCGGAGCGTGTGATCGAGGTCTTCGGCCGTCGGCGGACGCAGGCGGTCGGGGCGGCGTTCGGTGTCGTGCTGGTCAAGAGCGGCGGCTCGCAGATCGAGGTGGCCACCTTCCGCGCCGACGGCAGCTACCGCGACGGACGCCGGCCGGACGGAGTGCGGTTCACGGACGCTTCGGAGGACGCGCAGCGGCGTGATTTTACGATCAACGGCCTGTTTCGCGACCCGCTGGCCGGCGAAGGCGACCCGCACGACGACGGCGTCATCGATCACGTCGGCGGGCGGCGCGACTTGCGCGGCCGCGTCCTGCGTTGCATTGGTCGGCCGGTGGATCGGTTCGCGGAGGATCATCTGCGGCTGCTGCGGGCAGTGCGATTCGCCGCAAGGTTCGGCCTGACGATCCATCCGGAGACGGCGGCGGCATTGCGGGAATATGCGGGCCGGCTGACGACGGTGACGCCGGAGCGGGTCGGCGACGAGGTGCGGCGGATGCTGAGGCCGGCGACGCGGGGCGAGGCGTGGCGGCTGTTGTGGGAGCACGCGTTGATCGGGCCGACCTTTCGCGACTTGCCGATTCCGCCGCCGCAGCAGGGACGGCATCGGCCGGCGACGCGGCACGTGGCGACGCTGCCGGGCGAGGCGTCGGTCACGCTGGCCATCGCAGCGACGTTGCTCGACCTGCTCGCCGGCGCGGGCATGCCGACGGCGGACCTGTTCGACCCGCAGGCCGTCGCACGATCGGTCGCGGCGGCCCGGTCGTCGCTTCGGCTGAGCAACCAGGAGACGGCGACGCTGGCGATGACGCTCGACGTCCGGCCGCTGTTGCAGGAGCCGACGCTCGCGACGCTGCGGCGCTTTCTGGCCCTACCGACGGCGGCGGATTCGCGGGTGCTGCTCGAGGCGTACGGGGACGATCCACAGGTCGGCGAGGTGGTGCGGTCGGTTCTGAAGAGGCTCGATGAGCTGCGCGAACCGACGCCGGAGCCTTGGATCGGCGGCGACGATCTGATCGCCGCCGGCATGCGGCCGGGGCCGCAGTTCAAGGCGGCGCTCGACGCGGCGTTTGATGCACAGCTCGAAGGCCGCGTGCCGGATCGTGAGGCGGCGTTGCAGGTCGCGCTTGCTCACGCGACCTGACCTTCGCCTGCGTACGTTCCGGGCATGGAACCGATCGTCCGCCAGATCTTCGACGACCGTTGCGAACTGGCCGAGGGGCCGGTCTGGCTCGACGGCTGCCTCTGGTGGGTCGACATCAACGGTCAGGCGGTGCACCGGCTGCGCGGGCCGACGCTGGAGGAGCACGAGCACTGGCCGATGCCGGCGAAGGTCGGGGCGGCGCTCCCGACGGAGGACGGCCGGTGGCTGCTGGGTTGTCAGGACGGGCTCTTTGACTGGTCGCCGGGCGAGGAACGTCGGCGGCTGGCCGATCCCGAAGCCGACCTGCCGGAAAACCGTTTCAACGACGGCAAGACGGGGCCGGGCGGCGTCGTGTTCATTGGAACGATGGCGATCAGCGGCGAGAAGGACGGCCGCGGATCGCTGTACAAGTGGGACGGCCGGCGGGCGACGAAGGTGCTCGGCGACATCACGATCAGCAACGGCCTGGCGTGGTCGGGCGACGGGAGGACGTTCTGGTTCATCGACACACCGACGGGTCGGGTCGATGCGTTCGACTACGACGACGGCGAGCTGACAACCCGCCGGCCGGTGCTCGACGGCTTTCCGGGCCATCCTGACGGCATGTGCGTGACCGAGCGTGACACACTGCTCGTCGCGCAGTGGGACGGCGGCTGCGTCGTGCACGCGGACCCGGCGTCGGGCGAGGAGATCCGCCGGATCGCGATCCCGACGAAGAACGTCACGAGCTGCTGCTTCGGCGGCGAGAACCTGACGACGCTCTTCGTGACGACGGCCGGCGGCGGCGTGTTCGCGGTCGACGGGCTGGGCCTTCGCGGCCGACCGATTGTGCTTGCGAAAGCGAGTGTGTAGCCGCCCGTACGATCGAAGCGTGCTTCGTCTGACGCTGGTGATGTTGCTCCTCTGCCCGGCGATCCTGGCGGCGGAGCCGATGAACATTCGCGGCGTGACCTTCGCCCACCTCCACCGAGGCGAGGTCGGCTACGGATCGGACGCCTCGCGCCGGCAGCTCGACGAGATCCAAGCCCTCGGCGGCAACTGGATTACGGTCACCGATTTCGTCTACATGCCCGAC
Source organism: uncultured Tepidisphaerales bacterium (assembly GCA_964416015.1). Taxonomy (GTDB): domain Bacteria; phylum Planctomycetota; class Phycisphaerae; order Tepidisphaerales; family Tepidisphaeraceae; genus JBCDKH01. Next base: position 3,872 of record CAYQCT010000128.1, read on the forward strand.
GTCAAGCGGCCGACGCTCCGCTGGGGCGGTGACCGGTCGCTTTCGAACCAGCGCCTCGCCCGCACCATCCGCGACGCCAAGGCCCGCGGCATCCAGGTGCTCATGAAGCCGCATCTGTGGAGCAACCAGTTCTGGACCGGCGACGAGTGGCACGGCACCGTCGCGATGCAGAACGAGGCCGACTGGCGGGCCTTTTTCGACCGCTACGGCGACTTCCTCGTCGAGCAGGCGACGCTCGGTCAGGAGGCCGGGGCGGACGCGTTTTGCGTCGGCGTCGAGATGAAGGCGACGGTGCATCGCAGCGACGACTGGCGACGCGTCATCGCCCGCGTCCGTGAGGTCTTCGACGGCCCGATCACGTACTCGGCCAACAGCGACAACTACCAGAACGTCGACTGGTGGGACGCCACGGACTGCGTCGGCATCACCGCCTATTTCCCGCTGGTCCGCGACGGCGAGCCGACGGAGCAAGCGGTGCGTGCAGGCTGGCGACGTGTGTTCGCGGAGATGAAGCCGTTCGCGGATAGG
>CAYQCT010000128.1:4409-4893 GCA_964416015.1 uncultured Tepidisphaerales bacterium
CGCAGCAGCAATGCCGCCGCCGCGCCGTGGGAGCACCACGAAGTCGATCCCGATCCGGCGTTGCAGGCGATGCTCTACCGCGTCGCCCTCGAGGAGATCGCCGCGACGGGCTTCGTCGAGGGCGTCTTTCTCTGGAAGTGGTTCACCGGCGACGCAGCCGTGGCGGCGCGGATGGAACGCGGCGACGTCTTCGGCCTGCAGAACCGGCCGCAGGCGCTCGCGGCGATTCGGCGGGCCTGGGAAGTTGACCGATGACAGGTCCGTGCGGCTTGCGGTAGATTCGCGTCGGCATGATCGCGCAACGCCTCCGACGGATTGTTCTGCTTCTGGTCCCGCTGACGGTCGTCTCGGCCGGGTGCGTCAGTGACCAACAGGTCATCGACCAGGCCGCCAACTTCCACGGGCAGGTCGAGCCGACCGTCGTCGGAGCGGCCGAGGATGCGGAGCTGGATGCCTACGTCCAGCGGATCGGCGACCGCATCGT
>CAYQCT010000128.1:4903-7731 GCA_964416015.1 uncultured Tepidisphaerales bacterium
CACAGGAGATGTACGAGGAGGGCAATCTCGAAGGCGCCGAGGACTGGATGTTCGAGGACGTCCAGTTTCACCTCGTGGCCAGCCCGCAGCTGAACGCGTACACGACCGGCGGGAAGCATATCTATCTGTACACGGGCCTCTTCGAGAAGAGTGACACCGAGGACGCGTTTGCCGCGGTCGTCGGCCACGAGTTCGGGCACATCGTCGGCAAGCACGTGCAGGAGGCGATGACGAATCAGCAGCTCATGATGGCCGGTGCGGCGGGCGTCGGTCTGCTCGCGGCGGCGGTGTCGGAAGATGGCCAGCGGACGCAGAACGCCACCACGTTCGGCGGCTTGGCGATGGCGGGCGGGCAGATCGTCGGGCTCAGCTTCGGCCGCGAGAACGAGCGGGAGGCCGACGAGCTGGGGTTCCAGTTCTACGTCCGTGCCGGCTACGACCCGGACAAGTTCGCCGACTTTTTCAAGACGATGATCGAAGAAGGTGCCGGCGGCCCGGGCGGCATCCAGGCGTTCCTCAGCAGCCACCCGAAGCTCGAAGAGCGTGTCGAAGCCGCCGAGCGACGCGCGGCAAACGTCGACCGCTCGATGGTGCAACAGTTCCAGGCCCCGCCGCTCGCCGACGGGCGTCAGCTCGCCTCGCTGCACGCCCAGGCGCAACCGTTCACGCAGAAGGCCGCCGTCGCGATGCGGTCCCGCGAGGACAACGCGTTCACCCGCGGCCTCGCCCTCCTCTCGGCCTTTCCCGCCTGCGTCGGCGGCCTCGCCGACGGCATTCCGCCTGAGGAGCAGGCAAACAACCCGGTCGGTCCGCGGTAAGTCCGCCGGGCGGTGCCTGATGCGGAGCAAGTCACGGGATTCGGCTCGAAGCGCCGTAGAGGGAGTTTACCGGGACGTCCGCCTACGACTCGTCCTGCAATCGATCCCGGAGCTGACGCTTGAGGACTTTGCCGGTCGGGCTGCGGGGTAAATCGCCCTCGATGATGAACTCCTTGGGGATCTTGACCGAGGCCATGCCGACGTCGCGGAGGTGGTCGCGGATGGCGTTGGCTTCGACTGTTTCGCCTTCGACCGGGATGACGAACGCGACCGGGACCTCGCCGCGGGAGGCGTCGGGGCGGCCGACGACGCTGCACTCGGAGACGGCGGGCATCGACGCGATCGCCTCCTCGATCTCCCGCGGGTAGACGTTCTCGCCGCCGACGATGATCATGTCTTTTGCGCGGCCGGTGATGAACAGGAAGCCGTCGGCGTCGACGTGGCCCAGGTCGCCGCTCTTGAAGTAGCCGTCTTCGGTCTTGGCGGCTTCAGTCTGCATCGGCAGCTTGTGGTAGCCGCGGAAGACCATCGGGCCGCGGATCTGCACCTCGCCCGTCTCGCCCTGCGGCAACGGGCGGTCGGCGTCGTCGGCAATCCGCACCTCCGCCCGGGGAATCAGCGGCCCGACGCTGCCGGGCCGGTGGGCGTGCGGCATGTTCACGCTGATCGGGCCGCACGTCTCGGTCAGGCCGTAGCCCTCCATCAGGTCCGCGTCGAACTTCTGCTTGAACGCCTCCCGGACCGCGTTCGACAACGGCTCGCCGCCGCTCATCGCGACGTACATCTTGGCCATGTCCGCCGGCCCGGCGTCCTTGAGCCGGGCGATCGCGTTGTACATCGACGGCACCGCGACCATCACCGTCACGCCGTGCTCGCGGACCTTCTTGATCGTCTGCTGCGGACTGAACCGGGCGGTGTAGACGGTCTTCGCGCCCAGCGTCACGGGCGCGAGCATCGTCGCGAGCAGGCCCGTCGAGTGAAAGAGCGGCACGACGCCGAGGAAGACGTGCTGGTGGCCGACGCGGTCGAGGCGGGCGTGCTGGATGCAGCCGCGGACGTCGCTGTCGAGATTGCCGTGGGTGAGCTCGACGCCCTTGGGCAGGCCGCTCGTGCCGCTGGTGTAGAGCAAGGCGGCGAGCGTGTCGGCGGTATGGTTGCGCCTGGGCAGCGGGCGGAGCTGGGCCAGGATGCTGCCGAGCGTCGGCTTGAGCGTCAGCAGGTCGATGACGCGGACCCGCCCTTCCTCGGCCGCCTTGGTGACGGCTTTGCCGGCGTCGAGCTTCTCGAGCATGATCCCGACCGTCAGGACGAGGTCGCAGCCGCTGTCCTTCAGTACGTGGTCGGCCTCCTTCTCCCCGAGCAGGAAATTGATCGGCACCGCGACCTTGTCGGCCAGCAGCGTCGCGTAGAAGCTCGTGACGAACCCGCCGCCGGAGGGCAGAAGAATGGCAACTTTGTCGGCGTGCGTCTGGCTACGCAGGAGCTTGGCCAGCCGCGTCGCCTTTTTCAGCAGCTCGGCCCAGGTCGTCTCGCCGCGATCGTCGAGGACGGCCAGTTCGGCCGCACGAGTCTTGGCGTTGTCCAGCAGCGGCGCGGTGAGCATTCGCGGGACGGTACGGGAAATATGCCCACGCCGCTGCGCACATCACGTCGCCCGCGTCAATGCCACGGCGGCCGCGACGACGGCGGCGGTCTCGACCCGCAGCACCGGCAACGGCAGGTGCCACATCGCGCAGCCGGCGGCGGCGAAGGCGGCGAGCTCGTCCGGCGTCCAGCCGCCTTCGGGGCCGATATAGATTGTGGCGGCCGGGTGTCCCGTTGCCTGCTCCTTGTCAGTCGTCAGCACGTGACCTGGCCCGACCGCGGCAAGTGCGGCTTCGACGCCGGCCACGAAATCGTCGACAATCAGCTCGGTCGCGGATCGACTCTGCTTCGCCGCCGCAATGGCGAGCCGCCGCCAGCGGTCGATCTTGTTGCTGCCCGGTCGGACGACCGACCTTGCAGCGACCA
>CAYQCT010000128.1:7741-9223 GCA_964416015.1 uncultured Tepidisphaerales bacterium
GCTCGGCCAGTTTCTCTGCCATCCAGTCCGCCCGATCGCCCTTCGGCACCGCCGCCACGACCGTCAATGGCGGCCGCTCCGGCGTCTCGACGACCTCCAGAATCTCCAGCTCCGCCGGCAGACGCAGTACAGCACGCCCGACGCGTCGGCCGTCGAAGGCCTCGACGGCATCGCCCTCCTGCCGCCGAAGGACGCGGACCAAGTGCCCCGCCTCGGCCTCCGGCAACGCGATCCGTCCGAGCCGCACCGCCTCGATTCGCGCCCGCGGCACTCGTCGCTGACTCGGCTCCGGCATGCTTGCAACCTACTCGAACGCCTCGTCAGCAGCAGCAGCACGACGTCTTGACGCAGCGGCAGAAGTATCGGTCCTGTTTCCGTGGCAAAATGGGGTAGGAGGAACGGACACGAAGCGTTAACGTACCCGACCCGCCGCGGTGCGTTGCCGCAGCATGGCACGAGGAATCGTTCCTCATCGAACAGGATCCCGGTTCGGGCCGTACCTCCTGTCACGCACGACGCTGCAACGGACGCGGCGTCGCGTCTCGAATGACAAATCGTCCTATCTTCCTACGTTTCCCCACGATTGCGACGCCGGTGCGGGTCGCCATGCCAACGACGGACCAAGGCTACTCATGAGCACTCGCACGAAGAGCACCAAGTCGATCCGCCCGGTCAAGCCGCGCAAGCCGTTCGCGTTCAACCTGTTGCTGCACGATCGCCCGCTCCACCCGGAGCTGTTCCGCCGCTTGCGGACCGTGACGGTCCAGCGGCCGCAATACGCCGGGCAGGTCCACCTTCTCGAGGGCGGCCACCTCGTCGAGTTCGAGAGCGGCGACGTCCACCTGACCGAAGTGCTCGTCAACGGCGGCGACGAGACGCCTGAGCGCGGCCGCATCGAAGCGTTGCCCTGCCGCGGCGAACGGCAGCACGAGGTCGAGATCGAGAGCGAAATCAACGCCGGCCTGCGATACATGCTCGGCACGCAGGAAGAGCAGCTTCCCCCGACGCTGTACGACGCGACGCGGACGGAGATCCTCGATTACGCCCAGAAGCGCGAGCTGCTTTGGGCCGAGGTGCCGGCCGCGACGGAGTCCGCCCCCGGCGACGCCGGCGGTTACTTGGGAGCGCTCGACATCGAACAGCGGGCCGGCGAGCTGCACGTGCAAAGCTTCCACCTGTTCGACGCGTACCAGACCGTCATCAAAACGCAGGCGATCATCGAGCTCGCCGGACAGACGCGGCGGTAGTCGAGGGACGACCCCAGGACGGGCTTGCTCCGGCTGGAAGTTGTTTCAACACGTAGCAGCGGCGGCTCGCCTCTGCCTCTGGACCATCCGGCCGGAGTTGCGCAGACGGCAACGGCGAGCCGCCGCTGCTACGACCAGAGTCCTCAAACGGCGTCTAGACCTTCATAGTTCGCCGGCAGCGTCAGGTGGACCGCCGCGACGTTGCCGCGGGTATCGAGGTCGAGCACGACCGCCC
>CAYQCT010000129.1:0-1305 GCA_964416015.1 uncultured Tepidisphaerales bacterium
ACGCCCGCCGCCCATGTCCTCCGGCGGCTCAGGCGAAAGCGGGTCGCCTCCCTCAAGACTCAGATCCAACGGCGACTCGCCGGCCAACACCGCGTAGAAGGGCGGCTGAACCACGATCGAGGCCGCCTGCCGGGTCTGCTCGAGGAACGCAAGCTTCTCTTCACTGGCCGCGTCCGTGGCCGGAATGGCCGGCAGCGGATACTGCCGAAGACGCTCGACCTCTTGTCGCTCCCCGAAGCTGCCGTCCTCGAGCAACCGCTCACGCACGAGCGTCACAGCCAGCACGTTCGTCGAGCTGACCCGCTCCGGCAGGACGGCCCGGCGAAACATATCTCGCAGTGCAGCGACATCGATCTCCCACGGGACGACGACATAGATCACGTCCTGCTCCGGCTCGCCCGCGGCGACTTCGTCGGGAACCTGGACAAACGCCTTGCCCGATGCCGCGGTCGCCACCTGGGCCGGCGGCAGGACCGGCAGGGCGACGACGCCTCCTTCGGTGCCGGTGCTGTCGCTCGCTTCGAAGAGCGGCACGTCCGACCGCGGGAACAGGGCCGACTGCAGCTGAAGGTCGCTCGCGACCGCCATGCGAATCTCGTCGCGATCGATCGAGATCTCCGGCTCGGCGAAGTCAATGACTCGGCCGTCCTTGGCGCGGGCGCGGAGGTCTTCGACGACCGTGCTACGGAGCCGCTGATCCACGCTGCCGGGGCCGACGCGGTCGTTGCCGAGCGGGGCGGTAGCGATGTTCGGGTCGAACGCGAAGGTCCACGCGGCCCAGATCAGGACGAGCGCCGCGACGCCGAGGGCGACGAACTGGACGTACTTCTCGAGGAAATCCTTGATCTTGGGCAGGATCTTGTCCATCAGCAGTGGGGGCAGTCGGGTGCGGGCAAGGAGTTACAGCGTCGATAGGAATCAGAGCGTCGACTCGAGGCCGGCCAAGGCTTGGCGAATCGATTCGGGCATGAACGTCAGGTTCCAGCGACGCAGCAAGGGCAGCTCGAGCGACAGGTCGAGCTCGACCGCCGGGAACTCGCCGTAGACGAAGCCTTCCTGCAGCGGCACGAGCGGGTCGATCGGCCGAAGCGAGTTGAGGTTCGTGACGGTCAGCAGCGTGTCCCGCTGCAGCAGGCCGAGGATGCGCGGGGCGTCCCGCGCGTCGACGCGGACGACGAGGCGGATCGGGACGACGTCGTAGAACGGCGTGTGTCGAACGCGCCCGGTCGGACTGCGGGCAAAATCGCGCACCAGCTCGACCGTCGGATCCTCCGGCACCGGCGTCAGCTCGGTCGGCTCGTCACT
>CAYQCT010000129.1:1315-5600 GCA_964416015.1 uncultured Tepidisphaerales bacterium
CTCGGCGGTCCCGTCGGCGACCCCGCCGTCGCCCCGGAGCCAGGCGCAGAACGCGAGGGTCCCACCGGGGCGGAGCCGCCGCGCGGATTCCGCGGGGGCGCGGGGCTCGAGGGAGGACCGCGAAGGCCCTGCGATCCGCCGCCGCTCTGGTCCGGTGGTGGTCGGCCACCGAATCCGCCTGTGCCGCCGGGTACGCCTCCGCCGCCGCTGACTCCGCTGGAGGAGACGCCGTCGACGAAGGTGTCGGGGATGTCCAGAGACACGACGTGCTTGACCGGCGCGTCGACGACGTTCTGCCGTTCCTCCGGCAGGTCGACCAGCGCGTCGCTGTTGATCCGATAAAGCTGTGACAGGACGGCGTCCTGAACCCAGAGCTTGACCTGCGCCTCGTATACGGCCTGGCTCTCCGGCCGCTCGGCATTGGCGACGGGATGCGGCGCGACCGCCCCCGGGTTGACGTAGAGCAAGTGCGACGAAGCGCGGTCGTACTTCAGGCTCCGCGAAAGCTCGCTCGTCTCGCGACGAACCCGCTCGGCAACACCCTCGGGATCACGAAACTCGTCCGTCGTCGCATCGCGGATGCTTTCCGACTCGATCACGCGACGGCGGTTGTCCTGCGCGATGCGGATGCTCTCGGCGTCCGGCGGGCGTGTTGCCCCGTAGACGCCGAGCAGTGACGTCGCCGGGTAGCCGCCGATCTCTTCGTCGAAGGCGTCTTCGGCGTTGATGTAGACGCGGTAGCTTCGCAGCCACTGGTCACGCGCGTTGCGGTTGGCTTCGCCATCCAGCGGCCAGTCGGCGGCGGCGGCTTCGTAGGCAGCTTCCTGTGTCGGGTACCGTTGGCCTTCGCCGAACTCGTATCGAAGCGGGACGCGGCGATTCAGCAGGACCTGCTCCTCGAGCAACTCGTCCGCCACGTTCTGCACCGTCTGGATCGTCGCCCGGCCGTTGTCGATGGTGCCTTGCGTGGGAAAAGCTTCCAAGTTTTCGACGGTGCGGCTCGGGTCCGGCACGACGTTGATGCCGGGCCGCTCCTTGCTGATCAACTGCTGGGCTTCGCTGGCGACGCGGGTGCGGGTCGCGACGTCCTCGCCGATCTTCGTCAGGCCGGGGCCGACGTAGAAGAGGAGAAACGCGATCGCCAGCAGCGCGACGACGCCAGCGATGATGCTGACGGCGTTCTTCTTGGCGACCGCGAGGATCTGTTTGGCGTCGACTTGGGCCACGGGTGGTTGGGGCTAAAGCTGAGGGAAAGGAGCTAGGTGCGGTGGCGACTAATCCGCGGAGGCAAGGCCGGCCTCTTCGCCCTCGGGCACAGCCTCGGGACTGGCGAACGGCGGTGGGTCGAGGCGAACGGCGAGCAGCAGCTCGAGGCGGCTGTCGTTCGCCATCGATTCGCCGGTGATCGGGTCCTTCAGGGCTTCCCCTTCCGGATCGGCGGGGCGAGGCGTGTTGCCGCCGCTGGGTCGTTGCCCGAAGGTGCGACCGCCGAGACCGCCCTGGCCGAACCGACGCAATCCGCCGCCGGCTTCGCCGCGTCCGCCGCTACCGCGACCGACGCCGCGCCCGGCTGGATCGCCGTCGGCCGGTTCGTCGGTCGCACCCGCTTCGCTGGCGACGCGGGCGTCATACTGGCGGCGCAGCTCGATGAGAATGTCCTGGCTGTTGGCGACCGAATCGATGTTGAGCACGCCGCCTTGCTCGACCTTGTACGGCAGGTTTGGCCGCTCGGCGGACGGGCTGATCTCGTAGAGCATCCGACTCAGGTCGAGCGGGCCGTTCAGGTCGAAGACGTCGTAGGCGTTGTTCGGCCCCGTCACCGGCACGGGCGTCGTCAGGACGAGCCGAATGACGTACCCGCGCCCGCCGCTACTGGTGGCCTCGTCGGTGGCACCGAGACCGGCGTCTTCGCCCGGCGTCAGCGGGGCCAGCGAGCCGCCAGAAAGGATGCTTGCCGCGTTCGTGAAGAACCGATCGCCGTCCGCCGGATCGGTCAGGCGGTCGATCTGGTTCGTGTAGACGCTCTCGAACGCGTGCAGCCGGACGTACCGCCGCTCGCGACGCGGCGTTGCAGTCAGCACTTCCTTGTCTGCGTCGTCAAATGTCGCCGGATCCCCCAGCCGGCCGACGAGTGCCTCGGCGACCTGGCCTTCGGGACCCGGCAAAGCGGCCAGCAGGTCGGCCAGGAGCGGAGCGATGTGGCTGCGCTCGTTCAGGCTCGCGACGTTGCGAACCTGCCGAAGCTCCGGTCCGCCGCTGCCGGCGACGTTCATCCACTCCGTGTCGAGCGCCCGCGCTTCGTTGATGATCTGGCTGATCTCGTTCTGCAACGGCTCGGCCCGCTGGTACTCTCCCTGCCGCAGCAGGAGCGAGCCGAAGCCGAGCAACGCACCGGCCGTGACAAGCGCGGCGGCACCGACGAAGTACTTGGTCTTGTCCCGCCAGAGCTTGTCCTGGCGGATGTGCGTCGGCAGCAGGCTGCTGGTCACGCGGGCGTCGCCGAGGGCCTGCAACGCGAGGCCGTAGGCGGTGAAACCGGAAAGCTGGTGCTCGCCCAATGCCGCCGCGGCACCGGCGTCGCCGTCGGGGCTCGGGGCCTTGAACTGCTGCGGCTTTTCCACCGGCATCTGCAGATTCTTCTGCAGGTAGCCGCTCAAACCGTTGAGCTTGAACCCGCCGCCCAGGGCGATGACCTTCCGCAGCTTCGCGTCACGCCTGCCCGAGCTGAAGTAGCGGAGCGACTGCTGCACCTCGCTCACCAGGTCGCCGAAAACCGGCCGCATCGCCTGGTAGATCTGCTTGGCGTACTTGCTGGTCTTGGCCGACCGCTTCATCTCCTCGGCCTTCTCGAAGTCGATCTTGAACGCCTTGGCGAGCGCTTCGGTGAAGGCGTTGCCGCCGACGTTCAGACTCCGCATCCAGATGCCTTGCTCGTCGGCGACGAGCAGGTCCGTCGCCTCGGCGCCGAGGTCGAGGACGACCACGTGCCCCTTCTCCAGCCGGCCTTCGCTGCGGACGGTGTTGTAGACGGCCAGCGGGCTCGTCTGGACGGCCGAAACGTCAAGATCCTGGTCGACGAAGGTCTGGACGTAGCCGTTCACCAGCTCCTTGCGGATGGCGAAGATGCCGACTTCGACATCGGGATCGTCGTCGCGTTCGAAGAGCTCGTAGCTCCACTCGACCTCGTCGAGCGGGAAGGGCACCTGCTGGACGGCTTCGAACTGGACGATCTCGGGGATCTTCTTCGGCTCGACCGGCGGCAGCTTGACGAAGCGGGCGAAGCTCTGCTGGCCGCTGACGCTGACGCCGACGGGCGTCTTGCGGGTGTCGTGCCGGCCGGCGAAGCGGACAAGGCTCGAGCCGACGAGTTCCTCGCGATTGTCGCCGGCCTCGGAGAGGATGGTCTCGTGCTCGATAAAGGCGAAGTCGGCGATGCGGACGCCGTCGGGCGCTTCGGGATCGCGGACGAGCTTGATCGCCTTCAAGGCGCGGTTGCCGATGTCGATGCCCCAGGCTGCGTTGGCCATGCCGGAGTCTCCGTAGGTCGTTCGGGCGTCGCAGGAGGCAACGCCGCGGGTTGGTCCTGCCCGCAGTGCCGAGGCATTACGAGCGCGGGGGCCGAGGGCGACGTACGCGACGTACGTCTGGCGGGGCGGCCCGATGGAGATGGTACCGGCTGCGTGTCGCGACGACAAGCCTTGCCGCTACCGACAACCTGCCGAATCAGCGTCCGACAACGCGTGCGACTGACGACGACCGCCGCGGACCTACTCGAGGTGCAGCAGCAGTCCGACGTGGAACAGGATGTTATTCAGCTCGACTTCCCCCTCGAAGGCCTCGGGTTCCGTGATCTGGTACCGCAGGCCGATGTCGATGTCGATGTCGTCGTTGAAGCGGATCAGCGTGCCGACGAGGCCCTGCAGGTAGAAGTCGAAGGCATCGTCGCTGCCGACGCCGATGTTGCCCAGCGGCGGGTTCGCGTAAGAGATGTAGGCCATGCCCGCACCGACGCCGCCGTAAACCTTGACGGCCTCGTTCGCACGGACGTCGAGCAGAAGGTTGACGCCCAGGCTGTTCCACGTCAGGCCGTCGTCGTTCGTGTCGCGATAGTCGACAATGAGCAGCAGGTACTCGGCTTCGATTCGCGGGTTGATGAACGCGTCGGGAGCAAAGTTGTAGCCGCCGGCAAAGTTCAGGCCGCCGCCCCAGCCGTGCGTGACTTCCTGCGGCTGGCCTACGACCAGTTCCTCGTTATCTGAGGCTAAGTCCCGGTTAATTTCACTCC
>CAYQCT010000129.1:5610-9114 GCA_964416015.1 uncultured Tepidisphaerales bacterium
GCTCGTGACGCGGGTGAACGTCAGGTCCTCGGGGAACCAGATCGCCACCGCACCGCGGGCGTAATAGGACGGACTGCGATACTCGTTTCTGTCCGTGCCGAGCTCCGCGTCGGGGCGGGCCTGGAGATAGACCGCCTCGTCGGGTAGGTACAGCTCGCCGAACGTCGGCAGCGTGCCGACGCTCGAAGGGAGCTGCGCGTCGTCGACGAACGACTGCGCGTGGGCGACGGACGCACCGGCCGCGGCGAGCGCGGGGGCGGACATGCGTGCGGCTCGGGGTCGTTCGAACTCCGCCCGGCACCCGCATCGGCGAGCACCTGAGACGGCGCGGGCGGGCATCGTAGAGAAGCGCCCGGCGGCCGCAACCTACGACCGCGTCCGATCCATCGGATGATCCCGCCGCCGACGTGCATCCGCGAATCCCACAGCGTCCGATAGCTCCTGGATCGGGCTTGCAACGATGTCTCCCGAACTAGAAGTCGACTCGATTCAGTTAATCGTCGCTGACCCGCGTGATCGTAATCCCCGACGACGCGTCGATCGCCACCACGCCGCCGCTTCGCCGTGGACCCTCGGCGGGCAAGCCGCTCAGCCAGAAGCTTCCCGCCACGATACCGCCGCGGACGGGAACGCCGTCGAGTTGCTCGTCGTCCGCCACAACGTCCAAGGTCATGCCGGCGGTCTTGACCAGTGCGGACCAGAACGCACGACCCGTCTGCGGATTCGTTACCCGCTTGGCCTCGAGCACGCGTCCGCTCAGCCGCGCCAACGCCGGCGGCAGGTCGGGCGCGGACGCGTCCGTCTCCGCCAACAACCCGACCGGCAGGAACGACTCGGTCGCGAATGCCAGATGCTCCCCTTCCTGACGTTGCTCGTCCATGAATTGCACGAACGCGTCGTCGTCCGGCAGCGCGACGCCGCCGTGACAGAAGGCGGCGACCTGCATCAGCGCGTTGCCGTCGGCGTCGCAGGCCATGTCCCAGAACCGCCCGTACGCCGGCAAATCGATCGCCGCCCGCGTCTCCTCGGCCGTGCCGGGTGCGACCGTCACGACAACCCCGCCGGCCGGCGGTGCGGGCTCGCCTTCGTCGTAGTCGTAGCTCCGCTCGAGCACCACATCCGCCCGCCCGCGGCCGGCGAAGTGCGGGTCGACGCGGGCGATCCGGTTCTTCTCGTCGACCGCCAGCCACAACTGTGCGTTGCCGCCGGCGTTCCAGCAGATGTACCGCCCGCCGTAGCCGGCCTCGGCACCGAGCAACTCGAGCTGATCGCCCTCGACCCGCGCCCGGCGGATGAGCGGGGCCAGCTCCTCCTCGTCGTCCGCCGGGAAGCCGATGCTGTCGAAGTGCCCGGCCACGCACCGCCAGCCTATCGCGTCGGCGCCGTCGTCGGCTCCGTCGCCCGTGGGCGCAGCAACGTCTGCGCCTCCAGCCGGTCCGGCCGCTCGGCAGCCGCATCGGCGGCCGGACCCGTCGTCGTCGCCGGCTGGTAACGAACCACAAGCACGTAGGTCCGCGTCGGATCGAGCCCGCCGCTCTGCACACTGACGCTGTACGTCCGGCTCACGCCACGCCAGAAGCGTCGCTGCGCGGCCAGCGTCCCCAGATCCACCTGTCGTGGCCTGCCGCGTGCGACGCCGCGGGCCCCGCTGCGGTTCGGGTCGTACTCGAACAGTTCCAGCGTCAACACGCCGCCGCCCTTGACGCTGTCGCCGAACGCGTCCAGCAGCTCCACGTCGGCCTCGTACGTCCGCTCGTCGATGACGCGGCTGAACACCGGACTCACCCGCACCTGCCGCGGCCCGAACTCCGCCGGCCGCCGCGTTCCACCAACCGCGCAGCCGCCGACGAGCAGGATGATCAGGAGCAACAAGCCTGCGGGACGCATCGCCGCATCATTGCGTCAGCGATAGTCGAACGCGTCCCGCGCCAGCAGGAACGGCCGATGCTGCCCCACGTTCAACAAAATCCCGATCGCCATGAAACTCGCGATCAGCGAACTGCCACCGCTGCTGACGAACGGCAGCGTCACGCCCGTCACCGGCATCAGCTTCGTCGCAACCGCCAGGTTCGCGATGACGACGAGGCTGCCGACGAAGCCGAACTGCTCGCCGACGACCACGAAGACCATGTCGTTCTGACTCTCCGGCACCCGCCGCCCGACCGGCACGTTCCCCGGCCCCTTGCCCGTCAACCCGCCCGACCCGAGCGCCGCCAAGCCGTAGAACTGCTGGTAGCCCGTCCGCTGCAGCGTCCCCTCGTCGTCCTTGAACATCGCGTAGACCCGCTCGCGCTGGTACGTCTTGACCAGGTCCGGCCCGTGCTTCAACACCGGCACGTGCGGCTGCCCACTCAGCCACGCCACCGGCAGAAGCACCGTCCCCAGCAACGCGATGCCAACGAAGTGCCGCACCTTCGCCCCGGCCACGAACAGCATCGCCAGCGTCGTCGGCACGAATACCAGGCACGTCCCCAGGTCCGGCTGCTTCAGAATCAACACCATCGGCACGCCCGCCAACACCGCCGGCCAGACCAGCCCGCGCAGCGTCCGGTGGCCGTCGCCGAAGCGGAGATAGCGGGCGAGCAGCATGATGAAGCTGACCTTCATCAACTCCGCCGGCTGGATCGACGCCGGCCCGAGCCGGATCCAGTTCGACGCCCCGTTGATCCGCGGCACGAACGGAATCGACACGATCGTCCCGATGACCGTCACGCCCACGAGCAGCAAACTCACCACGTAAAACGGCAACGCCAACCGCCCCAGCTTCGCGTAGTTGACCGCCTGGAAGACCGCCATCGCCGCCACGCCGATGCCGAGATAGACTGCCTGGTTCCGCGCCACCGCCGGCTCCACGCTGCCGATCGTCAGGAGCCCCACGCCACACAACGCCGCCACCGCGGCCAGCAACGGCCAGTTGTGCGCGAGCGCGAGCTGCCGCCACATTGACGCGAGGGACGCGCGGGCCGAGGTTGTAAAGGCCGACGCATCCATGCAGGCAGTCTGTCGCTACGTCCTCCAGCGGCGGGTCGTTCTAAGGAGCCGGAACAGAAACGCGAAGCCGCGAAGAGGCAAAGCCGGAGCAAAGGGCAGAACAGGGCCTGTTTGGGACGCCGCTCAGTGGAACGCGCCGCCTCCCAACCAGCATGATGCGACGGAGCAGGCACAAAGCCGCGGAGGTCCAACCAATCTCCTTCTCCTCGCTCTGTCTTCGCCTCTTCGCGTCTTCGCGTTTCCGCTCCGACGCAAGCTCAAGTCGCCGACCGAGCGTCGTACCCGACGTCCCAGTTGCTCGGCCCCAGATCAAAGCCGTCGACGGCCGGCCGGTCGAACGTCGGCCCGAGGAAGTCGACCTCGCCGAAGAACGGCACCACGCCCGCCGCGGCCGAGGCGGCAGGAAGAATGACGAGCGACGGCAGAACGTGACGAGTCGATGGCACGACAACAGCGGCAGGAGCGACAGACGATGCCCGGGCGTCCACAGCCCAGCTTCTCTCCCGCCGCCCC
>CAYQCT010000130.1:0-9087 GCA_964416015.1 uncultured Tepidisphaerales bacterium
TGGCACCAACCCACCCCGTCCGGTATAGCTACCCCCCGTGCCGCCCGCCCCCGACACACCCGCGCCCGATCCGCACTTCCTCCGCGACCTCGACGCCAAGCTCTGAGCCTCGGCCGACAAGCCGCGCGGGCAAACCTCGACGCCGCCCAGCACAAGCACACCGTCCTCGGCCTCATCCTCCTTAGATACGTCACCGACGCCTCCGACGCCCGGCAATCGCAGTCGATGCGATTCAACGGTGGTAACGTTGGAAGTGCAGGTTGATGCGGCGGACCAACCGGCCTGAAGCTACTGGTTTGCATCGCCCTCCTCATCGCTTAGCATCCCCCGCCTGATGACATCCTCCGCCAAAGGACTGGCCGATGGCGCGACGGACGGGCTACTGGTGATCTTCGCCAGTCTCCGTGACGACGCGCGCAATAACCGCGACCTCGGCGACCGCTTCGAGCGGATGATGTGCCGCTACTTCGAGGTCGACCCGCTTTACGCCGACCGCTTCGACAAGGTGTGGATGTGGAACGACTGGCCCGCCAAGCCGACCGTCGGCGACGGCGGCATCGACCTCGTCGCCCGCGACCGCGCCACCGGCGAGCACTGCGCGATCCAGTGCAAGTTCTACCTGCCCGACCAAACGCTGGCGAAGGGCGACGTCGACTCGTTCGTCACCGCGATGGGACGGGAGCAGTTCACCAGCGGCTTGATCGTCTCGACGACCGACCGCTGGGGCAAGAACGCCCTCGACGCCCTGCACCACCAGACCAAGCCCGTCCAGCGGATCGGCGTCCGCGACCTGGAAGAGAGCGGCGTCGACTGGTCCGGCTTTGACTTCGCCCGGCCGCAGGACCTGACGCACGACGGCCGCCGCGACCTACGCGAGCACCAGCGGCGGGCGCAGGACGACGTGATCGCCGGGTTCGCCGACGCCGACCGCGGCAAGCTCATCATGGCCTGCGGCACCGGCAAGACGTTCACCGCCCTCCGCATCGCCGAGTCGATGGTCCCGCGGGGCAACGTGCTGTTCCTCGTGCCGTCGCTGTCGCTGCTGGCGCAGGCGCTACGCGAGTGGACCCGATTCGCCGCGCATGGGCTGACCGCCCTCGCCGTCTGCTCGGACATCAACGTCGGCAAGTCCCGCAAGAAGAACGACGACGGCGGCGACATCACGATTCAGGACCTGCTCCTGCCCGCCACCACCCGCGGCCACGAACTCGCCTGGCAGCACAAGCTGCTCCGCCGCGACGACCGCCCGACCGTCGTCTTCAGCACCTACCACAGCATCGCCGCCGTCGCCGAGGCACAAGAAGCCGGGATGCCCGCGTTCGACCTCGTGATCTGCGACGAGGCTCACCGCACCACCGGCGTCACGCTCGCCGGTGAGGACGAGTCGCACTTCGTCAAGGTCCACGACGCCGACTACCTGAAGGCTAAGAAGCGGCTTTACATGACCGCCACGCCCCGCCTCTACGGCGACGAGGCGAAGAAGACCGCCAAAGAAGGCGACGCCGCGCTCATCTCGATGGACGACCTGGCCGTGTACGGCGACGAGTTGCACCGCCTCGGCTTCGGCGAGGCCGTCGGCAAGTCGCTGCTGACCGACTACAAGGTGCTGGTCCTGGCCGTCGACGAAAAGTACGTCGCCCGCACGTTCCAGAAGCAGCTCGCCGGCGACGGCGAGATGAACCTCGACGACGCCACCCGCATCACCGGCTGCTGGAACGGCCTTGAGAAGCGCTTCGAGTCGACCCTCAACGGTGCCGAACTCAACGGCGACGTTGAGCCGATGCGCCGGGCGGTCGCCTTCAGCCGCACGATCAAGGACAGCAAACGGTTCGTCGCTCAATTCGGCCAGCTCGTGGAGGCGTACCGGGAGGAGCACCCCGACGCCGACGGCGTGCTCGATGTCGAGGCCGACCACGTCGACGGCTCCGACGACGCGCTTCGCCGGGCCGCGTCGCTCGACTGGCTCAAACGCGACGCCGGCGGCAACGCCTGCCGCGTGCTTTCGAACGCCCGATGCCTCAGCGAGGGCGTCGACGTGCCGGCGCTCGACGCGGTGATGTTCCTCAACCCGCGGAACAGCGTCGTCGATGTCGTGCAGTCGGTCGGCCGGGTGATGCGCCGCGCCCCCGGCAAGCGGTACGGCTACATCATCCTCCCCGTCGGCGTCCCGGCCGACAAGACGCCCGAGGAGGCGCTGAAAGACAACGACCGCTACCGCGTCGTCTGGCAGGTGCTACAAGCCCTGCGTGCCCACGACGACCGCTTCGACGCCACCGTCAACCAGATCGAGCTCAACCGCGATCGCCCCGACCAGATCCAGGTCATCGGCGTCGGCGGCCTCGAACCCGGCGACAACGGCAACGGTGCGGCGGCAACGGACGGTGACGGCAAGCCCCGCGTCCGTGAGGTGCAGGGGGCGTTTGCCTTCCCCGGCCTCGAGGACTGGAAGGACGCGATCTACGCCAAGATCGTCAAGAAGTGCGGCGACCGGCAGTATTGGGAGTCGTGGGCGAAGGACATCGCCGTCATCGCCGAGCGGCACGTCACACGGATCAAGACCCTCGTTCAGAGCGAGGAACAGACGCCACAATCCCGCGCGTCTCACGCCGAAGAACTGGCGGCGTTCGTGGTGTTTGTGAAAGCGTTGCAGACGAGCCTGAACCCCACCGTCAGCGACGACGACGCGATCGAGATGCTGGCCCAGCACTCGATCACCCGCCCGGTCTTCGACGCGCTGTTCAAGGATTACGCCTTCGCCAGCCACAACCCGGTGTCGGTGTCGATGCAGACCATGCTCGACCGCCTCGACGCCCACGCCGTCGACCGCGAGGCCGACACGTTGGAGAAGTTCTACCAGAGCGTCCGCGAACGCGCCAGCGGCCTCGACAACGCCGAGGCCCGCGGCCGGGTGCTCAACGAGCTGTACGAGGAGTTCTTCCGCAACGCCTTCCCGAAGATCGCCGAGCGGCTGGGCATCGTCTACACGCCGATCGAGGTCGTCGACTTCATCCTGCACAGCGTGCAGGACGTGCTGCAGCAGGAGTTCGGCAAGAGCTTCGCCGACGAGGGCGTCCACACGATCGACCCGTTCACGGGGACCGGCACGTTCCTGGTCCGCCTGATGCAGAGCGGCCTGATCCCGCCGGACAAGCTGCCGCAGAAGTACAAGAGTGAACTGTGGGCCAACGAGATGGTGCTGCTGGCCTACTACATCGCCGCCGTCAACATCGAGCAGGCGTACCACGACCTCGTCGGCGGCAACGACTACGAGCCGTTCAACGGCATCGTGCTGACCGACACCTTCCAGATGTTCGAGTCCGACCGCGCCGAGAAGACGCGGATCGCCGGCACCTTCCCCGTCAACACCGAGCGGGCGAGGAAGCAGATGGCGGCCGACGTGACCGTCGTCATCGCCAACCCGCCGTACAGCGTCGGCCAGGGCGACGCCAACGCGAACAACCAGAACCTGAAGTACGACGCCCTCGACGCCAAGATCGGCAGCACCTACGCCGCCCGGTCGACCGCGACGAACAAGAACAGTTTGTACGACAGCTACGTCCGCGCGATCCGCTGGGCCAGCGACCGTATCGGCGACAGCGGCGTCGTCGGCTTCGTGACGAACGGCTACTTCATCGACGGCAACGCCGCCGACGGGATGCGGGCGTGCTTGGCCGACGAGTTCACCTCGCTCTACGTCCTGAACCTGCGCGGCAACCAACGCACCAGCGGCGAGACCAGCCGACGCGAGGGCGGCAAAATCTTCGGCTCCGGCAGCCGCAACTCGATCGCCGTCATCCTGCTCGTCAAGAACCCGGACAAGACCACGCCCGGCACGATCCACTACCACGACATCGGCGACTACCTCACGCGAACCGAAAAGTTGGCCACCGTCAAACGCTTCGGCAGCATCGTGGGCGTCGGCGAGAACGACGGGTGGAAGATGATCAAGCCGAACGCCGGGCACGACTGGATTAACCAGCGGGATGAGGCGTTTGAAACGTTCCCCGCACTCGCTTCAAGACCTGCGGAGAGCACGCAGTTCTTCAGTGACTTCTGGCGTGGTCTGGAAACGGCCCGTGATCCGTGGTGCTACAACTTCAGCAAGAACCGCCTCCTGACTGGAATGAAGGCGATGATCAACGTCTTCAACGAACAGTCGAGCGGATTCCGGGATCAGGCAAACGGATTTATAGGCGACGACCGGAAGCAAGCCTTCGAAGACTACGCGGAAGCCGATCCCAAGAAGATATCGTGGTCCCGCGCGCTCCAGAGGTATGCGATCCGTGGCAACTCGATTCGCTTCAAGCGCCAATCCGCACGGAACGCGATGTATCGCCCGTTCATGCGGTGCCACGTCTACCTCGACCGGAGGGTGAACAACGTCGTCGGCGGAATCGACGATGCGTTTCCAAACGCAGATGCCGAAAATCGTGTCATCTGCGTCACATCCGTCGGAAACCGAGGCGACTTCTCGCTTCTGATGACCGATGCTGTGCCTGACCTGCACATGTCGGACAAGAGCGGGGCCAGCCAATGCTTTCCGCTGTACCTGTACGACAAGCCGAACAAGGACGACACGCTCTACACCAACGGCGATGCCGGCTGCCGGCGGCGGGACGGCATTACCGACGCGGCCCTCTCGACCTTCCGCGACGCCTACGCCGACGCCGGGGGTGGGGGCGGCGAGGCGGTCGGCAATGAGGACGTCTTCTACTACGTCTACGGCGTGCTGCACAGCCCCGAGTACCGCGAGCGGTTCGCGGCTGACCTGAAGAAAATGCTGCCCCGCATCCCGCTGACGCGGGAGGCGGCCGACTTCTGGGTCTTCTCGCAGGCCGGCCGCGACCTGGCGCACTGGCACCTGAACTACGAGACGATCGACCCCTACCCGCTGGCCGAGCACATGGACACGCTCGACTTCGACCCGTGGGAGCGGTTCAAGGTCAAGAAGATGACCTTCGCCCGCCCGACCCCCGAGCAGCGGGCGGCCGGCGAGCGGCACGACAAGACGCAGATCGTCTACAACGCCCACCTGACGCTCCGCGGCATCCCGCCCGAGGCCTACGACTACGTCGTCAACGGCCGCTCGGCAATCGAGTGGGTTATGGACCGCTACCAGGTCCGTCGCGACAAAAAGAGCGGCATCGTCAACGACCCGAACGACTGGTGCCGCGAGCACGACGACCCGCGGTACATCGCCGACCTCATATGCCGCGTGGTGCGGGTGAGCCTGGAGACAATGAAGATCGTGAACGCCCTGCCGGCGCTTAACGAGCGGGCGGGGGCGAAGGCATGAGGCAAGAGGCACACGCCGCTGATGGTCAAACTACCTTGCGAGGAGCGTGTCAGGCGTCACTTGGCGATCATCTTGACCAGTTCTGTGCAGGCCTTGATGTGCGCCTCGCTCGAATCCCGGCCGATCAGCTTCGCCAGCACATCGGACGATTCGAGCTTCGCGCTCGCGATTGGTGGCACAAGCGGCTGGCCGAAATAGGTGTCGACAAGTCGCTTCCTCACCTCGGCCTGCGTGTCCTCATCGAGCGCGTCGATGAAGTTCGTCAGGGTTGAGAACTCAAGCTCGCGCTGCCGTGCGGCATCTTCTCGCCGCTTGAACCGCGTTGCCTCACGGGCCAAGTAACCGGCGGGCACGAGGGCAGCCAAGCCGATGGCGAGCCGTACCAAGACGGAAGCCCACCAGTTTCCGCTTTGTGGATCGATCGGCGGAAGCGTGTTGAACGTGATGATGCCGACGATCAGCGGCACGCAGAAGAGCATAACGGCGAGGGCCGTGTATAGATACCCAGCCGTGCGGCTCCTGTCGGCCAAGTTCTTGTAGTGCCCGGCCAATCCCGAGCCGGCGATGAGCCCGACGATCCGCTCCGCCTCCGCTTGGTGCTCCCGCAGCGCCTGATCGACCTCTAGGCCGGCCTGCCGCTGCGTCTCGATCAAGTCGACGAACTCGCCACGCCACGCTTCGACTCCCGCCTTCCACTCCTCGACCCGTTTCGCCTCCGCTGTCTGAGCCTTCTCACGAAGCTCTTCATGCACCGTTGTGCCCCGCTCGCGCAGTTCGGCCGCCACAGTCGACGTCGCATCGGAAGCCTTCGTGACCGCGGCATCCACCCGCGTGACCTGTTTTTCAACACGCTCCTTAACGGCGGCGGCGGTGTCCTCCACCCCGCTGACCTGCTGCCGCAGTGCGGCGACCTCAGCCGACATCTCGTCAACGGTACTACTCGACGTTGCGAGCAGCGTCTGAACGTCCTCGCTCAACTTCTCCAGCGTTTCCGTCGCTTCGTCTTTGGAGGGGAGCTCCCAGACGATGCCGCGGTAGGCATCGATGACGGGATCGGTCAACTTGAAGATCTGGGCGGCCGTCACCTCGCCTTCCTGCGTGACCTTGCCCAGTGCGTTCTGGATCGCGTGTCCGAGCTGCGCGACGGTCGCGGGCGTGAGCAGCACCGCAGGCTTGCCGCGGAGGCTCTTGTAGATGCGTCGAGATACCGTCTGCAGCCGACCCCAGGCGATGCGGTCATCACCTTCCGCCGCGTCGTGACGCTCCTTGACCGCTTTACGCAACTCGCTCAAGCGCGTTCGGTGCCGTCGCAGGTCCAAGTGATCCACCAGTGCCTGTGGAAAGTCTGCCATTAGACCACATCATACGGTGTTCGGCGTGAAGCAAGCGAATCGGATCTTGGCTGAAGAAGTTGTCTTCATAGCTGACCCAGAAGCTGCGGACCAGCACGACCGTCGACTGGCAGGTGCGGGAGAGCGTGCGGGCGAAGATGCGGTTGCTGATCAAGCGGCTGCTGCAGAAGTACAGGTACCCGCCGGTGGGGCAGGCGCGGGCGGTGCAGGCGGTCATCGCGCAGGCGGAGCGTTGGGGCGGAGTGTGGGGTGCGGAAATTTGATGGGCCGTCTTCAGACGGTGGTGGGGGTGGCCGATGTTGGGGTGGGTGGTCGCGATGGGGCGGCTGCCGGATTTTTGATTCTCGATCCTCGACCTCAACACTTCCCCCGCGGGGCCAGTTATGAGCAGCAGCATTCTTGACAACAGGAACGTTGCTGGCCGCGTGGCCTCTGCCGCGAACATGGCGGCGAAGGTGGGTTGGGCCGATTACGGGGTGCCGGAGGCGCCGGCCGTGGCGAACGATCCGGCCCAGCGGACGTCGTCGAACATCGCCCTGCGGGACCAGCGGCTGCGGGAGTTCCGGGCGCTGGCGTCGCGGGTGGTCGGCATCGTCCGCGGCAACCCGGACCTCGATGACAAGCAGCTCGAGGACCTCGGCGTGCGGTTGATCCGGACGCGGCGGAAGATCGTGCCGGCCCCCGACCGAGGCGCCGGTCATCACGGCCCACATTGAGCGAGACGAGGTCGTGATCAAGCTCCGCCGAACCGAGCGCGGCCGGGGCAAGCCGGCGAACGCGACGATGGCGACGCTGTTCCGCCACGTCGGCCCGACGCCGCCGGCCGCGTGGCTGCCGGGCACGACGCTGACGCGGACCAAGCTCACGATGCCCATCCCCGCGAGCCAGAGCGGCGACACGCTGTGGATCAGCGCATTCTGGCAAAACGCCCGCGGCGAGAGCGGCCCGACGAGCCGGCCGATCAGCGTCATGCTCCCGGCGACCCTGGCCCGCCCGAGCGAGGGCGAAGAAGTCAGTCCGCTGCAAATTGCGGCGTGAGATGGGTGGCCAGTGTTTGCCGTGTGCTGCGCGATCATCGACCGCCGGACCTGCGGCACGTGGTGCTGCGGCTATCGCGGGCAGGACACGGCGATTGGCCTGCGGTAGCCGTGACACCACGTGCTGCAGGTTGGTCCCGGCGCGGATCTCGTTACTTGCCATCGCACATCCGGACACGAAACGGCGGCGAGGCATGAGCCCGCCGCCGTTTGCGTGCGTGCAAACGTGGCGGGGCTTTGCGCAGTCAGGGCTACACATGCCATAAAAAATAGCGTGAACCGCCCCCGCCTCCACGAGATGGAGACGGATCCGGCACCGCTTGCGCTTCAACTTGGGTCGTGCGGGGTGTGAGGCTTTCTCATCACCGGGGCCATCTTGCTGGTGCTACGCGATCAACGACAAGACGTAGCCAAGGCATGCGAACGTGGCGGCGAGGGTGCGGGCCGTGTTCCAGATGGTCCAGCGGGCGAGGTAGTGTGGCCAGTACTCGCTGGTGGCCTGGGCGGTTGGGGCGTGATTGGCGAGGCGATCGTTCATCGGCACGTTGAACCCGATGGTGACGCCGAACGTGCCAAGGAGGTAGAGGGCGGAGGCGGCGAGGGCGAGGGCGCCGGGACGAGGCTGGAAGTGCCAGAGCGACAGGGCGGCGATGAGGCCGGACAGGACGGCGGTGCCCATGAAGGTCCCGAGGAACCAGCCGTTGAGCACGGTGACGTTGATGTGCTGCATCGCCTCGGCTCCGTGGGGGGCGGTGGTGCGGTCAAGAGCCGGCATGACGAAGGTGGAGAAGGCGAAGAACACCCCGGCGATCAGGCCGCTGCCGAGGGCGGCGGCGACGGTGAGTGCGATCAGGTAGTGGTTCATGGGGGGCCTCGACGTCACGGGGTGGTTGATGTGCACGCGAGAATGCGTTGCCTAATCTATATGTGTCTGGCGATAGTGTCGTCGGTTCGCGTCAAGTTGGTTTGTCCGGGAGGTTGTTGTGGTGGGAATCGAGCCGACGATGCGGGCGGTGGTCGCGCGGCGGTATGGGCCGCCGGAGAAGTTGGAGGTGGCCCGGGTGGCGCGGCCGAAGGTGGCGGCGGGGCGGGGGTTGGTGCGGGTGGGGGCGGCGGGGCTGAACGCGGGCGATTGGCACTTGGCGGCGGCGGACCCGGCGATCGTGCGGTTGTTCTTTGGCCTGCGACGGCCGAGGCAGCCGATTTTCGGCAGCGATCTGGCGGGGGTGGTGGAGGCGGTTGGGGAAAGGGTGACGGACCTCGCCGTGGGCGATGCGGTGGTGGCTCACTCGAGCGGGTTTGGGGCGTTCGCCGAGTGGGCGAGCGTGCCGGCGGACGAGGTGGTGCGGCGGCCGGCGGGGTTGGATGCGGTGTCGGCGGCGGCGGTCGGGACGGCGGCGCT
>CAYQCT010000131.1:0-1031 GCA_964416015.1 uncultured Tepidisphaerales bacterium
CTTCGAAGATCATCCCGAGCACGCGGCCGAACAGCAGCCGCCGCAAGGTCCGCGCCATGCGCGTCACCGTGCGGTGGAACTCGGCGCGGCCGACCTTGGCGAGGATCACCTTGTCGCCGAACTGGCCCGCGTCGCCGACAAGAATTCCGGCAGTTTGGGCGAAACCCTCGAGTATCAGGCTGTTCGGGAAGATCGGATGACCAGGATACAAGTCGTGCACGTGCTCCTCGGCGGCCGTCACGGTCTTGACGGCGACGGCGGTCTTGCCGGAGGTGAACTCGTCGAACCGGTCGATCCAGAGCCAGCGCATGACGAATTACTTCTCGCCAAGCTTGCGCTGGACGTAGTTGACGATCGCCTGGACGGTGAAGAGCTTGCTGATCTCCTCGAGGTCGTCGCCCGGCTTCAATTGAGCGAAGTCGGCGTGTGGCATCCGCGTCTTGAGCTCGTTGATGCCGGCCTCGGTCAGGTTGCCGTCGCTGACGAAGTCCGGGTTGTTCTGCAGATCCTCGGGCATCATGTCGCCCTTGGGAATCTTGATGTCGAAGGCCTGCTCCAGGCGGAACTGGATGTCGAGGAAGTCGATCGACTCGGCCCCGAGATCGTCGCGAACGACGGCCTGCGGCGTGACTTCTTCGTCGTCGACGCTGAGCGCTTCGACGAGCGCTTCGCGAACTTTCTCGAAGACCTGTTCCTCACTCATCTGCGCCATCGTCGGGGCAAGGTAGGGCCGCTGCGGCGGTTTCGCCAGCGACGGCTACGGCTGCGTCGGCAGATGACCGGTGGGATCGAGGGCGTGCCAGCGTTTTCGATGGGCTTCGGCGAGGCGGTCGTCGTGCCGACCGACGCGTTCGGCGGCGAGCTCGAGCTTACCGCCGAACGCGCTCGTCTCGCCCTGGCCGGCGTCGACGGTGCCGGCGACTTTGTACGCGAGGTCCTTTGTCTGTTCGACCTTGATGTGCAGCACTCGTCCCGGCGCGACGAAGTGGCCGTAGCGGATGTTGCGGGCGCTCTTGAGCATCGCGATGGTC
>CAYQCT010000131.1:1070-5856 GCA_964416015.1 uncultured Tepidisphaerales bacterium
TGCCACGCCGCGGCCTGGGTCGCGGCCTCGAGCATCATCACGCCCGGCAGCACGGGAAACGACGGGAAGTGATCGGCGAGATACTCTTCGGCCTGCGTCACCGCCTTCACCGCCGTCAGCGAAGTCGCGTCGATGCTGTCGATCCGGTCGAGCAGGTGGAACCGCACGCCGGCAGCCTAGTTGACTTCGAGCCGCCGCGGCCAATGATCGCCCCCTTCACGGAAGCCCATGTACGCAGTCATCGAAGATAGCGGGAAGCAGTTCAAGGTCAGTGCCGGCGACACGCTGCGCATCGATCGCCCGCTCCCCGAGGGCGGCGTCGGTGGCACGACCGTCGAAGAGCCGATCGTCGATTATCCGGAGGAGACCATCACGTTCGACCGCGTCCTCATGGTCGGCGGCAACGGCGAGACCAAGATCGGCACGCCGGTCCTCGAAGGTGTCACCGTCACCGCCCGCGTCGACGGCTGGAAGAAGGACGAGAAGCTCCGCGTCGTCAAGGTCAAGCGTCGCAAGGGCTACCACATCGAAAAGGGCCACCGCCAGAAGCGGCTGCAGGTCCAGATCACCGACATCAACGCGTGAGCGAATCGCCGGAGCTTGCCGAAGCACTCGCGGCCGTCGCCGGCCGCGACGCTCGCATGCGCGACTTGCTCCGCGACTGGGCGAACCTCAACAGCGGCACGAACAACCGGGCCGGCGTCGCGGCGGTGGCGGATCGCGTCGTGGGCGAGCTGCGGCCGATCGCCGATGACGTGGAGTCGGTTGGATTGCCGGCGCGAAAAGTCGTGGACGATCGCAGCCAGGTTCACGAGGTGCCGGTCGCGGACGCCTGGGTGATTCGCAAGCGGCCCGAGGCGACGCGGCGTGTCCTTTTGAGCGGACACCTCGACACCGTTCCAGCAAGTCCGCGACGGCGACGAGCCAGGCACCTGGATCGGGCCGGGCGTGGCGGATCTGAAAGGCGGACTCGTTGTGATGGCGGAGGCGTTGCGCGCCTTCGAGCGGACGGCTGCGGCTTTAAACATCGGCTGGACGGTCGTGCTGAACCCGGACGAGGAGATCGGCTCGCCGTCTAGCACGCCGCTGTTGCACGAGCTGGCGAGAGAGCACGACGTTGGCCTCGTCTACGAACCCGCGCTGCCCGACGGCTCGCTCGCCGGAACTCGTGGCGGCAGCGGCACGTTCGACCTCGTCCTCCGCGGCCGCAGCGCCCACGTCGGGCGGGCATTCGACGAAGGTCGCAGCGCGATGCACTTGGCCGGGGAGGTCGTCGCCCTGCTCGCCAACTTCAACCAGGCCGACGGCGTGACGGTCAACGTCGGCCGGATCGACGGCGGCGGGCCGGTGAACCAGGTCGCCGATGTCGCCGTCGTGCGGCTGAACGTCCGCGTCGCCGATGCGGAGAAGCAGCAGGCGATCGAGAACGACCTGCGTCGGCTCGTGACCGTGCTCAACCGCCGCGACGGCTTCGCAGCGGAGCTGCACGGCGACTTCCTCAGCCCGCCCAAGCCGATGACGCCGGCGACGCAGACGCTGTTCGACCGCGTCAAAACCTGCGGCGACCGGCTCGGTCTCGACATCACGTGGAACGCGACCGGCGGCTGCTGCGACGGCAACAAGCTCCAGGCCGTCGGCTTGCCGACCGTCGACACGCTCGGCGTCCGCGGCGGCGGCCTGCACAGCGACCAGGAGTTCGTCCTCCTCGACTCGCTCGTCGAGCGGACAAAGCTCTCGGTGACGCTGCTGCACGACCTCGCCACCAACGATTGACGGATTCCCGTGCCGGTTGTGCTACCGTTCCGCGTGATGTCGCCCCGCCGCACGAGCCTGCTAGTCAGCGTGGCGATGCTCGTCATCGCTTCGCCCTCGCTCGCACAGGATCTGGCGGTCGAGCCGAGTGAGGGTCTTCTCGCGGACGTGCCGGAGACGGTGTACGAGCCAGTGCCGATCCGCCAGCCGGGCAGCGGGTTCAACGATGGGGCGGTGTCGCTCGACATCGGCGTTATCTACCGGACTGACTACGTCTTTCGCGGCATCGAACCCGTCGAACCCGACAGTGGCGAAGATGCGGCCAATGTCGGCATCGACGGCACGATCACCTTCGACCTGGGTCGCCTGCCGGACCCGTTCGTCCGGCTGTTCACCAACACGGCCGAGGGAGATCAGATCAGCAAGTTCCAGGTGATCAGGCCAACCGTCGGCCTACGCTTCGATTCGGAAGTCCTCGACGTTGTCGTCGCTCATCAGAGTTTTACCTATCCGGATCGCGACGTCCTCGACACGAGCGAGGTGTATGTCGAAGTCGACTTCAACGACGCGTTACTCAGTGGCGACGAAGGCAAGTTCATCGGCCCATACGCGTTTGTCGCCTACGACTACGACACGTTCGAAGGCATCTACGCGGAAGCCGGTTTTCGCCGCAGCGGCCGGCAGCCGGGCTCGGCGTTGCTCGTCGGGTACGACCTGCACATCGCCTACGTCGACGGCCTCGAAGAGCTGTTCGGCGACGACGGCTTTGCGCATTACCAGTTCGGCGTGCACGCAGAGTACGACCTCAACACGCTTCTGAACATCAGTCGGCGGTACGGCCGCTTCTCTCTGGTTGGCGAGTTGCACTACACCGACGAGATCGACGACGAAGTCGCCGCCGAGACACAGATCTGGGGCGGCGGCGGTTTAATGTTGCGGTACTAGAATTTGTTCGACAACTTGCAGGTTGGGCCTTAGCCCACCGTCCAATTCTGCCTTCTTCTCTTAAATCTGATGGTAGGCCGGGGCCCACCCTACTCGTTTCCGAACGACACCTAGTGCGGCGTGGTTCCGCTGGCCTCTGCGACCTTCTCGAGCTTCTGGAACATTTCGCTGAAGATGACTTCCTGGCCGGTCTCGCTGCTTTTGTAGAGAGCGTCCAGAATCATCATCGTCGTCAGGCCGTGCTCCGCTGTGCACAGAGGTCTGCGACCTTCACGAATCGCGTTCACGAAATCCTGTTGCACGCTGTCGACATCCGGCGGCCGCTTCACCTGTTCGTCGGTCAAGGCGCCGTGCCGCCTTCGGTAGATCGTTAGGTCATTCGGCCCGCCGCCATAGTCGACGAGCTCGCGTCGCCCGCCGCCGTCAGTGCCGTAAATCTGCAGGACGCGGTGTTCGGCATGATGGTGATGGCTGGCCCAGCTGATCTCCATCTCGGCCGTCGCGCCATTGGTAAAACGCACGAAGGCAATGCTAAAATCGTCGACATCCATATTCAGGGCAGGAACGTCGACTTTGTTGAACTTCGTGTAGACCTGCGCCGAGAGAGAAGCAATCTCGGGGTGGCCCATGACGTAGAGAAGCTGGTCGAGCTGATGGACGCCCAGGTCGATCATCGCGCCGCCACCGGCCTGTTTCTTGGAGACAAAGCCGGGCCGACCGGGAATGCCGCGGCGGCGGTGCCAGGTCGTGCGGCCGAAGTAGAGCTCGCCGAGGTCGCCCGTATCCGCGTACTTCTTCAATGCAGCAACGTGCGACTGCATGCGATGGTTGAAATGGATGCTCAGAATCTTGCCGTTGCGCTCGGCGGCGTCGATCATCGACTGGGCCTCGGCCGTGTTCATCGCCATCGGCTTCTCGCACAACACGTGCAGCCCGGCCTCGACGGCTTCGATGGTGAGCGGCGCGTGGTACGCGTTGGGCGTGCAGACGCTGACGAGGTCGCACGTGCCGCTGCGGAACATGTCGCCGGCGTCGGTGAAGCGGTGCGCGATGCCGAATTCGTCGGCGGTTTCGTGCAGTCGCTTTTCGTCGAGGTCGCAGAGCGCAGTGACATCGACGCCGGTCGAGCTGCGGTATTTGTCGAGGTGCATCCGCCCGATACCGACTCCGATGACGCCCGCTCGCAAGTTGCCGTCGCTCATGAAGGCGAAGCCTAGGAGCGGGTCGAATTCGCCCGGGAGGCGACGGCGGTGCGGACTTCTTCGAGCATCCGTTCGACGCGGAATGGCTTGAACAACACCGCCTGCAGGCCTTCCTGGCTCGCGCGGACGATGCAATGGTTCGGGTCGTAGCCGAAGCCCGTCATGAGGATCACCGGCGGCGGATCCGGCAAGGCTCGCACGGCGGCGAAGACGTCATAGCCGGTGCCGTCGGGCATGCGGATGTCGCTGAGGACGACGTCGAACGTCGCGTCGTCCTCCACCAACGCCGCCTGCGCCGCACGCCCGGTCGCCTCGGATCGGGTGACGGCTCCCAGCTTCGTCAGAACGCGGGCAATGACTTCACGGATCGTCGGCTCGTCATCGACGACCAGCACGCGGGCACCACGCAACGGCTCCTCGCCCTTGGCCCGCGGCTCGTTCGGCTGGGAAAGATCGCGCGTGCCGAGCACGACCTGCGGACCCTTGCTGGCGTCGCGGATGCTGTGGCGGATGGCGTCGACGTTGCTGCTGATCGACTCCAGCCGCTGCCGGGCAGCGGCGTCGTCGGCGAGGTCCTCGTGCAGCATGCCGACGTCGAGCGCGATGTCGTTCAGCGGCCCGACGACCTCCCCGGCGACGTCGTCGGCGACCTTCTTGTTCGTCGCGGCCCGCTCCGTCACGAGGAGCTTCAGGATGGACAACGCGATCGCGACGTACCGGCCGAAGATCTCGGCGAACTGGCGGTCGTCCTCGTCGAAGGCGGCGAGGCGGCCGGACTCGACGTTGAGAACGCCGATGATGCTGTCATCGAGGGTCAGCGGCACGGTCAGGCTGCTGCCGGGCTCACGCAGGCCCGGGACGTAGCGCGGGTCGCGGCTGACGTCGGG
>CAYQCT010000131.1:5866-6595 GCA_964416015.1 uncultured Tepidisphaerales bacterium
ATGTAGCTGCGGCCGGTGCGGGCGACGTAGCCGCTGATGCCGTTGGCTTCGGATTCGCCGAAGAGCTCGACGTCCAGCGCGTCCGCCGGCAGACCACTGGCGACGACGAGTTCGAGCTTGTTCGTCCGCGGGTCGAGCAGGCGGACGTTGAAATGCTCGAAGTGCATCAGGTCACGTGTGACGCGGACGACCTTTTCTTCGAGCACCTTCAGCCGCTCGGCCGGCGACATGGCGGCGACGGATTCGGACTCGATCTTGACGAGTTCGCTGCCGGCCTTGTCGATGGCGTCGATCTTCTGTTGCAGCCGCCGCGGACCGGTGGCGTCGAGGACGACGGCGACGACCTGGCGGCAGACGCCGTCGGCGTCGCGGGCGGCAGTGACGCTGACTTCGAGGTACTGCCCCCGTTCTTCGAGGTGATATCGCTTGCTGGCGACGGGCAGCCGGGCGAAGTGCTTAAAGGCGTCGCCGCAGACTTTACGGACTTCGCCGCGAACTTCGTCGGGCCATTGCCGCATGCGTCGGTTGGACCAGAGCGACCGGCCGGCGTCGCCGAAGACGGCCACGCCTTCGCCGACGGCATCGAGCACGGCGGCGACTTGGCCGGGTGCCAGCAATTCATCCAGCGCCGGCGGGGCCGGCGGTGCGACATCGGCAGCAGAAGGTCGGTCGTTCGACACGCAGTACCTCGAGCGCGGCGGCGGGCGACGGAGGCCCGCGCCGACGGTA
>CAYQCT010000131.1:6660-8764 GCA_964416015.1 uncultured Tepidisphaerales bacterium
CGTCGGCGGGTGCCGATGTGGCAGCTTGTTCGATGCGTCCTGCCGCTCGGCGAGGCAGTAACGCCTGCCACGGCCTCGTATCGACCGTCGCCCGTTGGCACCGACCTTGCACAGTGGTTCGGCGTTTCCGTAAACCCCCAACCACACCATCCAAAGCATGTCCAAGATCATCGGCATCGACCTGGGTACGACCAACAGCGTCGTCTCCGTCATGGAGGGCGACCAGCCCAAGGTCCTCATTAACAGCCGCGGCAACCGCATCACGCCGTCCGTCGTCGCCTTCACCGACAAAGGCGAACGACTCGTCGGCGAGCCTGCCCGGCACCAGCAAGTCACGAACCCCAAGAACACCGTCTTCAGCGTCAAGCGGTTCATGGGTCGCCGCCACAGCGAAATCGAGGCGGAAGAAAAGACCGTCCCGTACGAAATCACCGGCGGCAGCGACGAGTACGTCAAGGTCAAGGTCCGCGACGAGGAGTTCACCCCCGAGCAGGTCTCGGCCTTCATCCTCCAGGACCTCAAGAAGACCGCCGAAGACTACCTCGGCGAGAGCGTCAGCGAAGCCGTCATCACCGTGCCGGCGTACTTCAACGACGCCCAGCGGCAGGCGACCAAAGACGCCGGCGAGATCGCCGGCCTGAAGGTCCTGCGCGTCCTGCCCGAACCGACGGCTGCCGCCCTCGCCTTCGGGACCGACAAGAAGACCAGCGGCAAAGTCTTCGTCTTTGACCTCGGCGGCGGCACGTTCGACGTCTCCATCCTCGACATCGACAAGGACGGCGACGAGTCGCTCTTCGAAGTCCTCAGCATCGCCGGCGACACCCACCTCGGCGGTGACGACTTCGACGAAGAGATCATCGACTGGCTCGCCGGCGAGTTCAAGAAGCAGGAAGGCATCGACCTCCGCAACGACGCCATGGCCCTGCAACGACTCAAGGAAGCCGCCGAAAAGGCGAAGAAAGAGCTGTCGAGCAACGTCGAGACCAACATCAATCTGCCGTTCATCACCGCCGACCAGAACGGGCCCAAGCACCTCAACCTGACGCTGACGCGTAGCGCGTTCGAGGGCCTGATCGACAAGTTCGCCAGCCGCATCAAGCAGCCGGTGCTCAAGGCACTCGAAGACGCCAAGCTCAAGCCGAGCGATGTCGACGAAGTCCTTCTCGTCGGCGGCTCGACGCGGATTCCGTTCGTCCAGAACATCGTCAAGGACGTCTTCTCCAAGGAAGCCAACAAGAGCGTCAACCCGGACGAAGTCGTCGCCATGGGTGCGGCTGTGCAGGGCGGCATCGCCAAGGGCGACGTCAAGGACATCCTCGTCCTCGACGCGACGCCGCTGAGCCTCGGCGTAGAAACCCTCGGCGGCGTGATGACGAAGCTCATCGAGCGCAACACCACGATTCCGACGAGCAAGTCCGAGACCTTCAGCACCGCTGCCGATAGCCAGACGACGGTCACGATCCGCGTCCTGCAGGGCGAGCGTGAGTTCGCCAAGGACAACCGGCTGCTGGGCGAGTTCAACCTCAACGACATCCCGCCGGCACCGCGTGGCGTGCCGCAGGTCGAGGTAACGTTCAACATCGACGTCAACGGCATTCTCGCGGTCAAGGCCGTCGAGAAGTCGAGCAACAAGGAGGCCTCGATCGAAGTCAAGGGCTCGGGCGGCCTGAGCGACGACGAGATTGAGCGGATGAAGCGGGAGGCCGAGCAGAACGCCGAGGCCGACAAGAAGCGTCGCGAGGTCGTCGACCTGCGCAACCAGGCCGACAGCGCGATCGGCTCGACGGAGAAGCTCATGAGCGGCGACGATGCCGCCAAGATTCCGGCCGAGGTGCGGAGCGAGGTCGAGTCGAGTCTGAACCGCCTCAAGGAGGTCAAGGACAGCGACGACGGCAGCGTCATCAAGGGCGCGCTCGACGCGTTGAACGCCGCGGCGATGAAGATCGGCGAGGCCGCCTACGCCGCCGCCGGTGTGGAGGCGACGCCGGGTGCCGAAGGCGGCCCGACCGCCGACGCGACGGACGGCGCTTCACCGGAGGCCGAGTCGGACCGGGTCAAGGCCGAGGACGACGACGTCATCGACGCGGAGTACGAGGTCAAGGAC
>CAYQCT010000132.1:0-1761 GCA_964416015.1 uncultured Tepidisphaerales bacterium
CATTGGTCTCGGAGTTGTTCTGCAGCCTGCTGATGAAGACCAGGGCCTTTTGATACGCCGGGTCGTCACTGGGGATGCCCGCGTCGTGCAGCGCCTGGAGTGCCATGCCGGCGTTGGACAAGTCGGGCCGACCCGCCCCGCGTGACCGGCCGCCGTAACCCCAGCCGCCGAAGAAGGGATCGTCCTCGCCCGAAACCTGTTGGCTCTGGTCCTCGCCGGCGAAGTCGGCCTCGGTCTCGGGCGTCCACTGCAGCCGACGCAGGTAAGCGATCGCGTCGTCGATCTGCCGCTGATACCGGTCGTCGCCCGCCTCATCCCGCGCCGCGGCCAGGGCACTGACGGCGATGGCCGTGTTGTAATTGGCCAAAAGGTCGTCGTAGATGCCGCCGTCGCCGACCTGTTGGGCGAGCAAAGCCTCATAGCCCCGGCGGACGTCGGGCGAGTCGGGGTCGAAGCCGTCGCTGCCGACATGGGCCCGCAGGACCAGGGCCGTGATCGCCGGGGGAACTCGCTCGTCGGCCTGCCAGGTGCCGTCGGCCTGTTGCCGGTCGTCAAGGAAGCCCAACCCGGACCCGATCAGGGCCTGTGCCCTGCCCACCGCATCCGCGGCAAGGGCGGGCGCCGTGGCGAAGAGACCGACCGCAAGACTTGCTACCAGTGGCGTGAGTCGCATGGCGGAAGTTTACCGGACGGTCGGGTCGCTCCGCTACTGTTTCTTCATGACGCA
The DNA here is from genome assembly GCA_964416015.1 of uncultured Tepidisphaerales bacterium. Lineage (GTDB taxonomy): Bacteria > Planctomycetota > Phycisphaerae > Tepidisphaerales > Tepidisphaeraceae > JBCDKH01. The sequence continues at coordinate 728 of CAYQCT010000132.1, forward strand.
AGCAACGCGAATCGACATCGAAGGCATGCACTGCGACGCCTGCTCCCGCCGCGTCCGGGCGGCCCTGGACAACCTGCCGGGGGTGAGCGTGAGCGACGTGAAGGTGGGGCAGGCCCACGTCGAGCGGGATCCGGCGGTGGCGAGCGACGAGTCGATCCGCACGGCGGTCGAGGCCCAGGACTTCCGCGTCACGTCGGTCGCCCCGTCGGCATGAACCGTTACCGCATTCGCCGCCGGAAAGCGGCGGGGGTGGTGCCGAACTGCTCTCGGAAGCGTCGGCCGAGGTAGCCGGCGTCGTTCAGTCCGCACTCGATCGCGATCGCCTTGATGGGATGGTCGGTCTCCTGGAGCAGCTTGGCAGCGGTCGAGAGTCGGCGGCGAAGCACGTAAGCCGCGGGGGCGATGCCTTCGCTCTGCCGGAACAGCCGGGAGAAGTGATACCGGCTCAGGCCCGCGACCTTCGCCAGGGACTCGACCGAATGCCGTGCCGCCGGGTCCGCGCGGATGGTCGCCACGGCCCGCCGCACGCCCTCGTGCCGCTCCCCGCTCGGCCGGGCCACCCGCGAAACCAGCCGCATCGACAGGTCGTACGCCATCGCCGATAGCGCGAAGGCGTTGTGTGCTTCGCGGCAGACGGCGCGGCACAATCCGGCGGCCGCGAGCTGATCCGGCTCTTCCAACGACACCACCGGCCCGCCGCCGGCGATCGCCAGCCGGAACGCCCGCAACGCCTCGGTCCCGACGAGGATCACCCAGAAGAACGACCATGACGCCGACCGCTCCGGCACGCGGTAGCGGTGGTCGTGCGGCGCGGTGACCAGCATCGTCGTTTCCGGCAACAAGCGGTGCCGCTCGCCCTCGAAGACCAGCTCCCCCTCCCCGGCGAGCGTGTGCTGGAGCAGGGCGAACTCGCCCGTGCCGCGACGCAGCCCGTGCCAGTCGTATTGCTCGGCCGACGTGCGACGCTCCCGTCCCGCCCCTGCGACGGCGATCGCCAACGGATAGCCCGCCCGCGTCCCGGCGACGGCCTGGAC
>CAYQCT010000132.1:1771-8706 GCA_964416015.1 uncultured Tepidisphaerales bacterium
TTCCATCTTTTGCACAAACGTCGTCTTGTCGCCGTTCATCGGCCCGATTATTCTCCGCACGTCCGTCCGAATCACCTACCACTCGCAGATCATGCCCATCCGTATCACCTTCATCGGCGCCGGCTCCTTCGGCTTCACGCGTCGCCTGACCCGCGACGTCCTGGGGGTCCAAGAGCTGCGTGACACCGAGATCCGCCTGCACGACATCGATCCCGAGGCGATGGGCCGGATGAACCAGATCCTGTCGCGGGAGGTGGAAGTCAACAAGCTGCCGGCGAAGATCACGACCCACGCCGACCGCAAGGAGGCGATGGAAGGGGCCGACTTCGTCATCAGTTGCGTCCGCATCGGCGGGCTCGAGGCGTTCGAGAGTGACATCGAGATCCCGCTGAAGTACGGCGTCGACCAGTGCGTGGGGGACACGATCTGCATCGGCGGCATCATGTACGGCCAGCGGAACGTGCCGCAAATGCTCGCCTTCCAGAAGGACGCCAAAGCCGTCGCCGGCGACAAGTGCCTGTTCCTCAACTACGCCAACCCCATGGCGATCAACACCTGGGCCGCCCTCGACGCCCGCGACCGCGGCGAGGGCGTGAATACCATCGGCCTCTGCCACGGCGTCGAAGGGGGCTGGATGCAAATCGATGCCGCCCTGGCGAACCTGCACGGCGACCCGCCCCGCGAAGGGCGAAGCCACCAGCAACGTACCAAGATCGTCTGCGCCGGCATCAACCACCAGACGTGGTACACCAAGGTCCTCTACCAGGGCCGGGAGATCGGCAGCGAGGAACTGCTGGAGGCCTTCGAGAAGCACGAGCGACTCTCGCGGACCGAGCCGGTGCGGATCGACGTGCTCCGCCGGATCGGGCTCTACTCGACCGAGAGCAACGGGCACCTGAGCGAGTACGTCCCGTGGTACCGCAAGCGGTTCGCCGACCGGCCTGAGCAAGCCAAGAAGTGGGTCCCGATGGACAACTGGATCATGGGCGAAACCGGCGGGTACCTGCGGGTCACGACCGAAGGCCGGGCCTTGTTCAAGCACGACTTCGAACGGTTCCTGAAGGAAGCGGACGTGCCGATGAGCGAATGGGGTCGCAGCAGCGAGCACGGGTCTTACATCATCGAGTCGCTCGTCACGGGCCGGCCCTATCGCGGGCACTTCAACGTCCGCAACGACGGCATCATCGCCAACCTGCCGGCCGACTGCGTCATCGAAGCGCCCGGCTACGTCGACCACACCGGGGTGCAGATGACCGCGGGCCTCGAGCTGCCCCAACCCGCCGCCGCGACGTGTGCCGCCAGTGTCAACGTCCAGCGGATGGCCAAGGACGCCGCCGTCTCGGGCGACGTCACGCTGCTCAAGCAGGCGGTGCTGCACGACCCGCTGACCGCGGCGGTGTGCGAGCCCGAGGAGATCTGGCAGATGGTCGACGAGATGCTCGTCGCACAACGGCAGTGGCTCCCCAACTTCGAGGCCCGCGCCGTCGACGCCGCCGCCGATCGCCTGGCCGCTCACGAGAAGGCCGGCACGCGGGTGGAGCTGCGTGACTGGGAAGGCAGCTCGCGCAAGCCCGTGCGGACGGTCGAGGAGATGCACGCCGAGCAGGACGACAGCGTCGTCGCGGCCGACAAGGCGGCGGCCGATCGGCAGAAGCGCGAAACCGCGACCGCGGCGTGACGCCGACCGGTTCATCCGCGCGGGCCAGAGCCCTGCTTTTCGCGCAAGCGAAAGCCGCGACCGAAGGGGTCGCGGCGTTGCGTTCGGGGGTGAGACGAGCGGGGCGGCCGGCTATCGGCTTCGCTTGGCCGTCTTTTTCTTGGGTGACTTTTTGGCGGCTTTCTTAGTCGTCTTCTTGGCGACCTTCTTGGGGGCCTTGGTCGACTTGGCGGTCTTGGTCGTTTTTTTGACGGCCTTCTTGGGTGACTTTTTCGCGACCTTCTTGGTCGTCTTCTTGGTCACCTTTTTAGCCGGTGCCTTTTTGGTCGACTTCGCGGTCTTGGCGGTCTTGGCGGATTTAGCGGTCTTGGGAGACTTGGTGGTCTTCTTAGACGCCTTCTTCGCCGGGGCCTTCTTTTTGGCAGCCTTCTTGGTGGCTTTTGCCATGGTGTATACCTCCTGGAGGGTGGGAGCCGTAGGCCGTGTACCGCGCCGAACTTCGGCATCGCAAGCAGGGGAGCCGTTCGCGACAGGACGATTCGACGCGCAGCGGAGGACGCCCGCCGCCGCGGCCATGTCGACTTCATCGGCTGCAACACGTCAGCGGATTCACGCGCGTCGCGACCTTGCCCGCCGGCTGAAGGGACGACGCGAGCCCTTCGAAGCTCGACGGTCGGACGAACCTGCCCTGCATTCGCCTTCAAAAATGACCGCTTTCCCCAGCCGTCGACGCGGCACGGCACGACACCACCGGCGAGACAACTGCGTCGAACAAAAACTGTCCGCCGGCACCGCGGTCGACGTGGCCAAGGAAGCGCACCGCTTAGGATGCGTGCAACCGCATGCCGCTCGATCTGATCATTTCGCACCGGCTCGGCGAAGAGTCGATCCGGCTTGAAGACGATGCCGGTCGGCCGCACGTGGTGGGGCGATCGCGGCAGGCGACCGTCATCGTGCCCAGCTTCGGCATCGCACCTCGCCACTGCGCCGTCTTCCGGCACGAAGCCAGCGGTGCCTGGCTCCTGCAGGACGGCAACACCCGCGGCGGGACGCGACTCAACGGCTATGCGATCGAGGGCAGTCGGCGGGCCTACGCGTTGTCGCTCGGGGACGTGATCGAGCTCGGCGACGAACACGAGCCGCCACGGATCGAGGTGGCCGACAGTGTCGGGAACACGAAAGTGACCGCCGGCCGGTCGTCGCTGCCACCGACGGTGCCGGTGACGGTTGAGTTCGAAGACGAGGCCCCCGACGCCGACGAGGCCGGGTGGCAACCCGACGCCGACGAGCCGCCGGTGGCGTTCGCGGTGGAGCGGTTGTCGGTGCGTCGGCCCGTGAAGAAACGCAGCCGGCTGGAGCGGGTCGTGGTCGCGTTGCTGATCGGTTTGCTGATCTGCTTCGCCGGCGGGATGGTGATCGGGATCTTCACGCTGGGCAGCTACCTGGAAGCCAGGGCGGGTCCGGCGACGGCCACGCTGCCGGATGCGGTCGAGGTGCCCGCGCCACTTGAGACCGACCCGCCCGTGTCAGTGCAACCGACGATCGAGCAGGTCGAGCAGGCCCGACCGGTCGAGCCGGGACTGCCATCGCTCGACCTCGTGCCGGACCCCACGGCCCGGACACGGCGGGAAGCCGAGTCGCAGCGGCCCGACCCGGCCGGCATCGCGGGCGTGATCAACGGCGTGACGCAGGACGACCCGCGTCGGAGCACGCCGGCCTGGGCTGCAGTCGCCCGGGCGCGTTCCTCCGACCGGATCGGGTTGCGACTTCAGGCGTACCAGCAGTTCATCGCAGTGCTGGGCGACGATGACCCGCTCGCGGCCGGCGTGGCGCGGTGGCTCGACGACGAGCTGGACGCGTTGTGGTGGCTTCGACTGCGGGCGCTGCTGGACGAGGAGTTCGCCCTGACCGACGAGGCGTTGGAGGTCGAGGCGTCGCTGCGGGCGGCGGGGTCGGAGGTCACACCCGAGGCCGTCGGTTCGATGCGTGATCGGCTGACGGAGATCCGCCAGCGGCTCGAGACGGTCCGCTTCGCCATCAACGAGACGATGAAGTACGGCGAGCTCGATCTGGTCGACCCGGACGACCCGGTGATGCTCGATCGCTTGCGTCCGGGGCGAGACCCGCAGGCGTACGCGACATGGAGCCGTGTGGTGATGGACACGACGCTGCGAGAGGGCCGGCTGCCGTGGGACGATCGCTGACAGGGGCGGCATCCGATAGATACCGGACGTGAGCGATCGCCCGACCAGACCCCTCGTGAAGCGCCTGCCTGCCGCGGCTTTCGGCCGGGCACGTGGGCTCTGGTGGTCGCTGCGAAAGGCGAACAAGTCGGTTCGTTTGCGTGAATGGCAGGCCGGGGCACAGATGCGGCCGTTGCTCCGCGGCAAGCACCGGGTCGTCATCGCGCTCATCGAACACTTCGGCGACATCGTCGCCTGCGAGCCGATCGTCCGCCACGTCCGGGAGCGACACCCTGACGCCCGAATCACTTTCGTCGTGAACCGGAAGTATCGCTCGCTCGTCGACCATCATCCCGCGGTCGACGAAGTCGTCGAGTGCGAGACGTTGTCCCGCTGGATGGCAGCCCGGCCGGCAGCACGGACGTGCTACGACCTGCACCTCCACGAACGCTGGTGCGACCCGACCGGCAACGTCTTCTGGAAGCCCGACGGCGGGCACGGCGTCACGCGGAAGAACTACTACGAACACGGCTCACTCCTGGCCGCACATTGCAGAGGGGCCGGGTTGCCCGTCCTGGCCGACCCGCCGCAGCTTCATGCCGCTGCCTCCGATGCGGCCGCGGTCGACGCCCTCGATTTGCCGCAGGATTTCATCGTCATGCACTGCCGGAGCAACCAGGTGACCCGCGACTGGCAGGACGAGCGATGGCGGGCGTTGGCAGGCCGGATGGATCTCCCGGTCCTTGAAGTCGGGCTCAGGTCGGTGCTGGGTGGCGAGGCAGGGCGGTTGTGCGGTGAGCTTTCGCTGCTGGAGACGTACGAAGTCATCCGGCGGGCGAGTCTGTTCGTCGGCATCGACTCCGGCCCGGCTCACTTCGCCAACGCCGCCGGTGTGCCGGGCGTCATCCTGCTGGGCCACTACTCCGGCTATACCCGCTACACGCCGTACAGCGGCTCCTACGGCGACGGATCGAACGCGAGTCTCATCCACCACGACGGACCTGCCCGCGACATCCCCTTGGAAACCGTGCTTGACCAGGTGGCCCAACGACTTGCCCGGCGGGAGGCGGCGTGAACACGCGGGTCGACCCGATCGTCAGCGTCGTGATCCCGGCCTACCGGCACGCAACGTTCGTCCGGCGGGCGGTCCGGAGTGCGCTCGATCAACGCCTGCCGGGCGGTTGCGAGGTCATCGTCGTCAACGACGGCAGCCCGGATGACACCGCGGCCGTGCTGCGCGATTTGGCCGAGGCGGGAACGATCCGCTACATCGAGCAGGCCAACGCCGGTCAGGCGGCGGCGCGGAATCGGGGGCTGGCGATGGCGCAAGGGCGGTACGTGGCCTTCCTGGACGACGACGACGAATGGCCCCCGGGGCGACTGGCGAGCCATGTGGCACGGCTCGAAGCAGACGAGGCGGCCGTCGGGTGCTACGGCCCGTACCTGCTGATCGACGAGCGGGGCGAACCGCTGCCTGACGATCTGCCGAGCGACTACCCGGACGGCGACGTGAAGCGAGCCTTTCGCGAGCGGTGCTGGATGATCTCGCCGGGCCAGGCGACGTTCCGGAGGGCCGAGGTGCAAAAGATCGGCGGATTCGACGTCTCGCTCTGGGGCAGCGACGACTGGGACCTGTACATCCGCCTGGCCGACGTGGGGCCGATCCGATTCGACCCGCAGCCGGCGTTGCGGTACCGCTGGCACGGCGGCAACGCGTCGACGCGGGCGATCGAGCACGCGCGGAACCACTTGAAGGTCGTGCGTCGGCACCTGTGGCCCGACCTCACGCTTGTAGGTCGACACCAGCGGTCGGCAGGGCTCTATTTCCTGCCGAAGCTGGAGGCGGTGGTCGATGCCGAGCGTCGTGCCGGCCGGTTCACCCAAGCGAGGCGGGCGTGCCTCTGGCAGCTCGCGTTCGCGCCAGGGCGGCTGCTCGGTCGGCAATGGTGGGCCAGCCTGCTGCGGAGCCTGGCAAGGCGACGGATCGACGCGTGAGGGCGTAACATGCCGATGGGGCATGTATGGGCCTCGGACTCGCCATGGGACTTACCGCCAAACTCGGTCTGCTGGGTCGGCTGTTGAAGCTGATGATCCGCGCGATCTTCGCCGTCCTGTTCCTCTTCGGATGGGGACTGGCGACCTTGTCGGTCCACGTCGTGGTCGCCCCGGCCGACGTCGAAGCGCCCGGCGGGTTCGGACGCGACTCGGACGCGTCCGAGGCCGAGCGGGACTGGCGGGTCCTGGTCGTCCCCAAAGACCGTCAGCGCGACCTACGTCGACCTGCGGACCTGGGGCCCGCAGGAGGTGAGCGAACACCCGGAGTTCGTGGTCCGGCTGATCGAAGCGGGTCACGCCGACGCGATCGCCCATGCGATGGAGTCGAGCCTGCTAAACCGCCTGATCAACTCCGCCGAGCTGCGATCGCAGTGGCTGGACGATTGAGGTCAGGCCGCCCGGCGTTGGGCCTGATCGAGCCGGGCCGCCAGCGCCAGGAGACTGGCCACAGCCGCCGACGCGTCACGGCGGTGCGCCGCCGAGGTCAACCGGCTGGCCTCCGTGGCGAAAATGGGGGAGACATCGCCCAATGCCCGCCCGGCGACGTCGAGCGCGGACCAGGCCCCGCTTCGCAACGCACGGGCTGCGTCTTCCAGGTGATCGCGAGCCCGACCAGCGGGTCCGGCGGAAATTGCTTCACGGTGGGATGAGGTCCGGCGCACTGAAGCGAACCATCGGCACGCCGCCCCTTGACACGCCCATCGACGAACCCGTCCCATAAGCCCGAACCGCACCCGGCCCGAACCGCGCTCCCGTCGCATCAACGATCCGGCCGAACCAGAGGCACCGGGACCGACGTATCAGCCCCGGCCGGCACGAAGGATTTCACCCAATGATCAGTATCAAGGACAACCCCCCGCTCTGGCCCGCAGAGGTCGAAAGCCTGGGCGATCTCACGGGAGACTGGTTCGTCGCCCACACCAAGTCTCGAAACGAGAAGGCCTTCGTCTGGGAAATGATCGAGAACGGCATCCCGCATTTCCTCCCGATGACCGAGCGGACCATCTTCAGCGGGAATCGAAAGCGGCGCAACCTCATCC
>CAYQCT010000133.1:0-3084 GCA_964416015.1 uncultured Tepidisphaerales bacterium
ATCGCCTGCGCAAGTTCGCCCGCCGCAACCGCGGCCTCGTCATCGGCGTCAGTGCCGCGACGGTGACGTTGCTGATCGGTTTGGCGGCGACCTCGTGGCAGGCGGTGCGGGCGACGCGGGCCGAGCGGGTCGCGGCCGTCGAGGCCGAGCGAGCGACAGCGAGTGCGAACGAGGCGACGATCAACCTGACGCGTGCCGAGGCCGTCGTCGACATCCTGACGAGTTCGCTTCGCAACGTGCAGCCGGAGTTCGGCCCCGATCGGCCGGTGACGCTGCTCGATTGGGTCGAGCAAGTCAGCAGCGACATCGGCAAGCTCGACCCGACCGGGCCGCCCGAGCAGGCCGTCGAGCGGCAGCTCTCGGCGGTCGTCGGCCTCGTGCTGGCGCGGCTCACGGAGTACGAGCGAGCCGAGCAATATCTGCGGCCTGCCTTCAAGGCGCTGGAAGCGGCGGGTGAGACGGATGATCCGATTCTGCCGCGGCTGGCCCGTGCGTTGGCAGCCACTGCGTACAACCTCGATCGACCGGAGGACTCGCTCGACTGGCAGGATCAGGCCCTGTCGCTCTACCGCGATCAAGGCTTCGGCGAGACATCGGACGAGGTGCTCGAGACGTCGATCGAGACGCTTCGGCTCTCGCCGCGAGGTGTGGATGTCGAGGCCTACGAAGCCGAGTATCTTCGTCTCGCACCACTCGTTGCCGATGGTTCGACCCGCATCCAGAGAAGCTTCGCCGGCAACTTCGGCCGGTTCCTCGTCCTCGCCGCCAACCGGCCCGAGGAAGCCGAGCCGCATCTGCGACATGCGCTGTCCCTGCTTCCCGCTGAAGGCGAGGCCGCCGACCGCGACACGACGCTGGATCGGCTGCGTATCCTGAACGACCTCGCTACGACACTCGGCCAGTTGGGCAAGCGGGAAGACGCCCTCGTCATGCACCGCGAGATCGTCGACACCTTCGAGCAGACAGCTGGCCCGGACTACATGCAGACCTGGGTCGTCAAGCGGAACCTGGCCCGCGCGTTGGAAGAGCTACGGCGGGACGACGAGGCGTTGCCGATCTATGCCGGAATCTATCCGAAGTTCCTCGAGCGGTTCGGGTCGACGCACATGTACTCGCAGCGGATCGCCTTCAACTACGCAGTCTGCATCATCAACGCCTTCAAGGACGGGCACGACGTTGCCGGGCACCTTGCAGCCGTGCCGGACCCGTGGGCGGTCGTGACGGCCGTGAACGAAGCGCGTGGCCTGCCGCCTCCCACGTCGCGGCCGGCGGAGGACCCGCGGCGCGGTCGTGCCGCGACGACTCGGCCGGTGTCATAGGTGCAGCAATTCGCCAGTCGCTTCGAGCACGGCCTCGCGCAGCCGGCTGAGCACGCGGCTGCGGGCGACGTAGACCTGGCCCGGCTCCACGCCGCACTCGCTGGCGACTTCGGCGGCGGGTTTGTCCTCGATGAACGACCGCTTGAAGAGATGCCACGTCTGCTCCTTCACCGTCGGCCGGACGCGCTCGCAGGCCCACTCGAAAAGGCGTTTGGCGTAGCGGGCGTCCCAGGCGGACTCGTCGCCGCTGGTCACGGCGATGGCACCGAGCGAGTCGCTCCGCGCGACCGGTTGTTTCGCCTCGCGGTCGACGTGCTTCGCGGCGGCGCGGCGGGTCGCTGTCAGCAGCCAGCCGCGGAATCGACCGGCGGCGGGGTCGTAGTCGAACGAGCGGATCGCTCCGGCAACGGCGGTCATCACGTCCTGCGCCACGTCGTCCGCCGCGGATCGACTCAAGCTGCAGCGGTGCAGGCACCAGCCGACGACGAGCGGCCGGTAGATGTCGCAGAACGTCGCCCACGCCTCGCCATCGTTCCAGTCGCGGACGCGCAACAGCAGCGTCGGCGATGTCGTGCTGCCGGCGAGTGGAGGCTGTCGTGGCGGCTCGATCACGAATCCGGATTCAGCGCGCAAGGTTCGTTGCGGTTCGGCTATTGGACGTCGAGTGGTGGGGCCGGAGCCTCACGCGAACGACGACCAGCGTACCGACCCGGAGGCCTCTGTGCTTGCCCGTTCCGACATCGACCGATCCCGAACCGTCCGCCGACTCCGCGCCGCCTGCGAAACGCTGGAGCCGCGTCGGCTGTTGACCACCTTCACCTGGGACGGCGACACCGACGGCGACGGCGACGGCAGCAACTGGACCGACGCGGACAACTGGGACGTCGGCATCGTGCCGAACGACCCGACAGCCGACGTGATCATCCCGGCGGGCTTCGGCAACGTTCGACTGTTTGATTCCGGCGAGACGTTCGAGGTCGACACGCTCGATGTCGCCTCGCCGCTGTCGCTCGAGCTCAATACGACGCTGGCCCCGCAGACGGTATTGACGCTGACGGAAGATCTCACGATCCGGGGTGGCATTCTCGAAGGTGGAACGGTCGAGGCCGTCGGGACAGACGTTCGCATGATCGCCGCACGCGGCGGAAGCTTCAGCAGCGCCCGGGAAGCTCTCGTGCGAGACGTGACCATCGTCGGCGACGTGTCGATCGCTGGAAGGACCTTGCAAGCCGAAGGAGACCTGACCCTCGATGGCACGCTGACACTTCGCGAAAATCTTCGCTTCGTCGGCACGTCCTCGACAATCACTTCCACGCCCGGCGGCACGGCCGTCATCGCAAGCAAGCCGGGCTTCACGGCAGACCTTGGCACGAACGCTCCGCCGGCCAGCTCGACCGGCGTCACGCTCACCCTCGGCAGCGACGTTGTCCTCCAGGCGCCGCTCTTGATCAGCCCCGGCACGACCGTCATCAACGAAGGCACGATCGAGCCGACGACGTCGCAGGACATCACCGTCTCCCTCAGCGACGCCTCCAGCGGCCGGGCGGCGGGCGTCTTCGTCAACGACGGCACGATCAACACCAGCGACCGACGCGTCCTGATCGACGGCTTCAGCGGCAGCGCGCACCGGCTCTTCGTCAACGGCGAGGAGATCACTCAGGCTGAACTCAATGCTGAGCTCGCCGAACTCCCGTCCACGATTGCTGGCGACAAGGACGCGATACGTCGCCGTGTATTGCAGCAAATCATCGACCGCCGGCTCATG
>CAYQCT010000133.1:3094-8693 GCA_964416015.1 uncultured Tepidisphaerales bacterium
GGCTTCAGCGGCACGCTCGGCGGCACCGTCGACCTCCAGGCCGACGGCACGCTCGACGTCTTCGCCGGAGGCGACGGTGCGGCGTTCGTCATCGACGTCCCGCTGACGATCGTCGACGGCAACGCCGTGCAGATCCGCGGCGACGGAACCTTTGCAAAGCCCGTCACGCATATCGGCGGCGTGCTGCAACTCGATCGCGACGGCACGACCACCGACATCCTGGCCGCCCTCGGATCGAACTACGTCGCCGACCGCACCGGCGGCGTCCTGCAGCTCACCGGCGTCCTCGACAACGCGGGCACCACGCTCGACCCAATCGCTACCTTCGGCGGACCCATCCGCGGCGGCATCGGCAGCAACAGCGAGACGCCCGGCCGCATCGTCGGCGGAACGCTCGACCTGACGACCGCGCCCGACGCGGCCGTCTCCTTCTTTGACCTGCAGGACCTGCGCGTCGAAGGACCGAACGAGCCGACCGCCAAGCCTTACGCGCCGCGGTTCAACTTCCAGACGCTCGACAGCCTGATCGTCGCTGGCGAGTTCGACGTCTCGCTCGACCCGTCGACGACGCGCGGCTCAAGCATCTACATCCAGAACGGCCTGACGCTCGACGGCGGCAACCTCCGCGTCGGCGGGGCCAACCCGTCGCTGCAGCTCCGTGGCTCGCAGACGATCGCTGCAACGGCCAACGGCGGGCAGGTGCTCCGCGACGGCTCTCGCGAGGTCGGCGTCTTCCCAACGACGCTCGGCGGCTCGACCGAGGCGATCGTCGTCGTCGAAGAAGGCGTCGTCTTCCAAGGCCCCTTCACCTTCACCGCGACGGGGGAAAGCTTCGGCACGACGCAGACCCTCGACTTCCGCGGCACCGCCCGCACCAGCGACGCCGGCCGAATCATCTTCGGCTCGACGCCATCACCCTTCTTTGGCGGCAACGGCGTCACGTTCACCGGCACCGCCATCGCCGACGATCTGTCAACCAATCCTTCCGGCAACACGATCGTCTTCCGAGACCTCGCCAACTACGACGAGACGAGCGAAACGCTCGCCGGCGGCACCTTCGTGGTCAAGTCGTCCTCGGTGATCGACTTCGCACGCGGCCCGATCGCCACACTCTCGGCCGACGTCACGCTCGAAGGGGCTGGCGCTTCCATGACCGGCCTCGGCGACGCGGCGGGTGGACTGACGATCGACAACGCGACCCTCTCGCTCGGCGGCGGCGCGACGTTGACGAACGACGTCACGCTCGACGAGGCCAGCTTCGCCACGACCGGCGACGCCACGCTCGATGGCGACCTTGCCAACACCACCGGCACCGTCTCGACCGGCGGCGTCCTCAGCGTCACCGGCGACTTCTCGCAAGGCACCGCCGGCACGCTCGTGATCGACGTCGCCGGAGTCACTGCCGGCCCGGGTGGCTACGACCGTCTCGCCATCGGTGGCAATGCGACGCTCGAAGGCACGCTCGCCTTCGCAGTCGATCCAGCCTTCCCCGGCCAGCCCGGCGACACGCTGCAGGTCCTGACCGCCGCTGCCGTCACAGGCGACTTTGATGCCGTCACCGGCGACGTCCTGCCCGACGGCAAGCTTCTCGTGCCTGACGTCCAGGCCACCCAAGTCTCCGTCGGCATCGACGTCGTGCCCGGCGAAGTCCTCGTCACCAGCCCGGTCGGCGGGCTCGCCGTCGACGAGGCCGGGACGACCGACACGTTTAGCCTCGTCCTCGACTCGCAGCCGACGGCCGACGTCGTGATCGGCCTGTCGGTCGATGTGCCGGGCGAGGTCACGCTGGACCAGACGACGATCACGTTCACCAGCAGCAACTGGGACACGCCGCAGACGGTGACTGTGTCGCCCGTCGATGACGCCGTGGACGAAGATGGAGAGCCGTTCACAGTGGTCATCGGCGCGGCGGCCAGTTCCGACCCGCGGTTCAACGGCGTCGTCTCGGCCCCGATCTCCGGCACCATCGCCGACGACGACACGGCCGACGTCGTCATCTCGCAGCAGATGGGCTTTGCCGTCACCGAAGGCGAAGCCGGCGTGTCGACGCTCGTCCGTCTCGCGACCGAGCCAACCGCCGACGTCCGCGTCGGCTTCGCCAATGACGGCCAGGCCTCGACCGTTCCGTCGAGCGTCCTGTTCACCAGCACCAACTGGCAGACGCCGCAGGAAGTGCTGGTACGGGCCGTCGATGATCTGGTCGACGACGACGATCAACCGTTCAGCCTCGCGACGACGATCACGACCACCGACGCGAAGTACGACGCACTGTCGATCGATTCGCTCACCGGCACCGCGATCGACGACGACACCGCCGGCTTCACCGTCACCGGCGGGCCGATCACGGTCGACGAGAACGGGACGGCGGACACGTTCTTCGTCACGATCGACACGCGGCCGACGGACGACGTGGTCGTCGAGATCGTCAACCCGCGGCCGGGTGAGGTCTCACTCTCGCAGACGACGCTGACCTTCGATGGAACCGGCGGCCGGTCGCGCAGCGTGACCGTCACCGGCCTCGGCGACGGCGAAGTGCTTGACGGCGACCAGACGTTCGAGCTGCAACTCCTGCCCGCGACCAGCCTCGACGCCAAGTACGACGGCCTCGACCCGGCGGACGTGACGGTGACCAGCACCGACGAGCCGCTGCCGTTCACCGACTTCCAGGTTCGGCCACGCGACATCACGATCGTTCCGGCCGAGCCGGTGCCGGGCGAGGCGATCGCGGTCGACGCCCGCATCTTCAACACGAGTCCGCGGCCGACGCTTGCGACGACGGCGGACCTGCTCGACTTCGAAACCGTCGTCGACTCGGTTGACGTTCCGGCGATTCCGGCCGGCGGCAGCACCGTCGTCAGCCTTGCTGCCGGCTCGTTCGCCGAGGCCGGGTTTAGGCTGTTCTCGGTAATCGTCGACCCGACCGACACGCAGGCCGAACGCAGCGAGTTCAACAACGAGGCCCGCAAGGTCGTCGAGATCGGCGACGCCGCGAGCATCCCCGACGGCTCGGTCGACCTGCTGCTGAACGTCGGCACGTTCGCGACGACGACGCAGAGCCAGGTCGCGGCGATCGGCAGCGCGTTCTACGACTTCGCCTCGATCGCCGGCACCAACGACTTTCCGGCCAAGGGCGGCTCGGTGATGGTCGAGGTGCTGTCGTCCGACCCCGCGAGTGATGCGGTGCAGTCGACGTGGACCGGCGCGTTCTCGAACACGTCCGGCGACTTCACGCAGGGCCTGGTCGCGCCGGGCGAGGCGGGCGCCCGTGTCGAACCGCCGCCGCCAGCGTTGACCCGGCCGGCTCCTGCCCCGCCGCCACCCGCGCCGTTGCCCGGTTTGCTGCCGCCACCTCCGACGGGGGGCACGGGTGGCCTGCCGCCGCGCTCGACGCCGCCCGCGCCCGGCCAGCCACCGGCCGCCGGCGACGGCTGGGTCGTCAGCGAAGGCGTCTTCTTCTCCGTCGCCAACCCCGACGTCGGCGAGACGATCACGCTCTTCTCCGAGATCAATCTGTCCAACCGCGGCGTCGCGACCAACGACGTACAGGTCAGCTTCTTCGACGTCTTTCCGTACGAAGGCGTGCTCGAAGAACGCCTCATCGGCACGACCTTCCTCGACTTCCCGCTCGGCAGCGGTTTGAGTCCGGTCTACGCGCAGGTCGACTGGACCACGACCGCCGCCGGCGGCCACGTGATCGACGTGCGGACCAGCGACTGGGGCTTTGCGCAGGACGAATCGAACGACGAGGCGACCCGCGCCATCTTCGCCGGCGTCGAGGGCGGCCTGCTCGTCGACTCCGTCGCGACCGCCGTCGACGTCAACAGCGACGGCATCATCGGCCCCGGCGACCGCGTCAGCTACGACCTAACCGTCACGAACGACGTCGCCGTGCCCATCGAGAACGTCACGCTGATCGAGGACTTCGACGAGTCGCTCGTCGCCTCGCTCGGCGGCCTAGGTACGGGCAGCAGCGACGGCGCCGTCATCACCTGGAACCTCGGCACACTCGCCGCCGGTGCGTCCGTCACTCGCAGCTATACCGCCGACGTCGTCGGCCAGCCGGCCTTCGGCGACGACGCGCGGCTGCTCAACACGACCGCCTACGCCAGCGCGCCGAACACTCCGACGGCCACCGCCTTCACGCAGGCGCAGTTCGCCGTCAACGCGCCGCCCGTCATCGATCCCGTCGACCGGCAGATCGTCGCCATCGACTCATTGTTCAGCGTCGAGATCGCCTTCACCGATCCCGGCAACGACACGCACGACGGCACCGTCGACTGGGGCGACGGCACCACGTCGCCCTTCGCCGTCGCTGCCGGCGAGCGCGAGTTCGTCCTCAGCCACACCTACGCCTCGGCCGGCCGGTTCGTGCCGACGGTGACCGTCGCGGACGACAAGGGCGCCACCGACGCGACGTCCTTCCCGGTCCTCGTCGGCGAGCTGATCGTCAATCAGGGCGAGCCGCAACGCTCCTGGGTCGGCAGCGTGAGCATCGACTTCGGGGCAGCAACCAGCATCGTCTCGAGCGACTTCACCTTCGACCGCCGCGACGGCGAACCGGTCCCTGTGATGATCGACAACGACAGCGCCGACCCGGGCCGCCGGTTCATCTTTCAGCCGGTCGATGGCACGCCCGGCTATGACTTCACGAGCTTCGCCGACGGGACGTACGACATCGCGCTGGGCAGCAACGCGATGTGGAGCTTCTACCGCCGCTACGGCGACTTCGACGGCGACGGCGGCGTGGACTTCAACGACTTCGGCTCCTTTCGCTCCACCTTCGGAGCCCAAGCCGCCGACGCCAACTACCTCTTCGAACTCGACAGCGACGCCAACGGCGTCATCAACCTGGCGGACTTCAGCCGCTTCCGCACCAACATCATCGAGGACCTCTCTTCGTGAACCACAACCTCCTTCGCCGCCTCCCTTTGCCGCTCGTAACGCTGATGCTTGTCGGCAGCAGCGCCCGAGCCGCCACGATCTTCGTGCTGGACCCGGCCCCGACCGTCATCGCGCCGGGACAGGCGCGCAGCACGACGCTCGCCATCGAGTTCACCGGGGCCGACGCCACCGCTGCGGCTTCCGGCATCGTCAACACCGGCTTCCGTGTCAACTCTGACGTCGCCGACACGTTCGACGTCGTCTCCTTCAACGCCGGCTTCGACGCACCCTTTGGCGAGGCGACGACGGCTAGCAGCTACGTCGTGAACTTGACGACGCTGAACGTCCTCAACCCTGGCTCGCCGCCGAATCCGCCCGTCGCAACGACGCTGCTGGCGGACGGCGTGACGCGTCGGCTCGACCTGGCGACGATCGAACTCAACGCGCCGCTGAGCTTCGGCACCGTGACGACGCTCACCGTGTCGCCGACGATCACGCAGACCGAGGCCGACGATGGGACGGTTTTTTCGGACGTTGCTCCGTTGACGTACAGCTTCACCGCGATCCCCTCGCCGATCGCCGGCTTCGGCGGCGTCGCCCTACTCGGCCTGCTCGCCGTCCGGCGGCGGTAGGAGTCGTGTAATACGGATCCTGCTTGGAACCTGCGCGATCTTCAACACGAGCCCCAAGCGTGAGCGAGGGGTTCTGACACCGTTCA
>CAYQCT010000134.1:0-2821 GCA_964416015.1 uncultured Tepidisphaerales bacterium
CCGCCCTTTCACGGCGGCGACACGGGTTCAAATCCCGTTGGGGTCATCGTCGTCTCGCGTCATGCGTTGGCTGGACGCTGAAGGCGATTCTTCTCGCCTGAGAGCTGCGTCTGCGGGACCGGCGACTACGGCTGCGACGGCCAACTCTTGGACATGAGTTGCGGCTTCGGCTGCCGCGTCGGGGGTGTCGTAGAGCGTGAAGAGGGTTCCGCCGCTGCCGGTCAGGTGGACTGGTTGATCCAGACGGCGAACGGCCATGGCGTGCGTGGTCGCCAGAGCCTCGGCTACTGCGAAGGCGGCGGGCGTGAGGTCGTTGCCAATCGAGGACAGCAGTTGCGCGGCGTCCAGCGACGAAGCTGCAACGTAATCTGGCGAAAGGTGTGGCGGCGGCGGGAGGTGGTCGAACATGCGAAAGACATCTGGCGTGGCGACCGAGATGCCCGTGAGCAGGACGAGGGGTGTCAGTCGATTCGTCGGCTCAAAGGGCTCGACAATTTCGCCGCGGCCGGTGCAGGTGGCGTGGGTGATGCCGGTTGCCTGGTGATGCACGAAGAACGGGACGTCGCTGCCGAGCGAGAGGCCGACGCGGGATAAGTCGACGTCGGCAGGCAGCAGCTTCTGACAGATCGAGAGCACCGCGGCGGCGTCGCTGCTTCCGCCGCCGAGGCCGCCGCCGGCCGGGATCACTTTCTCGAGGTGCCAGTGCTGCGGTGGGACGGTCTGCCCCGCCGCTTGCTCGAAGGCGGCGACGGCCCGCACGACGAGGTTCTTCCCGTCCATCGGCAGGTCCGGCCGATCACAGGTGAAGCGGTGGCGATCGTCATCAGTCGGCTCAGCCGAAAGTTGATCGTGGAAGTCGATCGCGCAGAACCAGGAGTGGATCGGGTGGAAGCCGTCCTGCGTCGGCGGCGCCACACGCAGATCCAGATTCAGCTTCGCCGGTGCCTTGCGAATCATCTTCACGCTAGAAGCATTCGCACGCCCCGCGTCTGTCGCTGCGGCCGCTCCGCTTGTACGCTGCCGCGGCGTTGCGTCTGCTGATCGTCGCCAACCTCCGCAGATGAACGTTCGGCCCGCCGTGGGCGAGCTGTGCGACTGGATCCGCGCGACGTTTCCCGATCGCGTCGAGATCGTCGGCGTTGATCCGGGTGCGGGTCGCGACGGCGATGATGATGCACCATCCTCGAACCGGCGGCGCCGAGCGACGGATCGTGATGCGGCCCGCGAGGACGACGGAACGCCCTTCGACCTGACGACGCTCGACTGTGATGCCGTGCTGGTTCTTGGAGGCGACGGGACGCTGCTCAGTGTCGCCCGCCGGTTGCAGGGTCGGCCGATACCGGTGATGGGCGTCAACTACGGCCGGCTCGGTTTTCTCGCCGATTTTCGGCCGGACGAGGTGAAGTCGTGCTTCACCGGGTGGGTCGATGGCGGGCTGAAGACGGGCGCGAGGCAGATGCTCGACGTGAGCGTTCTGCCGGCGAAGGTAGAGGTCAATTTGAACGATGATGACGCTGTACGAGGGCATCGGCGCTTCGGCGTGCTCAGCCTGAACGACGCCGTCATCAACGCAGGGCCGCCGTTTCACATGGTCGAACTCGCGCTCGGCATCGACGGCGATTTCGGCGTGAAGGTCTTTGGCGACGGGATGATCGTCTCGACACCCAGCGGCTCAACGGCATACAACGTCAGCGCCGGTGGCCCGATCCTCAACCCGCCGGTGCAGGGCTTCTGCCTCACGCCGATCGCGCCGCACAGCCTGAGTTTTCGCCCGTTGATCGTGCCGAGCAGCGCCCGGGTGATGCTCGTCGCCGAACGCGTCAACCGCGGCACGACGCTCGTCTGCGACGGCCAGGACTGCACGCGGCTGAAGGTCGGCGAGCGTGTCGTCGTGCGACGTGCGGCGACGGACCTGCACCTGATCGTCAATCCACGTAGCCGCCGCTGGGATGCGCTCGCGGGCAAGCTGCACTGGGCGATGAGCCCGCGCTACGCAACGGCGACGGACCGAGCCTAAAGACTTTGATATAAAGCGACGTATTGTCTGACTTGCCGTTCAATAGAGAACGTGGTCGCTCGATCGCGTGTTCTAGGATTGGTGGCTTCCGTAGTAATGAGCTTCTCGAGGGCCGCCCGGAGGCCTTCGACATCGTCCGGACGGACGAAGGTCACGGCATCGCCCCAGACTTCGCGGAGCGTCGGGATGTCTCCGAGGACCAGTGGACAGCCACCGAGCGCGGCTTCGACGGCGGAGAGACCGAACGGTTCGTAGCGGGCCGGCAAGGCGTAGATGCCGGCGACGCTCATGAGATGTCGCAGCTCCTGGTGCGGGACGGGGCCGAGCAGCTCCACGTTCTCGAAGACCACGCGGCCGCCGTCAGGAGCGGTCGCGTCACCGGCAACCTTCACCGGCCACGGCAGTCCAGCAGCAGCGGCAGCGAGTGTGCGGACGTTCTTGGCCTCGTCCCAGACGCGGCCCGCCGTCAGGATGAACGGCTCTCGCTGTGCCGCCGGCGCGGGACCTTCGGCGACGGCGTTGTAGATCACTTCCTGCCGTGCCGTCGCGTTGAGGAGGCCGACGTCCGTCATCGCCGTCAGAACGGCTCGGGTTGGAGCGACGACGACATTTGCCGCGGAAAGTCCGGCAGAAACGGCCATGACGTAGTCCTGCCAAAGGACACCGGGCTCGCGATTGACGACCGCCCGGTGCCAGGTCACGACGTCGGAATGTGCCACGACCACCCGCGGCCGACCGCCGAAGCATTGGCCGCCGTGGGCGTAGTCGTTCAGGTGAATGACGTCCGGTCGGACTTCCGCGGCG
>CAYQCT010000134.1:2831-6377 GCA_964416015.1 uncultured Tepidisphaerales bacterium
GCAGCCGTTGATCCCCGTGCACCGCCACCACCGCGGGAACGTCGGCGAGCGGCGGTTGCATCCACTCGCACCGCAGCGGCCGATGGCGAAGGTCAACGTTCGGCAACGCCGCTGCCTGCGCCGCCTGATCCGGCCGCAGCAACCCGCCTGTCGCGGCGAGCGTGACCTCGACACCCGCAGCAGCGAGCCCGCCGCAGAGCGTCATCGCGTACGACCACACGCCGCCGACGCAGTCGGTCGTCATCAGGATCCGCACGCGGCAAGACTATGGCGTGACGTACGCCTTCAAGAACCCAGTCGGTCGATCGATGTTCATCTGCAATGCCTCGCCGAGTTTCTCGAGCGGCAACTCGTGTGTTAGAAGCGGCACGAACTGCAATCGCCCCGCCGCCGCCGCCTCCACCGCTTCGTGCATCCCATCAACGTACGTCTGCGGGTTCCGTTCATGGGCGTTGACAACATCAAGTCCTTTCCAGTTCCACTGTTGCAGATTAACTTGCCGTGGCCCGTCCTGGTGATAGCCAGCAATGACAAGGCGCCCGTGCTCACGAACAAGCTCAGATGCAAAATCGAGCGGCCATTGCTTGCCGGCGCATTCGATGACAACGTCCGCTCCCGCCTCCGGAAGATGGTCGCGGGTGCGGGACAGGGCGGCTTCGTGGTCGTCCATGACGACAGTCTTCGCACCAACTTTTGCCGCATGTTCAAGAGCGTCCGCCCGCCGCGTCGTGGCGATGACACTCGCGCCGGCCTGCTTCGCGAGGCCTGCGAGCAGGGCACCGAGGAACCCGACCCCAACGATCACGACGTGGTCGCCGGGCCTCACGTTGCTTCGCTTGAAGATGTTGATCGCACAAGCCAACGGCTCTGCAGGAAACGGCATCTCGCCGATGACTTCTGGCAGCTTTACTACATTGCCGGCCGCGACGACATCATATTCTGCGTACGCCTTGTAGCTCAACATAGCGACGCGATCGCCCTCGACGAGCCCGCCCGCATCGCGTCCAATCGCGTCGACGATGCCCCACGCTTCGTGGCCGAGGTCGCCGGGCGTCATCGGATACTCGAACCACTCGCGGCCTTCGAACGGCGGGACGTTGCTCGCGCAGACGCCGCAGCCTGCGACCTTCACACGAACCTCGCCCTCGCCCGGCTCGGGCGTGGGGGCATCGACGACTTCGATCCGTTTCGGCTCGACAAGCTGGGCGGCACGCATGCCGCATCATTGCCTGCTCTTCGACGGTCGCGCGTTGACGTCAGTTCTGTTCCGACCCGGTCTCGGCGTCGCCGCTGATCTTCACCTGCAACCCGCGGTCACCGTCGTCGGTCAGCCGCAGCGTCTGCGTCGGGAAGGCGAAGCTGAGACCAGCCTCGTCGAACGCGTTGAACAGGCGGCGGTTGACTAGATCGTTGTGACTGAGGAAGTCGTACCAACCGGCTTCGCTCGCGGGTATCTTGTACCAGTAGTACGCGCGAAGCTGCAAGTGGTCCGAGTTGAAGTTCTGGAACGTGATGTGCGGCTCCTTGCCAATCTCGCCATAATTTCCGTCATCTTGCACTTCGTCGCTCGTCAGCACCTCGCGTAGCACGCTCAATGCCTTGTCCACTTCGTCCGGCGTCGAGTCGTACGGCACCGCGATGTTCATCTCGCGACGCAAGTAGTGCCTGCGATTAGCATTGAGAACGGTGCCGTCGATGAACTTCATGTTCGGCACGACCATCACTTCGCCGCGGACGGTGCGGATGTGCGTCGCGTTCAGGCTGACGCGTTCAACCTGGCCGAACTCGTCTTGAAAGATGATCCAATCTTTCACGACGAACGGCTTGGCAAAGAAGATGGTCATCGCGCCCAGCCAGTTGCGTACGGACTCCTTGGCGGCGAGGCCGATGGCGAGGCCGACGGCGCCGAAGCTGGTGACGAGCGCGCCGGCACTGACGCCGAACAGGTTCTGCAGGACGACCGCGAGAAAGAGCAGAACGATGCCGAAGCGGACGGCTTCGACGACGAACGGCGCGACGGTCGCGGCGTAGCTGTGGTCGCGGCCGTCGTCCTTGCCGCGGCCGCGATTGGCGAGGAAGCCGCCGACGATGCCGGCAAGTTTGAAGATCGCGTAGCCGAGCGCGACCAGGGTCAGCAGCTTCGCGACGGACCACCGCCAGTTCGAAAGCGTCGGGCCGAACATGATGAAGCCGCTGCCAATGACGACACCCGCAACGAACAGGATGAACCCGAGCGCCGGGCCGGCCTCGCGGAACGCGCGGGCGGCGAAGTCGACGTTGCGTTCCTTGAAGGAGTTGCCGACGCGACGACCGATCCGCGCGACGATCGTGCCCAGGACGAAGCCTGCTGCGACGCAACCGCCGAGGGCGAACCAGCCCCACCACGGCGTCTGCTCCCACGTCGGCCGCAGAATCGCGCGGACGCGCTGCAGCATCTCGTTGCCGTCCGCCGGGTAGCGCGGGGCGACGCTGCGGACGCTGTTGAGCAGATCGGCCGCGCCGGCGACGGTGCCGGCTTCGAACTGCCAGTCGCCGTCGCTGCCACGGCTGACGACAATCTCGCCGTCCGGCGCGTCACCGAGCTCCTGCCAAAGGCGGCGGTGGTCGAGGCGACGCGGGAAGACCTCGACGCGGCCGACGCCGGTCGCCTGCACCGCGTCGCGGCCGGGCAGGCTGCTCGGACTGATCTCGCCGAAGCGGTCGAAGACGCGGTCGAGTGCGTCCGCGGCGGCGCGCAGATCGACGTCGCTCATGCCGTCCGGCACGGCCAGCGTCTGCCGCACGCGGGGCCACGCCTGCTCGCGACCTTCCCGCAAGTAGCCCATGTTTTCGCGGAAGGTCAGCACCGTCTGGCGCGGCGACGCCAGCGAGTCGTGCTCCGGATCGTCCACGCTCGGCCCGCCGCCCTTGGCCGCCTGCACCGTCGCATCGCCGATGGCTTCGACGCCTTCGCTGAGGTCCGACACCGGGCCCTGAGTCGCCGACGAACCTCCGCCGCCGCCCGGTGGCTGCCCGAAGGCGGTCGCGGCGAGCATCAGAATCATCAGCAGCGTCGGCCAGGTCCGCATCGGACGTGCGAGCCTACCGCAAGACGCGGCGACGGTGTAGCGTCACTCTGCCGCCCGCGCCGCAGGGCGTTTGCCCTTGCGGTGCGGCTTCTTCTTGCGGGCGTGCTGACCAGGACCTGGCTTGCCCGGAGCCGGTGCCTTCTTCGCGACCTTCTTGTTCCCAGCCTTCTTCAACGGATGATCCCGCTTCGGCGGCTCGTCCCGCGGCGTCGACGCTCGTCCCGACGGACCACGCGGCGGGCGCGGGGCGGGCACGCGTTGCTTGCCGTCGGCGAACGGATGGTCCGTGTGCACCTCGATCTCTCGGCCGAGCAGCTTCTGGATGTCGCGCAGGTACGCCCGCTCTTCGCCGTCGCAGAAGCTGAGCGCGATGCCGCTCGCCCCGGCCCGACCCGTGCGGCCGATGCGGTGGACGTACGTCTCGGGTTCGTGCGTCAGATCGTAATTGATGACGTGCGAAATCCCGTCGACGTCGATG
>CAYQCT010000134.1:6387-8631 GCA_964416015.1 uncultured Tepidisphaerales bacterium
CCGCGGGCGGCCACATCCGTCGCGACGAGGATCGGCACGCGGCCTCGCTTGAATGCGTCGAGCGCCCGCTGGCGCTGGTTCTGGTTCTTGTTGCCGTGGATCGACGCGGCGGTGATGCCACGCTGCTCGAGCTGCTTGACGATGCGGTCGGCGCCGTGCTTGGTCCGGCTGAAGACGATGCCGCACGCGACGCCGTACCGCTCGACGACGTGCGCCAAGAGGTCCGGCTTATCCGCCTTCTTCACGAAGAGGATGCCCTGCTCGACCGTGTCGACGGTCGCTTCCTTCTGCTCGATCTCGACGCGGACCGGCTGATGCATCAGCTCGGCGACGAGCTTCTTGATCGTCGGCGGAATCGTCGCGCTGAACAACAACGTCTGCCGCTTCTCCGGCAAATCCGCGGCGATGCGACGAACGTCGGGGATGAAGCCCATGTCCAGCATGCGATCGGCCTCGTCGAGGACGAAGACGCCGACACGCGACAGGTCGATGTGCCCCTGATTCATGAGGTCCATCAGGCGGCCGGGCGTGGCGATGAGGACGTCGACGCCGCGGCGGAGCGCTTGAACCTGCCGGTGCTGGCCGACGCCGCCGAAGACGACCGTGTGCCGCAGGCCGGTGCCGCGGCCATAGACGTGCAGGCTGTCGGCGATCTGCGTGGCGAGCTCGCGTGTCGGGCAAATGACAAGCGCCCGGATCGGCCTACGACCGCCGCCGCCGGGGTTGTCCTGGCCGAGCGTGTGCAGGATCGGCAGCGTGAAGGCGGCGGTCTTGCCGGTGCCGGTCGGCGCGCTGCCGAGGACGTCGCGGCCTTCGAGCACGGGCGGAATCGCCATCGCCTGGACCGGCGTGGGCGTGTCGTAGCCCTCGGCCTGCACGTTGTCGAGAAGGATCGGCAGCAGGCCGAGTTGATCAAAGCGGGCGATGGAAGACAAGCAGATCCTGTGCAGCGGGAAGGGGCCGCCACACTACGGCAGCGAGATGCCGATGTCGGTCGCCGGCCGTACATTCCTTCCATGCCCGCCGCTCCGGTTACGTCCGTCCAAGCCTCCCTCGCCGGCGGCGACCACGTCGGCAAAACAATCACGCTTCAGGGCTGGGTCCGCACCCGCCGCGACTCCAAGGCCGGCCTGTCGTTCATCAACCTCCACGACGGCTCCTGCTTCAGCCCGATCCAGGTCGTCGCCAAAAATGACCTCGACAACTACACGGGCGTCGTCCAGCACCTCACCGCCGGCTGCGCGATCAAGGTCGTCGGCACGCTCGTCGAGTCGCAGGGCAAGGGGCAGTCGTACGAAGTCCAGGCCGACATCGTCGAACTCGTCGGCAGCGTCGATGATCCCGACACCTACCCCGTCTCCGCCAAGCGGCACACGCTCGAATACCTCCGCGACGTCGCCCACCTTCTTCGACGAGAAGGGTTATTACTGGATTCACACGCCGATCATCACGACGAGCGA
Source organism: uncultured Tepidisphaerales bacterium (assembly GCA_964416015.1). Lineage (GTDB taxonomy): Bacteria > Planctomycetota > Phycisphaerae > Tepidisphaerales > Tepidisphaeraceae > JBCDKH01. The sequence continues at coordinate 7,848 of CAYQCT010000134.1, forward strand.
CGCCGAAGGCGCCGGGCAGATGTTCCGCGTCAGCACGCTCGACGCCAACAACCTGCCGCGGGACGAAGGCGGCAACGTCGACCATAAACAGGACTTCTTCGGCAAACCCGCCCACCTCACCGTCAGCGGCCAACTCAACGTCGAGGCCTACTGCCTGGCTTTATCGAAGGTCTACACCTTCGGCCCCACGTTCCGGGCCGAGAACAGCAACACGCCACGCCACCTCGCAGAGTTCTGGATGATCGAGCCGGAGCTGGCGTTCGCCGACCTGAACGACGACGCGAATCTTGCGGAGAAGTTCCTCAAAGCCATCTTCAAAACGCTCCTGAACGAGCGCGGCGACGACATGCAATTCTTCGCCGACCGCATCGACAAGGAAGCCATCACGCGATTGGAGTCGTTCGTCGAAAGCAGCTTCGAGCGGATGACGTACACCGAGGCGATCGACGTCCTGAAGAACAGCAAGAAGAAGTTCGAGTTCCCCGTCGAATGGGGCGTCGATCTCCAAACCGAGCACGAACGGTACCTGACCGAACAACACTTCAAACGCCCGGTGGTCGTGACGGATTATCCGAAGGACATCAAAGCCTTCTACATGCGGATGAACGACGACGGCAAGACCGTCGCCGCGATGGACGTCCTGGCCCCCGGCATCGGCGAAATCATCGGCGGCAGTCAACGCGAGGAACGCCTCGACGTCCTAGACAGCCGGATGACCGAGATCGGTATCGACCGCGAGCACTACGAGTGGTACCGCGACCTCCGCCGCTACGGCACCGTCCCC
>CAYQCT010000135.1:0-7685 GCA_964416015.1 uncultured Tepidisphaerales bacterium
CAGCGCCACGAGCTGCCCGTAACGCTTGGTCAGATTCACGGTCTTGATGACCGGTTCGGCGGGGTCGCTCATGGGCTTGGTGTCTCCTGATCCTCTGCGGACGCGGCTGGTTCTTCTCGCTCGGCCTCTTCCAACAGCGCTTCGTCCTCCTGCTGACGGGCGAAGCCAGCGGCTTCGGCGCGGGCGACCTGCGTTCGGTCCAGCGGCAGGACGAACTGGTGAATCACCGTGCCCTCGCCGCCGATCGAGCGGCCGTTGACCTCCAGCGGCAGAGGCGTCGGTGCTTGTTCCGTCTCGCCGATGATCACCAGATTCCCAGCCATGACGGCGGCCGAGACGTCCCAGTCGCGACGCCCCGGCCGGACGAGCCCGACCGAATCACCGCCCTGCACACCGGCCCGCATCGGCGGCAGCAGGTCGAACAACGAGAGCATCACCGGCGTCGCGCGGTGCGGCCGATCCCAGTCGTCGAAGGTGCTGCCACCGGCCACCGCGAGCTGGTTCTCTCGCAGGTTCCGCAGGCGGAACCAGTACTGCTCGGCCCAGTCGTTCCGCAGCTCGCCCCAGACGAAGGCATCGGTCGGCTGCCGCGTGCTACGCGTGTTGCGCATGCTGACCCGCGGCAGCGGCGCGGCATCGGTCGGCCGATAGACCTCGGCGAGCGACGGAAGCGCCAGCCCGTTCTGCCACTGCGGGGCGTAGAGGACCATCACCTCGCGCCGCGTACCTCGCATGAACGCGTAGACGATGTGGACGTTGACGAGGTCGCTGCCGCTGGTGTTGACGAGTTGGCCGACGGGAAATTGACTGCCCGGCGTCAGGGCGGCGTTGCCCTCGATGCCCGCCACGGCCGGGGCGGCGACGGTGGCGTTGAGCTTCTTGAGCGTGCTTCGGTACGGCACGTCGACGGTGGCCGAGGCGTCGAGCGGGACGTGGTAGGTCGCCGGGTTCGTGCGGGCCGAGACGCCGCTGCCCAGGCCGCGTCGTGGCGGCGTCAGCGGCGTGAGCGTCGGCGGCGGCGTGTTGATGTCGCCGGAGAGCGTCGCATCTGCCGCGGCGGCGATCGTTTGCAAGCCGTCGCGCGGGATGTAGATGCCCAGGTCCGACTTGATCACCCGCGGCGTGTCGGGCCCGAGCCGGTCGAGCGTGACGTGCACGACTTCGGCCGGCCCACGCAGGATCAGGCTCGTCAGCAGCACCGTCAACCCCGCCGCTGCAACCGCCGTCGCGCCGAACGTCCACCAGCTCAGGTGCGTCTTTTTCTTCCGTAGCAGCAGGAAATACGCGCCCGGCCCCGCGAGCAACCAGTAGCCGATGAAGAACGCGATCGCCAGCGTCACGAGGGCCGCCCCCTTGCCGACGAGCCCGGTTGCGCTCTCGGGACCGGAGGCGATGTCGCGGGTGGCGTCGAGGCGGAAGCTCCGCTGTTGCGACTCCGATGGGTCGAGCACGGGCCTGTCGCCGGTGCCGATGACGTGCGACCAGATCGAGGCCCAGCCGGCGGTCGGTGCCGTGCGGCTTCCGGCGACGGCGGTGTTGCCCAGGTTCGTCGCGAGCCAACTCACGTGACCAAAGCCGTAGCCGCCGGAGACCGCCAGCGGGAATCGGCCGGCGGAGGCGACGTCGTCGTACTGCCGGGCCGCATCCTGCGGAACCTCGTCCGGCAGGAGCCACTGCGTCACCATCGCCTCCGGCTTGGCACTGGCGAGGACGAAGCGGAACGGCCCCGGTGCCGTCGCAAAACCGACCGGCGGACCGATGCCGTCGCCGGTGACGGCAAGTCGGCGCAGCCAGAGCAGGTTCGGCAGATCGATCGCCGCGACAGGATCGACCGGCAGGAGGTCGAAGATCGGCTCGAGCGACTGCCAATCGCCCGGATGCGTCACGACGAGCCGGCCGCCCGCGACGAGCCAGGCCCGCAACGCCTGCATCTGTGCTCCGCCGCCGGCGAGAAGGTCGGTCGGGTCGGCGTTCTGCCAGACGACGGTGTGAATCGCGTCGTAGCCGATGGCGCGGTCGGGCAGGTCATCGGTGCTGACCGAGAGCGGCACGTTGATTCCGGTAAGGCCGGCGACCTCGGGGCTGAACTCGAGCACGCCCGGGAAGAACCCGCCGCCTTCGCCGCCGACGACGAGCATCAATCGCCCCGGGACGCTGCTCGCCGGTCCTCCGCCGTATCGGATGCGATCGACCGCCTCGACCGGTCGATTCGGCAAAGCAAGTCGTTGCAGCTCCTGGCCATCGGGCGACGTCAGCACGACCGCCAAATCCTCGGCCGGGCTGAGCGTGGTGCCGACGCGCGGCAATTTGAAGTACGTCCAGACTTCCTGCCCGCCGCCGGCGGAGAGCGTGAAGGTGCGGTCGTACGTGACGGTGTCGCCGTCAAGATCACGGCAGATGACGCGCAGGATGTACGGCCCTGGCACGTCGCCGGGCGCGGAGACGACGGCACGCAGCGGGATCCAGCCGCCGGGCTCGAAGTGGCCTTCGTAGCCGACCTGCGTGACGCGGTTGCCCCGCTCTGTCTGGGCAGCAACCGGCGCGGCGACGGCCGTGAGCAGCAGAAGAGCGATCAGAATGAGGAAGCCACGCACCGCTGGCGATGACGGTAAGGCATCAGCGGCGGGAATCAATGCGTGCCTCAAGCCAGGTGCGGCGCGGGCAACGCTGCCACGATCCGCTCGGCCACCTCGACCGCCGCCACGCCCGCCGCCGCCGGCACGACGACAGGCACGCCCTCGACCACGCTGGCCACAAACGCGTCGAGCTGCGCCCGCAACGGCTCGACCTCTTCGATCGTCAGCTGCTCGACATTCATCAGCTTCGTAAAGTTCAGGCCGGCCAGGTCCGTGATCTCGCCCTCGCGAATCTTGGCGACCGTCTCTCGGAGCAGGTCGACGTTGCCGGTCCGGCGGACGCTGACGCCCTGCTTTTTCTGATAGTCGAGCGAGACGTACGCCTCGGCACTGAAGACGCGCAGCCGGCGTTCGGTCTTGAGCGCCAGCCGGCTGGCGGTGAGTGTGGCGACGCAGCCGTTGGCGAAGGTCAGGCGCGCGTTGCAGACGTCCTCGGCCGGCCTCTCGCCGGTGCCGGCGCCGACGACGCTGACGCCGTGCGCCTGCACGTCGACGACCTCGCTGCGGGCAAGGCTCAGGACGACGTCGATGTCGTGGATCATGACGTCGAGCACGACGCCGACGTCGATCGAGCGGAACGGGAACGGGCTGATGCGGACGACCTCGACGTATCGCGGCTCGACGCCAAGCTTGGCGAGGCTGCGGACGGCCGGGTTGAAGCGTTCGATGTGCCCGACCTGGACGACGACGCCCTGCCGTTCGGCGAAGTCGCGGATCCGCCGGGCCGTCGCGGCGTCGCCGGCGAGTGGCTTTTCGATGAGACACGCGATGCCGGCCTCGAGCAGAGGCATGGCAACGTCCTCGTGGTGCAGCGTCGGCACTGCGACCGTCACCGCCTTCACGCCGGCCGCCGCAATGTCTTCGGGTTTTTCAAAGGCCCGGCCGCCGTACTCGGCGGCAGTGGCCGCGGCGACGGCCGGCTCGCGGTCGTAGCAGCCGACGAGCTCGACGCCCGGCATCTCGCTGTACACCCGCGCGTGCAACCGGCCCATCCGCCCGCATCCCAGGACGGCTACGGGCAAAACATCGCTCATGCGGCAACGTTAGGAAGTTGCCTGCGTCCAGCCGTCGTCGCAGCGTTCGTAGACGTTGCACGCGCCCGTACCGAATTCGTCGTCCTCGAGCGTGCGAACATCGATCGAGACGCGGTCCTGCGGCAGGCCGTCGAAGGCGGCGGTTTCGATCGTGATGCGGTTGTACGCGTTGGGCTCGCCCCGCCTCCGGTGGCTGCAGGCGGTGCCGGCTTGTACGGCGAGGATGCTGCGGCGGACGGTTTCGTGGTGGCTACGGACGTCGCCGCTGTAGTTCATGTGCAGGTGGCCCGCCATCAGCATCTCAACGCCGACGGCTTCCATCGTGCGTAACGCACGCCGACTGCCGTGCACGACCTGCGGCCGGGCGTCGCGGCCGAAGTGCTGGCGAAGGTTCGGTGCTTCCTCTGCATCGTCGGCGTCGACCTGTACCACGCCGTGCGCCCGCGCTCCCGGGGGCGGCAGGAACGGGTGATGCGTCACGACGACCTTGAACGCATCCGCCGGACTCTCGAGACATTCGAGGTGCACGTCGAGCAGCTGATCGGCATTAATCCGCCCGTCCTTCCAGAAGCCGTGCCAGCTCCAGGAAAATGCGCGGGCCGTGTTCAGGCCGATGACGACGAGCTGCTCATCGCGATGCACCGGCCGAAGGTCTTCGGTGACGCCACGCTTGTACCGGCTCATCGGCCGCGTGAACCGCGTGAACACGTCGTGCAGCGGCACGTCGTGATTCCCCGGCACGTACAGATGCGGCTTGGGCAGGTCCGCCAGGAACGCCGTCGCCGCGCGGAACTGGCCCGGCCGGGCGCGTTGCGTGAAGTCGCCGCTGACGACGAGCAGGTCGTACGGGTTGGCCAGCAGGTCCCGCTTCAACGCCTCGACGGCCGGCGGGTCGTCGGCTCCGAAGTGGATGTCGCTGATCTGAGCAATGCGACGCACGACGCAGCGACGGTAGCCGACACCGTCGGGCGAGGCCGATACCATGCCGCGTGCTCCGTCTCACGCTTGTGCCGCTGCTGCTCCTCGTCGGATGCGCAGCCGAGGTCGGCCCGCCGTCGCTGGACGAGGACGACGTGCCGCCGTTGCTTGAGCCGGATGTCGACGTGCGCACGATCGACGAGACGGGCGACGAGCCCCTGGAAGCGCCCGTCACGCCGTCGGGTGCGACGATCGACGATGGCCTGAGCGAAGCCGAAGAAAGCGAAGGCTACCGCACGATCGGCGGCATTCTCGGCGAGGTCAACGGCGTCGCCATCTATGCCGACGACGTCATCGACGCCCGCCGCAATGAGCTTCGCGGTTTGGCGTTGTCGACGAACGACCCGACCCGTTTCCGCAACGCCGCCGCCGAGGTGATCGTCAGCGAGCTTCGTCGTCGCGAACAGGAACGCTTGCAGCTGGCCGTCTACGAACGACACACCGGCCCGACCGACCGGCAGAACGCAGAGAACCTGGTGCTCTTGTGGCGAGAACGCTTCATCAGCGACCACGGCGGCAGCGAAGTCGCGGCACGGCAGGCGGCACGCGAGCAATACGGCATGAGTCTGGAGCGGCTCGGCGAAGACGAGTACCGACGCCGACTCGGCGACATCTTCCTCCGCCGCCACGTCCTGCCGCGTGTCCGGCCGGGCGCGGCGGAGCTACGCGAGGCCTACGACGCCGCCCAGGCGAGCGGCGAAATCACGACGCCAGCAGGAATTGACTTCCAGCTGATCGTCTTCGAGCCGGACGAGGCGGGCCTTGCGACGGCACGCGAGCGGGCGGCGCGGGTTCGACAACTGGCCGTCGATGGCGAGTCGTTCGAGGAACTCGCCCGCGCCCACGGCGACGACCCCGACTACGCCGAACGCGGCGGCCGGTTACCGGCGTCGCTCGTGCCGCTGCAGCCGGGCAGCTTCCGCGTCCGCGCCGTCGACGATGCCGTCTGGCAGACGGCCCAGGGTGAGCTGACGCCCGTCGTCGAAGCCGACGGCAAGCTCTATCTGGCGAAAGTCGTCGCAAAGCAGGAAGCAACGACGCCAGCATTCGAAGACATCCAAAGAAACATCGCCAACGCATTGATGTTCGACGAGCAGCAACGGTTGATGATGGACTACGTCCGCAAAGAGGCGACCCGTATAGAAACGCCCGACACGGGCGATCGTGTTGCCATGCTGCGGGCGGCGATGGAAGTCGTCATGCAGCAGTACGCAATCTGGCGTGAGGAAGGCGCGTCGGCCACCCGCTGATCCGGCCATGCCTGAAGGTTTCCTCGTTCTCGACAAGCCGGCCGGTCAGACGTCGGCGCGGGCGCTCGATGCCGTCAAGCGTCGATTCGGCCGCGGCACGAAGGTCGGTCACGCCGGGACGCTCGACCCGTTCGCGACCGGCGTTCTCGTCGCCCTCGTCGGCCGGGCGACGAAGAAGAGCAACGATGTGATGGCGATGCCCAAGACGTACGACGCGACGCTGCGGCTCGGCGTGACGACGGAGACGCTCGATCCGGAATCCGCCGAAGTTCCGGATGTTTCGGCCAAGCCGGCGGCGATGGAGCGGGTCACGGCGGTGCTCGCAGCCTGCCGAGGCGAGATCCAGCAGACGCCGCCCGCCTACAGCGCGATCAAAGTCGCCGGCCGCCGGGCGTACGACCTGGCCCGCGGCGGTGCCGACGTCGTCCTGCCGCCGCGGCCGGTGATGGTTTATGACCTACAGCTGATCGAATACGCCTGGCCGACGCTGCGAATTTCGATGCGGGTCGGCCGAGGCTTCTACGTACGCAGCCTCGCCCGTGATCTTGCCATCGCACTCGGCACCACCGGTTACCTCACGGATCTGAGGCGAAACGCCGTCGGCTGCTTCGAAGTAGAGAAAGCGACCGGCGTCGAGGGCGAACTTCTTCCGCTCGAAGTGGTGTAGCGGCGTTGTTCTACAGAGTTATCGGATGCCCGGCACGCGATCCGGGAGCGTCGCCTCATCAAGGTCTTCTACCTCGACCAGTTTCATCCGCGGCGGGCCGTCGTTCGGGTAAGTCATCTGCCAAAGCTGCCAACCGCCGGTCGGGGTCGGTGGAGCTTCGCTCTCGGCGAGACGGTGGTGCAACCAGTTCGGCAGGCGTAGGTGCCAAAGTCGCCAGGGCAAGGCGGGCTGTTGATACAGGTAGTAGCGGACGCCGCGCCGGTCGGCCCAGTGCGGGATCTCGGCCATCCAAGGGGCGGCGTCGAGTTGCTTTGGAACCGAGACCAGCGGGACATCGACCAAAAGCGTGAACGCACGCGGGCCGGCCGGGCTGTGACGGATGCGGCCCAAGTTGTTGTAGCGGTCGCTGACGGCGACTTCGCCCGGCGCGACGTCCGCCCGGCGAAGCCATGCGGCGGCGGCGGCGAGTTCGGCGGGATCGCCGCCCTCGTAGTGCGTCAGGTAGTCGTCGCCGGTGCGGGCGATGATGGTGTCGTACGTCCAAAGCCCGGCGTTGGCGGCGAAGATGCTGGCGAGGACGACGTACGGCATGCGTCGCGTCGTCCGCTCGCCGAAGCCGGCCATCTGCAGCGTCGGCTTCACCCCGGCCACGACGCCGAAGATCAGCAGCGGCGCGATCGGGACGAGATAGCGTGCGTTGACGTTCGGCCAAAGCACCGCCCAGGCCGCGACGTACGCCGCGACGCCGAGCAGCAGGAGGCCGCCCGTCCCGCCGCGGCGGACGAGGCGGAAGGTCGTGACGAGGAAGAGGCCGAATGCGGTCCAGCCGACGAAGGTCGCGACGATGCCGGCCAGCGGGACGGAGTCGCCGAAGCGGAGCGGATACCAGAGCGTCCATGCGGGCCACTTGCCGGTGTGAAAGACACGTTCAGCCACCTCGAACGCCGCCCGTGTGCCGGACTGTGCCAGCATCGGGCCGTGACCCAGCGCGTCGTTGTCTTGACGAACGACGGGCACCGCCCGCACCTCGGCGTCTTCGACGGCGACCGGCCGCGTCGCAGCGATGCGTGTCGTCGGCCGCGTCGTGCCGGCCCCGGAGTTGTTGGTGGGCTTCGTCGTG
>CAYQCT010000135.1:7695-8571 GCA_964416015.1 uncultured Tepidisphaerales bacterium
GGTCGCCCGAGATGACGTACATCGTCGGGCCCGCCTCGACCGGCTTCGGTGCCGGTGGCTGGCTGAGCTGGAATGCGGCGACCGCCGCCGCTGCGCCGGCGAGAGCTGCTGTCCAGGCCAGGGCGTCCGGCCAACGGCGGCCCGCCGGTGCGAGTAGTGCCGCGGCGACGACGGCCCAGTACAGCAGGCCGCCCCACCGAATCAGCACCGCCGCCACGAGCAGGCCGACGATGCCGGCCATCATCACGATCCGCCCGGCAGAGAAGCCGCGTTGGCTGGCGACCCGCAACGCCAGCAGCACCGCAACATTGCCGACGACGAGGAAGAGCGGCTCCGAGTGCAGCCAGTAGCTCAGCGGGTAGACCGGGTACAGAATCCCCGTCAATGCGACCGTTCCGGCAGCAGTGCGTGGACGCGTGAGATGCAGCAGAATGGGGTAAAACAGCAGCGTCCCAACGAGCAGCGTCGTCGCCTGCATGAACTTCAGAAAGGCGAAGTCGGGCGAGATCCAGAGCCAGCTCGCAAGCACCGCCGGCCAGCCGATGGGGCAGATGGCGACCGGGTTGCCGTTGTAGGTGAAGCCGTCGCCGCGGACGAGGTTGCGGGCGATGGCGGTGTAGGCGTCGCTGTCGCCGCCCGGTGTCCATAGGCCGTTGTGCGGCAGGTAGAACAACGCTGCCAGCACGGCTGCCGCGGCGGCGTACCAGGTCCAGACCTCACGCCGCGTGAACTCGGGCGCGGCGGCATGGGGCGTGGCGAGCGACACGGCAGGCAAGGGAAGGCAAGGCAACTACCGCCGATCCGGCAGCACGACTTCCGGCAAGATTAGCGGCGGCTGCGTCCGGCCCGCCAGTGGTTCGTCGTCCCTGCCATGAA
>CAYQCT010000136.1:0-2925 GCA_964416015.1 uncultured Tepidisphaerales bacterium
TGACCTAGTTGCGTGAGGCTATCGCCTGTCCCGGGGACGTATTGCCCTACGTGCAATAAAGGAATAGACTGTCGTGCACGACGTGCTCGCGATTGCCCCCGACGCGAACCGCGTCGTGTCCGGCCCCGCATCCTTAGATGCGGGGCCACTTCTTTGAATGAAACGATTTAGACCCGCGTGACGCTCCGGGCGGCACCCAGGTAAGCGTCGTAGTTCTGGCGGAGCTCGCGGACGCTGTCGCCGCCGAACTTGGCGACGAAGGCGGCGGCGACTTCGAAGGCGACGACGTTCTCCAGCACCACTCCAGCGGCGCTGATCGCGCTGATGTCACTACGCTCCCAGCCGGCTTCGCTCGCCTCCTTGGTGTTCAAGTCAATGCTCCGCAGCGGCTTGCCGAGCGTGCTGATCGGCTTCATCGCAGCCCGGACGACGACCGGCTGGCCGTTGGTCATGCCCCCTTCAAGGCCGCCGGCGTTGTTGCTGCCGCGGGTGTAGCCGAGGTTCGGCGTCTCCCGCTGGGCCTCGTCGAAGAAGATCTCGTCGTGCACCTTCGACCCCGGCCGACGCGCCGTCTCGAATCCGAGACCGATTTCGACGCCCTTGAACGCCTGGATGCCCATCACCGCACCGCCGATGCGGCTGTCGAGCTTGTCGAACCAGTTCATGCTGCTGCCGAGGCCGACGGGGCAGCCGAAGACGTGGCATTCGATGATGCCGCCGGCCGTGTCTTTGGCCATCTTCTGCTCGCGGATGAACGCCCGCATCTCTGCCGCCGCGGCCTCGTCAGGGCAGTAGAGGTCGTTCGCGTCCCGCCGGGCGAGCATGTCCCGCCAGTTGTCGGCCGTCACGTCGAAGTCGCCCGTCGCCGGCCCGACCGCACGGACGAAGCCGAAGGCCTCGATGCTGAACGGCTTGAGCAGGCACCGGCTCAACGCTCCGGCCGCGACCCGCGCTGCCGTCTCTCGCGCACTAGCGCGTTCGAGGGTCTCGCGGCAGTCCGTCGTCAGCCATTTCGCGCTGCCGGCCAGGTCCGCGTGCCCCGGCCGCGGCTTGTAGAGCGGCGGCGTCCGCTCGAGGTCGTCGAGCCGGCTGTCCTTGTTCTTGACCTTCAGGACGATCGGCGCACCAGTGCTCTTGCCAAGCCGCACGCCCGACAGGTACTCGGCCTTGTCCGTCTCGATCTTCTGCCTGCCGCCGCGGCCGTAGCCGCCCTGACGACGCCGCAGCTCGTTGTCGATGAAGTCGCGGTCAATTTCAACACCCGCCGGCAGGCCGTCGACGAGCGCGAACAGGCCCGGCCCGTGAGACTCGCCGGCAGTTCGGTACGTAAGCATCGCCATCCGCGGCGACGGTAGGACCAGCCGCTAGTCTCTCCGCGCATGAGATTCGGCACCAGCTACTACCCGGAGATCACGCCCGCCGACGAGTGGGACCGCGACCTGCGGCTCATGCGTGATGCCGGCTTGACGATCGTCCGCGTCCTCGACTTCGCCTGGACCGCGATGGAGCCGCGCGAAGGCGTCTACGAGTGGGACTGGCTTGATCGCTTCGTCGAGCTCTGCGATTCGCACGCGATCGACCTGGTGCTCTGCACGCCGACCGCGACGCCGCCGGCGTGGCTGGCGATGCAGTACCCGCAGGTCATGATCGAGCTCCGCGACGGCACCCGCCGGCCTTGGGGCTCGCGACGAGACGTCGACCCGTGCAGCCTGATCTACCGCGACTTTTGCCGACGCATCGCCCGCGCCATGGCCGAGCGGTACGGCCAGCACGATCGCGTCATCGGCTGGCAGATCGACAACGAGCTGCTCGGCCCTGAAAAGGCCCCGCCCGAAACGCACACGCCGGACGCGCAGTTCCGGTTTCGCGGCTGGCTGAAGGACCGGTACGAGACGATCGACGCCCTGAACGACGCCTGGTTCCTCAGCTTCTGGTCCCAACGCTACACCGACTGGGGCGAGGTCACGACGCCGCGGCACGACCGCGTCACGCGTGGCTGGGCCCTCGACTACGCCCGCTTCTTCACCGACGAACTGATCGACTTCTCGCGGGAGCAGTACGAGGAGATCAAGCCGCGCGTGCCGGAGGGCGTCTGGGTGACGCACAACAGCACGGCCATGCTCGATCGCGGCCTCGATCACGGCAAGCTGGCGGCGAGCCTCGACTGTGCGGCCTGGGATGCCTATCCCGGTGCGGCGTCCGCCGGGCACGGCGACGACGCGATGTACCGGGCGCTGGTCAACGACTGGCTTCGCGCCTCGACGCGGCAGCCGGTGCGCGTGCTCGAGACGGGCGTCGGGCCGGACCGGACGGGGCTCGACTTCTTCCGGCAGCTCCGCGATCGCGGCTGCGACATGGCGTTGTTCTGGCATTGGCGGCAGCATCGCGGCAACGTCGAGCAGAACAGCCAGCCGGTCTGCGACTACGCGGGCGAACCCTTCGCCGACCGGCTGGCGTTCGTGAAGGAGCTGACCGGCGACGCCGACCTGCGCGAGACGCCGCTGCCGGACGTGACGAAGCGGGCGGACGCGGCGGTCGTCTTCGACGTCGACCAGTTCCGCCAGCACCTGCACGCCGGGCCGTACGGCAAGCCGCTGACGTTCGACCACCTGCACGCGATGGCCGTCGGATATAGGCCGCTGTGGGAGAAGGGCGGTGCGATCGACGTCATCGGCTTCGACGCGACGCGGTTCGACGCGTACGAGTTGCTGGTCGTTCCCTCGCCGCGGCTGCTGGACGAGGCCGAGGGCGAGGCGTTGCGGCAATACGTCGAAGCCGGCGGTCGACTGCTGATTACGGCCAAGGCGGCCCTTGTCGACCGTCACGGCGTCTACCACGCCCGGCCCGGCTCGCCTCTGGAAGGGGTCACGGGCGTCCGCAGTCGCGAGGAAGTGCGCGAGCCGGTCGACATCACAGTCGAACACG
>CAYQCT010000136.1:2965-8565 GCA_964416015.1 uncultured Tepidisphaerales bacterium
CCGTCGACCGTTGTCGCGCGGTACATTGGCGGTCCGACGACTCCGACCTACGCCTTGCCCGGCCGTCCCGCCGCCCTGGCCGGCACGCTCGGCCGCGGGCGGTGGGCGTACGCGACCTGCTGCGATTTGCGGCTCGTGAAGCTGCTCCTGGACCGTCTAACCGCCTGATTCCCCACGTAGAAGGTGCGGCATTTTGCGCTTGCACCCGTGCCATTCCGTTGTACGATTCACCCGCGTGAACTGCCGTTCACGCGCGGGAATGACTGCCAGAGCCACCCAATCTTCGATCGCCCGCCGGCTTGGCATCGACCGGTCGACGGTGTCGCTCTGCTTCAACCGGCCGGAGAAGGTGCGGGCCGAAACGGTGCGTCGCGTCCTCGCCGCCGCGGAGGAGTTGAACTACCGGCCGAATCTCGCCGCCCGCAGCACCGCCGCGGGGCGGTTCGGCTGCGTGACGCTGCTGCTGGGGACGAAGAAGGGCCGCAGCGAGGTGCCGCCGGAGATGCTGGCGGGGATTCACGAGGCCCTGGACGACCACGATCTGTTCCTGAACGTCGTCCGCCTGCCGGACGCGGCGATGGAGGAGCAAGGCCGCCTGCCGCGACTCGTGCGCGAGTCGGCCAGCGATGGCCTGCTGATCGACTACACGCACGACGTTCCGCCGGCTCTGGAAGCGCGGCTGGCGAAGCTCAAGGTGCCGACGGTTTGGCTGAACACGAAGCGGGAGGTCGACTGCGTCCACATCGACGATGTCGCCGCGGGCCGGGCGGCGACGCAGCACCTGCTTGACCTCGGCCATCGCCGCATCGTCTATGCGGGCCTCGACGAAGACCTCTACGGCCACGGCAATCACTACAGCGACACCGACCGCCAAGCCGGCTACGAGGCCGCGATGGTCGAGGCCGGCCTGTCGCCGCGCGTTGTGCGGGCTAGCGTTCACGAGGATCACCCTGGCCCGGAGCGGATGCGGCTCGTCACGCCGATGCTCGCTGCCGACGACCGCCCGACGGCGGTGATTGCGTACGGCGCGCACGCCCTGATGACCTGGGCCTACGCCGCCGCCCGGCAGGGGCTGGACGTGCCGCGCGATCTTTCGCTGGTCACGTTCGGCTCCACCGTCACCGCCTTCCTCGGGCTGGAGACGACGACGTACCTGCTCCCCGACCGCCACATCGGCCGCCAAGGCGTGGCGATGCTGGCCGAGCGGTTGAAGCACCCAATTCACCGCCCGCCGGCCCGCCTTCAGGGTGAGCTGCACGTCGGGCAAACGACCGCGTCGCCACGTGGCGACGCTTCTCTTACCAATCTGGGCAACTCCGCCCAATCTGGTTCCTTCGGAGGAAATGCATGAAGAATATCATTGCAACTGCGATCTTCGCGATGACCGCCTCATCCCTACCGGCCTCGGCGGCAGTGCTCTTTGCCGAATTTGATGCGGACACTGTCAGCACCGGCGATTCGTCATGGGTTGACACGGTTAGCTCTTCCAGCCTCACGTTTACCAACGGTAACAACAACACGGCTCGGACCGCGACCGTCACGAGCATGGATCCGAGTCCCGCAACGAATATTGACAGCGCCGTTGTCTTCGACGGCACCATTCGTGCGCGGCAGGGCGGGCAGTTCCTAAACGACGACACGGCGAGTTTCGAAGTCTTTTTCCGCCCGGATGTGCTGGCGATCGGCGGCAACCAGACGATCGCCGAAAGCGGTGGCTCGGGTCTCGGCACCGGCATTGGATTGACCGGTTCGACGCTTCGGGCTGCATCGGCAGGTGGTGACGAGCCGCAGCTCGACTTCGACCTCACCCCGCTCATCGCAGGCGGTGAGTTCATTCAGGCGGTCTACGTCCTTGATGCTGACGCCGACCCTTCTAATGCAGAAGACCGGTTCACGCTCTACGTAAACGGACAGCGAGTCGCGGGGACGACGGATGATCCATCGAACATATCGGGAAACAACAACTTCGCGATTGGTTCGAGTGACGGCACAGCTAAGAACGTGCCGAACGGCGACTTCACCGGCGAGATCGCCCTCGTTCGCTTCTACAGCGATGCTCTCGATGCTTCCGAGGTGCAGGCGTCATACAACGCCGTCGTCATCCCCGAGCCGGCCTCCGCCCTCGCCGGCATTGCCGGGCTCGGCCTGCTGGGCCTGCGGCGTCGCAAGGCGTGAGTCAAATCAGCCACTTCATCGGACGCCGGCTCAGTCGGTCGGCGTTCGACTTCTGTCCAGGAGGCCGTCACGTCGACGGCAGGACGCCACATTCGGAGGAAACCATGATCAATCCCACCACGCTCTCGTTCGCCGCCCTCGGCGTCGCCGCCACCGCCACGCTCAGCTCCGCCGCCCTCATGGCCAACGGCGCGGACGACTTCTACGACGCCGGTTCGCTCATGACCGGCGACGCGTCCTGGGCCGACACCGGCCCGGCCAGCGGGCAGAACCTCGCCTTTTCCGCCCAAGGCGGCGCGGGCATCTACACCGTCACCACGCTCGACCCGAGCCCGGCCTCGGCCATCGACTCCGCGGTCGTCTTCGACGGCAGCTACTACGCCCGCAACGACGCCGGCCTCTCGTCGTTCGGCAACGACGCCAGCGTCGAGGTCTTCTTCCGGCCCAGCGACTTCGACGGCCTCGAGACGCTCTTCGAGTCCGGCGGCTCCGGCACCGGCACGGGCATCGGCCTGACCGGCTCGACCCTGCGGGCGGGCGTGACCAACGGCAGCATCGACTTCGACCTGGCGTCGATCGGGCTGGCCGAGTTCATCCAGGTGGTCCTCGTCAAGACGAGCAGCGACGCCACGCTCTACGTCAACGGCTCGCCCGTCGGCAGCACCGCGGCCACCGGTGGCTTCGCCGGAGCCGACCGCACCGGAATCGCCGATGCCAACAGTGGCATCAAGGCACCGACGCCCAACGGCCCGTTCACCGGCGAGATTGCCGCGGTTCGTCTTTATGACGCCCCGATCAGCGCCGCCGACGTGCAGGCGTCGTTCAACGCCGTCTTTATCCCGGAGCCGACGTCGGCTCTTGCGGGCGTAGCCGGGCTTGACCTTCTGGGCATGCGGCGTCGCAAGTAGGTTCGGTCCCGACATCCTGCTCCGCAATCCGGCGGCCGATACGCTTTCTGTCGTGTCGGCCGCTTCTGTTTCGTGTAAAGTCACGACCCATGAGGAGACTCCTAGTTGCTGTCGCCGCCCTCGCGGGCCTCGCCGCTGCCGTGCCGGTCTTTGCGAACGGGGCACGTGAGACGAAGGACATCCACTTCGTCCCGCCGGACGATGCGGGCGTCCTCAACGTCCGCGATTACGGCGTCGTCGGGGACGGCAAGACGGACGACACGGCGGCGATCAACAAGATCATCCGTGAGATGTTCGGTGCCGAACGCGAGCCGAGCGAGTTCCTCGGCGGCCGAACGTTCAGCCGCTACCGCACGCCGCCGTTCATCTACTTCCCCGACGGCACGTACCTCGTCAGCGGGCCGATCGAGAGCAAGCGGAGCGACCACGGCTGGTCCGGCGGCTGGATGGCCGGCCTGCTGCTTGTCGGCGAAAGCCGCGACGGCACGATCATCAAGCTCGCCGACAATGCCGACGGCTACGGCGACGCCGAGACGAGCAAGCCCGTCATCATCACGGGCAGCGAAAGCGACAAGCGCACCAAGCCCGGCGACAAGCCCATCTCCGGCGGCGGCAACCGCGCGTTCCGCCACAGCGTCATCAACCTCACCGTCGATGTCGGCAACGGCAACCCGGGCGCGACCGCCATCGACTACGTTGCCAGCAACCGCGGCACGATCGAACGCGTCACCGTCAAGGCCGGAGAAAACAGCGGCCACACCGGCCTGAAGATGACCCGCAACTGGCCGGGCCCGGCGCTCCTCAAGGACTTCCGAGTCGAAGGCTTCGACATCGGCATCGACACGAGGCACTACCAGTACTCGATGACGTTCGAGGACATCGAGCTGATCGGTCAGCGGAGCTTCGGCGTCCGCAACGACAACAACGCCTACTTCTTCCACCGGCTGACCAGCCGCAACGAGGTGCCCGTCATCAGCTCGACGGGTAGCAACAGCCAGATCGTCGTCGTCGACGGCCTCTTCGAAGGCGGTGCGTCGGACGCCGCTGCAGTGATTGGAGCCGGGCACTTTTACCTCCGCGACGTCAAGGTCGACGGCTACGGAAAGGGTGTCGAAGCGACCGGCAAGGTCGGTGAGGACGCCCCGAGCGGTTCGATCGACTTCTACGTCACCCGCAGCTTCACGCTCGGCGGTGCCGAAGCCAAGCCGATGCGGCTGGAGATCGCCGACAGCACGACGATGTTCGACATCATCGCCGAGGTGCCGACGAGCGAGTGGGTCAACGTCCAGGACCACGGCGCGATGCCGGGCGGCGAAGATGACACCAGCGGCATCCAGGCGGCCCTCGATACCGGGGCGGCCGTCGTCTACCTGCCGGTCGGCAGCTACTCGGTGACAGGTGAGATCGTCGTGCCCGAAACAACGCGTCTGCTGCTCGGCATGCAGTCGGCGATCGGCGTGAACAAGGCCAACCGCGAATCCGGCGATCTGGCACAGCTTCGAATTCCCGGCGACGGCGAGTCGTTCACCGTCGAGCACATCGCCTTCGGTGCCGTCGGCCTGATCCAGGACGGCGAGCGAAGTGTCTCGTTCCGCCACATCGACGCCGGCACCGCCGGCGGTGCGGGCAAGCACGGCCAGGGTTACACCAACACCGAGCGTGGCTCGGGTGACGTTCACTTCGACGACACGATCGGCCCCAAGCCCGTCGTCGTCCGCCACCCGCAGCGTCTGTTTGCCCGGCAGCTCAACATCGAGTTCGGCCAAGACCCGCTCGTCCGCAACTACGGCGGCGACCTGTGGCTCTTCGGTTACAAGACCGAAGGCAGCATGCCCGCGCTTCGGCAAGACGGCGGCCGCACCGAGCTGCTCGGCGGCCTGCTGTACCCGCTCAAGAACGGGCCGGCGGTGCCCGGCCCGGCCATCGACATCCGCGGCGGAACCGCGAGTCTCAGCTACGTCGAAAACGGCCGCGGCTACAGCCTGCACGTCAAAAGCCCGGACGGCAACATCACCCGCAAGGAGCTCCAGAATCGCGGCGCCACCTTCATCGTCGTGGATGCCGAGTAGCCGTTTCTGATGCCTTGCCTTCAACATCCGCACAGGCAATCGCTGCGTCGTCGTCGACGACATCGTTAAGTGCTTTCACATGGTCCGCACGCGGCGTTCGACGCGGCGGGTGCGTAGAGGCGACGCTGCCGGAGGCGACGGTGCTACGCTGTCCAGCCGCCTTCCGCTGCGTTTCTGCCGGACGAGCCGCTCGCCTTTGCCATGTCTCCTTCTTCCCCGGCTTCGACCGTCGCACCGCCGGCCTCATCGGAGTCGCGTGCGACGCAGGATCGTCCGACGCTGACGCTGACCACGAACGAACCGATGCCGCAAGGTGAGGGCGGCCCGACTGCGACGCGTTCGCCGGCGAGCCACGTCCTGCCCTTCGAGCGGCCGGTGGCGGACCTCGAGGACCGCATCGAGAAGCTCGAACAGGACGAGGCCGGCTTCGACCGCGAGACGCTCGCCG
>CAYQCT010000137.1:0-8545 GCA_964416015.1 uncultured Tepidisphaerales bacterium
CTGAAACGCCACGGTCGGCGTGATCCCGTCGCGCATGAGCTCGTGCAGTCGATCCGCTGCCCGACGCGTCCGCTCGCGCAGCGGCCCGTCGATCGGCGTCGTCACCCGCTCCCGCGTCTGCCCGTAAAACAGCACGCCCTCCGGCACGGCCACGTCAAGCATCTCCTCCAGACACATCGCCTGCGCCGCCAGCTGCACCTCGTCCTCCCGGCCACGCTTAGGTTTGCCCCGCTTGTACTCCACTGGCCGCACGACCTCGCCCTCGAACTCCACCACGTCCGCCTTCCCCCACAACCCGAGCGAAAACGACCGCAACGGCACATTTCTTTCGACGCGAACGCCACGCCCCCGCCCCCGCAACATCTCCCGCCGCCCACTGTCGGCCCGCTCGTGCAGCTGCTTGCCCTGCACGGTCAGCTCATTCTCCGCCCACAGCCGCTCGACATGGATGAGCGCCGCCTGCCGCTCGCAAAAAAGCAGGTGCTGAATCGCGCTGATCGGCAGGAGGTCGGACTCGTCAAATCCAACGCTCAACCTCCACCCCTTCCGGCAGATTCGCTTCGTCGACCGTCAGCTCGTAATCCTCGAATGCCCGCGGCGGCCGACCGTCGGGCGACGCACCGGCCTCGACATCCCGCGGCAACGGCTGCACGCCGGGCTTGGGCGTGCAGGTGACGCGGGCGAAGAGTTCGTCGCCGCGGGCGTTGCCGAGCGTGGAATCGTGCTTGAAGGCAACGCACGCCACCGGCCGCATGTTCGCCCGGGCGGCCGACTTATCTTGCTCGAACATGAGATTCAGCGACTGCTTGAGCAGCGCCAGATCGTCCTCCGAAAAGCCCGTCCCCTTGTCGCCGCCGGCGAGGCACGGGTTGACGAAGCCGTGGACGCGGTAGAGGCCGTACGGCACGGCGAACTTGCGGCCGATCGTCCGGTTGTCGCCACCTTGATCGTTGGCTTCTTTCTCCGTGGTCACCGCACACCGCGTCACCGCGAACTCGCTGCTGACGATCGAATGCAGCGACCGGGCCATGCCGAACTGCACCGGCCCGCGCACCTGGCCGGCATTGACGTCCGTGCTCATGACGGCCCCGAACGTCCGAATGTCAAAGAAGTTCTGACACATCCACTCCGTCACCTCGCGCGCCTTGGCGACGTCCTTGGGCATCTTCCGCTTCTCCGGCTTCTCGCCGACAGCCTTATATGCTCGCGCGTGCTGACTGTTGAGCACGGCCTTCTCCTTCACGTAGATCTCGAACGGCGGCTGCTCTTCTTTCAGCAGGCCAACATAGTTGCGGATCTTCCGTTTCAGGCAGACATCGGTGACGAGACCCTGCCCGGTTTCCGCGTCGATCCGCGGCAGGTTGCCCGCGTCCGGGTCGCCGTTGGGGTTGCCGTCGGTGACGTCGAAGAAGTAGGCGAGATCGTAGCGGTTGGTGATGGTATCAATCATCGTTGTGGGTCTCCTTGTCCGACTTCTTCGTGAAGAAATCTTGCCGCTGGTGGTAGTAGGCGATGTGGAACAACCCTTGTTTCTCAAGGGGGAGGTGTCGCGGGAACTCTGTCATGCGCCCGCAAATCTCGCCGATCAGCTTCTCCCGCGTGATGCGAAATGCGGGGTTGTCGAACTTGTCGATGTGAAACTGATGCAGGCGTAAAAGCCGCGGAAAGACGCTGGCCGGCGTCGCGCTGGCGGCTCCGAAGTAGCTGTCCTTGATCGTCTTGTTGAGTCCCGGCGAGACATCTTCCTGCGTCTTCTCCAACGCGGCGAAGAGTCGGCCGAGTTGATACGCCTCGTCGGGATGATTGTGTTGCAGTGCCACGGGCACCTCCTGGTTGTGGTTGCGAATGAGGTAAGCCTTGAAGAGCGCCGCCTTGCGGCGATTCACGTCGTCGCCCAGCCGAATGCGACGAACAACCGCTTCCATCAGTGAGTGCGGGTAAGGCAGCCCTTCGAGAACTGCCCGCGTCAGTTGCCCCGCAAGCTGCCGCGGGATGTCTTTGGCTTCGCGGGCCGTTTCGAGCAGCAGGTTGCGGATCATCAGCGGCGGGTCGCCGTCGCGGCGGCCGATCATGTCGAGCCGCTCGTGGTGGTCGGCCAGGCGTTTGGCGAAGAGGCCGAGTGTGCCGACCAGCCAGAAGCGGACGTGGATGCGGCTGGCGTTGGGCGAGAGGCCCAGGACGTAGAAGGGCGTGTCGCCGGAGACGCCGCCGGGCATTCGGCCCTGACGCACGGCCTGCAGGCTCGCCGCGAGTTCCTCGGCCGTCTCTTTGGCTTCCGCGGACTTGCCGCCGATCTCCTGCGTCAGTTGCACCATCCAGCCGGTCGCCGCCTGGTCTGCCTCCGGCGGGGCGTCGGCCCAGAAGACGACGGTCGCGTCACCGATGCGGACCCGCCGCGTGCCGTCGGCGAGCAAGCGGTTGAGGGCCTTGGTGTACTTGTCGGCATCAATGACACCGACCGGTGCGTTGAAGCTCTGCCGCTTGCCGTAGCTCTCGAACGCGTCGAGGTTGAACGAGACGATCGCCGCGCCCGTCGTGTTGGCCCCCGCAACACCACCGACAAGCGGATGAAGACGGGCAAGTTCGTCTTTACCGCCACTGACGAGCGAGACGCCGCGGTCGCCTTGTGCCGCATCTTCCGCCTGCGTGAGCCGGGTCTGCCAAGCCCGCTTTACCGGCTCACTCTGATGCACATATCGCTCGCGGCCGCGAACCTTGAAGACCACGTTTTGCCCGGCCAGCTCCTCCCACACAGGAAGCGCCTCCGCCTCGGCCGGCTGCCAATCGATTAGAAACGCGAGCATCGCCGCGTAATCCTCGTCGTCGCCGACCGCCTCCTGCATCGTTTTGTGCAACCCGCGGAACGCGTCGAACATTTGCTCCGCCCGCTCCGGCTTGCCCTTGTTGTCGCGGCCGAGCACGTAGCCGGTGTTGTCCCAGCAGAAGAACGGCTTCATCCCCGTACCACTCCGCCCGCCGGTGTCGGGGACGAGCATCGACCGGAACGTCGGCTTGCCCCGCGCCGTCCGCTCGCGGACGTCGTTCACCGCGAACAGCGACCCGTCCTTCTCCAGCACGATCTCGAAGTGAATCTTCTCCCGGCTGAAGCCAAGGGCCGCCACCTCTTGCTCCGGGTCCGCCTCCAGCCGGTCGTAGTAGTCGACCAGTGCCTTCAGCAGGCTGCTCGTCGGGTGCGGCTTGCTCATCCGACCACGCCCTCCCGGCGGCAGGCGGCGACGTCGATCACGCCGTCGACCATGATGGCCCGGAAGAATCGCGGCTCGGCCCGCACGCGGCGGCCGTCGTTGCCGCGGAGGATCGGGCCCGCGTCGTCTTCGACGAAGTCGATGTCGTCGAGCATGAAGCCGAGGTCGCGCGTCCCGGCGAGCGTGCCGTCCGGATCGTCCCGCGCCGGCAGGTCCTCCCCGACCCATGCGAAGTCGCAGGCGAACTCCCGCGTGCCGAGGTACGGGCGATGGAAGCACTGGCCGCGTTTGGCTCGACGGCTGAAGCAGTCGAGGTGCTTGCCCGCATTCTTCTCGCCGCCGACGATGTCGAAGCGTGCCTCGACGACGTAACCGACGTCCCGCAGCACCGTCGCCGCCCGCTGCTGACGATCGTCTTCGATGTCGAGCCCGAGGCTGCCGGTGCCGCGCTTCATAGCCGTCTTGGCGTTGCCGACGGGGATCTTGCTGGCGACCTCGTTACGTCGGATCGACGTGAACCGGATCGGCCGCAGGACGTGGATCTTGGTGACGTGCCAGCGGATCTCCGGCTTCCAGTAGATCGCTTCGACGACGCCCCTTGCCGCCGACGGCGTGATGACGTCGTAGCTGACCCGCTCGACCTTCATTTCCGGCCGGGTGAAGCAGGCGAAGTCGCCCCAGATGTGCAGCTTGATTCCGTTCATCACCCACCCGCTTGAGCCCTGAACGGTTCCCTTCTCACTGCGACCGTTGTACGGTGTGAACATGGCCACTGCAACCGATCCGGTCCTGTCGCGACAGGCTGACTCTGGTCACTCGCCGCCGCTTATTATGACGCTGGAACTTGGCGGTCAGATGTTTGATGTTGCGGTCGTCGGTCCCGACTACCTGAAGCTCCGCACAGGTGCGGCATGCAACGCGACGGATGGCGTTCTGTACTTTGATATCGGTGGAATAATCGAACGGCAGGCCGTCCTTCTCCCTGAAGGCCTTCGCCCGGACGTCGCACGTCAAGCCATGACGCCTCTTCGAGAGACCGTTCAAACCTCGGGATGACCTCGTGCTGCAGACGTATCTCAACGAACGCGGCCTCACCCGTGGCCACTCGCTCGGAGCGGGGAAGGACGGCGACGTGTGGCGGACGACCCGTCCGTCGGCGGCCAAGTTGCATCGGGTAGAAGAGGTTTATCAGCGAGAACGTGACTGCTATTTGCGGCTTCGCGATCTTAAGATCGACGAGGTTGACGGCCTGAACGTGCCGGTGCTGCTCGACTACGACGACGACCTGCTCGTCCTCGAGATGACGATCGTCTCCCCGCCGTTCCTGCTCGACTTCGCCTCCGCCTACCTCGACGAGCCGCCGGACTGGCCGGAGGAGGTCGTGGTACACTGGCACGAGCAGTTGCAGGACCGCTTCCGCGACCGGTACGGCGACGTGTTGGGCGTGCTCGCGGAGCTGGAAGGGCAGGCCGGCGTGCACCTGTTCGACGTCCACCCGGAAAACCTGAAGTTCGACCGCGTCACACGTTGAGTCTGGCCGGGTCCATGCCCTCGACGTTCGACAGCAGCCCGAGCCGCCCGTCGTACGCGTCGTCACGACTCAGGTAGTACCGGCCGAACTTCTCTCCACGGATCGTGTTGCCGCGGAGGCGGGTCAGCTCGTGGTCGAAGACGCCGACGGCGTACCGCTGGGCTCGACGGTCCCAGGCGCGTAGCCGCTTCGGGTCGACGTCGTCCGGCATCTTTTCCAGCTCCTTCCGCAACACGATGCCGTCGCCCCAGGGGACGAGGACGGGCGTCTGGGCGTCCTCGATCAAGCGGTACCGCTCGGCGGCCTGACGGAACTGAAAGGTCGGGCCGGTGGTGTCGAGGGCGAAGGTCTCGCAGACGGACGCGTCGCCGGTGCCGCGGTCCCAGCCGGTGCCGTCGTCGCCGCCCTGTTGCCAATAGAACAGGCGGAAGTAGTCCTCGATGGCCGCGGGCGAGAGCAGGTCGTCGAGATGATCCGGGGCGACTTCCCGAAACTTGTCGGCGGCCCGGCGAACGAACGGCGGCGGGCGGTACCCCGCGTCCGGCTCGAAGACGTAAACCCGCCCTGGCTTTGGCAACGTGCCTTCGCGGTTGCACCGTCCCGCGGCCTGGGCGATCGAGTCCAAACCCGCCGCCGCCCGGTAGACGCACGGGAAATCCACGTCCACGCCCGCCTCGATGACCGCCGTTGAAATCACGCGGCAGGGCTGCTTGTCGACCAGCCGCTGCCGGATCGTCGCGACGATCTCGCTGCGATGCGCCGCACACTGGTTGGCCGACAGATGAATCGCCTCGTCGACGCGTTCGGCGATCGCCTGCGCCTGCCGCCGAGTGTTGACGATGCAAAGCACTTGCGGCTCGTCCGCGATCCGGTCGGCCAGGGCTTCGTCGTCAAGCTCGCCCACCAGCTCGACCCGCGTCCGTCGAAGGGCATCGTGCAGCCGCTTCGGGTCGTCGATGATCGGCGTGACGTTCTCCAGCCCGATGTCGAAGCCGTCCCGCCGCTCGATCGCCGGCTGCGTCGCGGTGCAGAGGACGATGCTGCAGCCGTAGTTGCGGACGAGTTCGTCGAGCGCCCACAGCGTCGGCCGAAGCAGGTTCGGCGGCAGCGTCTGGGCCTCGTCGAAGATGATCACGCTGCCCGCCAGTCGGTGCAGCTTGCGGCAGCGGCTCGTCCCGCTGGCGAAGAGCGACTCGAGCAGCTGGACGTTCGTCGTCACGACGAGCGGGGCGTCGAAGTTCTCCGCCGCCAGCCGCGAACGAGTCGACTGATGATCCGGGTCATCGGGATCGAGATTGCTGTGCACCTCCAACACGCCCGGCAGCTCGGCCCGCGTGCGGAAGACGTCGGCTGTCTGCTCGACGATGCTCGTAAACGGGATCGCGTAGATCACGCGTCGCAGGCCGTGCGTCCTGGCGTGCGTCAGGGCGAAGGCGAGGGACGCCAGCGTCTTGCCGCCGCCGGTGGGGACGGCCAGCGAGTAGAAACCCGGCCGCTGCGTCGCCTTCGTCCGGCAGGCCGCAAGCACGTTCGCCCGCTCGCGATTCACCGGTGAATCAGCCTTGAACCCGGCAAGGTGCGCGTCGAGCTTTTCGAGGATTTGCGCGAGGCTCACATCCCGCGTCGGCCGATGCGCGGCCCGGTCGCGGGCCATGAATGCCTCCGTCGCCAAGAAGTCGGCATCGACGAGGCACGAGAAAAGCATCCGCGTGAAGAACGCGATCGAGAAGGCCGCCCGCGTGGTGGACGTCGTCGGTACCGTGATCGGCGGCCGGTCTGGCACCGCGTGGTCCAGCACCTCCGCCGGCGTCGCGTCGTGCCAGGGGTCGATCGGCTTCGTCAGCCGCTTCTTGAGCGACGAGGCGTCGCCCGCGCCGTCCGGCAGCCCCGCGTGGTGCCCGGCGATCGCGTAGGCGAGCAGCCGACCGGACTCACCCTGTGCCGCGGCATGTTGAGCGCCCGCCGTCGAATGGTCGACGCGTCCGCCCGTCTCCGCCCGATGCGGGTCTCTCGCAGCCTTGATGTAAGTTTGGAACGCATCGCTGTACTTGCCGACGTCGTGCCACCAGCCGAGGACGCGGCCCCATTCGCCCGCCCCAAACGCATCCGCGAGGTCGGCCGCGCCATGGATGGCGAGTTCGTCGTCCCCCTCCGCCACCCGTCGCAGGTGGACCAGTAGCGGCTCCCAATCCTCCCGCGTCGCAGGCGGCGGCAGCGTGTGAGCGACGGGGACCACGATTGTCAGATCGTCTCACGGGTCGTCGGTTGCATCAAGTGATATGACGGTGCGCTCTGTCTTCCACCGCCTGCTAACCTTGCGTGCCTACTCAGAGGAAGGACCGTCGAGCACGGCAAAACTTCGAAGATGCGTCCTGTGACTGCGCCTTTCTGTCGCGCGAGTCAGGTGTTTCGCGGCGCAACTCCCAACTTTTGCAACGAAAGTCCGCACTCCTGAAACGAAACTGCAGACTTCTGATGCGCGGGTCATGATGCACGTCTCGAAACTCTGTAGTTTCGTGTCGAAACTCATGTGTTTCGTTATGCGAGGGCACTCTTTCCGCGGGCGGAGGGGTCGTTGCACGTCCGGCGAACGTCCGGGAACCTGGACACACTGATGACGCGAGCGGCGGCGGTCGATGCACGGGCAATGAATCCGAACCCACGCGAGCCGTCGGCTGTCGGGCCCGTCGTGGCCCGCTTCCGGGCGATGACTAATACGGAGCGGCAGCAAAACTTTCGCGAGCGAAATCCTGGTTACTACGGGCGGCTGTACCGCAAGCGTAAGGCGGAGTTGGAGGCAGTGGAAGAGCATGCACGGCAAAGCGATCATGAGAAGGAATCCACACCCTCGTGACGAGACACAACTGCCTATCAGAAGGCGGTCGATGCCGGGATCAAGCGGGGTCTGCAAAAGGCGGCCGGAGCGGGCATCGCTCTTGCGTGGGTACACGCGGACGCCGTTGCGGACGGAGCTGCCACTGCACGCGCGGGGGCGTGTGGTGACGTACTTTGGGCGTTGGCAGGGCAAGCACGGCGAGCTCGGCCCGTGGAGCCGGCCGCGCTGGGCGTGGGCGGCATGAGGGAGGTTTGGACGTCTCCGCGAACCTGCAGCGCCCGTCCGATCCCGGCGAGGTTCGCGGCGGGTGGGTGGTACGCTGTGACGACGCGTCAGCCTGCAAATCCGCGGGCAGCGTCGGTTCTTTGACAACTGAAGACGGCACGTCCGCCGCCCATAGCGACCGGTTCGCGGCGGATTGACTGTTGGCACTGCGTCATCAACGGCTTACGGTGCCGGCGTCGCCCGCTTCACGCGGGCGTGGATTGAAACGGGTGGCCCACGTCAGGCCGGAAAGGCGATGCCCCGGTCGCCCGCTTCACGCGGGCGTGGATTGAAACCTGCCGACGCCTCGTACAAGCTGCCGCGCGACTCTGTCGCCCGCTTCACGCGGGCGTGGATTGAAACATCCCGTGCCGAGGCAGCCGGTTTCGGCCGAGGAACGTCGCCCGCTTCACGCGGGCGTGGATTGAAACGACCTCACGTTTGAGCAGATCGAGTCGAAGCTCGGTCGCCCGCTTCACGCGGGCGTGGATTGAAACCGCATCGCCTTGTCGTCCTTCGCGGTCGCAGGGCGGTCGCCCGCTTCACGCGGGCGTGGATTGAAACCGCCTACGACAAGGAGGACGAGGGTGACGAGGAGGTCGCCCGCTTCACGCGGGCGTGGATTGAAACACGACATGCCGTTGCTTAGCGCCGGAGCGGGCGCGTCGCCCGCTTCACGCGGGCGTGGATTGAAACACGGGGGCGGCG
>CAYQCT010000138.1:0-1860 GCA_964416015.1 uncultured Tepidisphaerales bacterium
GCTCCGCCTGCTTCGCCTCCCACGCCCGCAGCGCCTCGGCCTGAAACTCCGCCGGTGATGTCGCAGGTCGGTCCACGCCGATGCAGCGTACAGCGTCGTTATGGGACCGTCTCGTCCCACCCCTGCTCGCATCGCCATCGTGTCCGTCGCCGCCGACCACAATCTGCCGAGCATTGGGCGGATCCGGTTCGTCCTGGCTTGCGTCGCGGGTCTGCTGATCTTGCTGCTCGGCCGCGTCGCCTATCTGCAAACGAAGTTTGCCGCACAGCATCAGGATCGCGTCGCCCAGTAGCACGGCGGACGCGCAACCGTCCACGCCCGCCGCGGCGGCGTCTTCGACCGCAACGGCCTGCTCCTGGCCGGCAGCGTCGAAGGTCGCCGGCTGTTCGTCGACCCGTCGTTCATGCACGCCCAATTTGCCAAGACCGGCCGCGAGCTCTGGGAGCTCGACGTCGCCGTCGCGGAGGTGGCGGACGTGGTGCGGGCGGACGTCGATGAAGTCGCCTTGAAGGTCGGCAGCCGGCCGGACAAGCGGTACGTGCCGGTCGCCCGCGGCCTGACCGAAGCCGAAGCCGACCGTGCGGTGCAGCTCGCCAAGTTCCACGGCATCCGCGGCGTTGCGAGCGAGGCCGAGCCGCGTCGCGTCTACCCGCTCGGCCACGCCGCGGCTCACGTGCTTGGCGCCGTCGGTCGCGACGACGTCGGCCTCGAAGGCGTCGAGCGTCGGCACGACAACGCTCTTCGCGGCCGCGACGGCACCGTCGTCACCCGCCGCGACAAACGCCGCCGCGCCATCGCCGCCGGCGAGAACGGCTTCGACCCGCCGCGTCACGGCAGCGGCCTGCTGCTCACGATCGACGGTCGAATCCAGGAGATCGTCGAACGCGAGCTCGCCGCCACCGTCGACACGTTCCAGGCCAAGGGCGCCAGCGTCGTCGTGCTCGATCCGCACACCGGCGACGTGCTCGCACTGGCGAGCATGCCGACGTACCACCCGCAGTTCCCCGGCGATAGCCCGATCAGTGCCCGCCGCAATCGGGCCGTCGTCGATCCGTACGAGCCGGGCAGCGTCATCAAGCCGTTCCTCATGGCCGGTCTGCTCGAGGCGGGCGTCGTCGATCTGGGCGAGGTGATGAAGACGGGCAAGACCAAGCGGCTGCCGGTCGGCCGCCGAGTCACCGACGACTACGGCTACGAGAAGCTCAACGCGTGGGACTTCGTCGTCAAGTCGAGCAACATCGGCATGGCCGTCATCACGGGCCGCGTCAGCTACGACGAGATCGTCGCAATCCTGCACCGCTTCGGCTTCGGCCACAAGACCGGCATCGACCTCGACGGCGAACACCGCGGCCTCGTCTACGGCACGCCGCCGGATAAATACACGCAGAGCAGCCTGTCCTTCGGCTACGCAATGCTCGCGACGCCGGTGCAGCTGGCACGGAGCACCGCGACCTTCGCCAACGGCGGTCGGCTCGTGACGCCGCGTCTGATCGCGGGGCACGTCGGGCCGGACGGCACGGTCCAGATGCTGCCGCCGCCGCCGGTCGCGCCCGAAGCTGTCTCGCCCGCGACGGCGGCGACGATGCGTCGCGTGCTGGCCGACGTCTTCTGCCGCGGGACCATGCGGCACGCCCGCAGCGACCGCTACAACCTGTTCGGCAAGACGGGCACCGCCCACAAATCCGATGGCGGTCGGCAGAGCGACACGAAGTACTTCGCCAGCTTCGTCGGCGGAGGCCCGTACGAAATGCCGCGGCTGGTCATCGCGATCAACGTCGACGAGCCGACGAAGGAGATCGGCTACCACGGCGGCGGCGCGCGTCCCAGGCGCCGCTGGTGCGGGTCGCCCCTACAAAGGCC
>CAYQCT010000138.1:1870-8229 GCA_964416015.1 uncultured Tepidisphaerales bacterium
CCAAGTTGCTGGCGGATGTGCTGCGCGGATCCTGGAGCAATCGCTCGATCTGCTGGGCGTCCCGCACAGCCCGCCGCTCGCCGAGCCGCCGTTGTATTTGCAGGAGTCGCTGCACGGTTACACGAAGCGGGCGTACGAGTTGAAGCGGACACTCGCCGATTCGCCCGCCGAGGAGACGACGGCGGCGATAGAGGCACGGGACTGACTCTGGACGCCGCCTCCGTCGAAGCCTGCCAGTTGCTGCGAAGCTTGCTCTGTCGGGGATGGGGGCCGACACTGGCGCGGATGCCGCTGCCCCGCCTCGCCGTTTGCCTGCTCGCGGCCGCCGTCGTCGGGGGCTGCGCGTCGAACGAGCCCAAGCCGTTGCCGCCGCCGGAGCCGGTTTCGGTCGACGACGCGCGTCGGAAGGTCGCCGCCGCCGCCCGGCAGGACGGGCCGGCGGGCGACGCCTTCGCGAGCTACCCGATCCAGGAGACGACGCCGCCGCGGCTGTTCGACGAGCTGGGCGTACAGACCTTCCGCGTCACCGGCGGGCCGGCGGAGTACGAGACCTTCGCCGTCACCGACGAGCAGGTCCTGCGTCTGGGCAGCGGTTTCGGCGGGCCGGGCATCACCGCCTTCAGCTTCGAAGACGCCGACGGCGATGGTGCCGGCGACCTGCTCTGGGCCGTCGGGTCGGGCACCGGCATTAAGCAGTACGGCGTCGGCCTCGTCGACCGGCCCGGCTTTCGACCGTACGACGCGAACGACCCGCCCTTCGAGGCCGACCCGACGCCGCGGCCGCTGCGCGAGCGGAAGGTCGCCCTGCGGTACCGCGACGCCGTCGAGCTTCGCCGCAATGATGCGGGGCAGATGGAAGTCTGGGACAGCGGCCGCAAGGTCCGCCTCGGCCGCCTCCGCGTCATCGGCGACATGGCGACCTTTGAGGCCGAGAGCGACCTGCCGCCGGAGGTCCGCCGACGATTCCTCGAGCCGCGGATGTAGTTGCAGTCTTCTATAGTCGGCGTCATGGAGGTCTGGATCATCCTCGCCGCCGTCGTCGGCCTTGTCGTTGGCTTGCTCATCGGCTGGCTCTTCGCCTCGCAACGCGGCGCGACCGACCGCACGCGGGCGGCCGATGCGACCAAGCGGCTGGAGGCGAACGAAGCCGAACGACGCGACTTGGCCAAGGAAACCGCCGACGCGCGTGCGGCACGCGAGCGGGCCGAGGCGACGCTGGAGGCCGTGCGGCAGGACGTCGACGACGAACGGCAACGGCGTGTCGAAGTCGAGACGGAGCGGACGCAGGCGATCGAGCTGCACCGCACCGCCCACGCCCGCGCCGAGCAACTCGCGGCCAAGCTCGACGCGACGACGGTCGATCTGCAGGCCGAGCGGGAGCGTTTTGCTAAGAGTCAGACCGAGCTGAAGGACGCCTTCGCCACGCTGAGCCAGTCGGCGTTATCTCGCAACCGCGAGGAGTTCATGTCGCTGGCCAAGACGCGGTTCGACGCCCTCCAGGCCGAGGCCGCCGGCGATCTGGGCAAGCGGCAGGAAGCCATCGAAGCCCAGGTCAAGCCGCTCCGCGAGGCCCTCGACCAGTACCAGCAACGGCTCGACAAGGTCGAAGAATCCCGCAAGCAGGCCTATGTCAACGTCCACGAACGCCTCGCCGAGATCGTGCAGACGCACACCCGGCTCGATCGCGAGACGAGCAAGCTCGCCACCGCACTATCCCGCCCCGGCACGCGCGGCCGATGGGGCGAGTTGACGCTGCAACGCCTGCTCGAATTGGCCGGTCTCAACAGCGGGACGGATTACGAGGAACAACACCACCTTGCCGCCGACGGCGACGGCGGCTCGCTGCGGCCGGACTTGGTCGTGCACCTGCCGGGCGACCGCGTGATCGTCATCGACAGCAAGTACGCCGCCGACGATTTTCTGAAGGCCGCCGAGTCGACGGACGAGGCCGAGCGGAAGAAGCACCTCGCCGCTCATGCCGCGACCGTCAAGCGGCACGCGCAAACGCTCAGCCAGAAGGGCTACACGAGCCGGTTCGCGCGAGCCCCCGACTACGTCGTGATGTTCCTGCCGAGCGAGGCGTTGATTTACGCGGCCGCGACCGCCGACCCGTCGTTGCTGGAGCAGGCGATGCGGGACAAGGTCATCATCGCGACGCCGACGACGCTGGTGGCCTTACTCAAGACGATCGCCGCCGGCTGGCGTGAGGCGGAGGTGGAGGCGAACATCGAGGAGGTCAAGAAGGCCGGCGGCGAGATGCTCGAACGCGTCGCTACCTTCGCCGAGCATCTGGGAAGCGTCGGCACCTCCCTCGACAGCAGCGTGCAACACTTCAACCGCGCGATCGGCTCGCTCGACCGCATGCTCCTGCCCGCCTGCCGCCGGATGAAGGAGCTGAGCATCGAGTCGAAGAAGGAGTTGCCGGACGCCAAGCGGCTCGACGCTGCGACGCGGAAGGTGCCGGAGGTGGTGACGGACGGAGCGGATTGACGACAAGGCAAAGAGGTCAGGAAGCGAGGAAACGGGGCGTGGCTCCGTCCGCGATGCCTGTCCCCGTCTCCGGCCTCGTGCGGCTTCGCATCGTTCCGCTTTACTCGAACAACGCCTCTTCCTGCTTCGCTGGTTCGAGCCCTAAGTGGCGGTAGCCGCGGTCGGTGACGCGGCGGCCTTGGCGGGTTCTCGTGAGCAGGCCTTGCTGCAACAAGTACGGCTCGATGACGTCTTCGAGCGTGTCGCGTTCTTCGCCCAGACTCGCGGCGACGGCGTCGATGCCGGTGGGGCCGCCGGCGTAGACGTCGATGATCGTCCGCAGGAACGAACGATCCTGCGCGTCCAATCCGGCGGCGTCGATGCCTTCGAGCTCGAGGCTGCGACGCGTCGTCTCCTTCGTCAGTCGCCCGTCGGCCTCGACCGCAGCGAAGTCGCGGACGCGGCGGAGCAGGCGATTGGCGACCCGCGGGGTTCCCCGGCTGCGTCCCGAAAGTTCGTGCAGGGCGTCCTCGTCGGCGTCCAAGTTCAGCTTCCCGGCGTTGGCAGCGAGGATCGTGAACAGCTCGGCGGGCGCGTAGAAATCCAGGTGCTCAACGAGGCCGAAGCGGCTGCGCATCGGGCCGGTCAGGAGGCCCAGGCGCGTCGTGGCCCCGACCAGCGTGAACGGCTCCAGCGGCATCGAGACGACCCGCGCGTGGGCCCCAGCGTCGAGCGTGACGTCGATGCGGAAGTCCTCCATCGCCGAATACAGATACTCCTCGACGACGCGACTCAAGCGATGGATCTCGTCGACGAACAGGACGTCACGGGGGCCGATGCTGTTGAGAATGCCGGCGAGGTCGGCCGGTTTGCTGATCGCGGGGCCGGTGGTGACGTGAACCCTGGTGCCGATCTCGTTGGCGATGACGTGGGCGAGGGTCGTCTTGCCGAGGCCGGGCGGGCCGTGGAAGAGGCAGTGGTCGACGGGTTCCTCGCGGTCGGCGGCAGCGCGGACGGCGATCTTGAGCTTGCGGAGCAGCTTCGGCTGGCCGACGTAGCCGGCGAAGCGTTCGGGGCGAAGCGCGAAGTTCTGCCGGACCTCCTCCGTGCCGCTGCTCTGGCCGGAGAGGATGCGGTCGCGTGCCACGGCTGCAGGTTACGCGGCGGCTTCGCGACTCACTTCGTCGAGCAGGTCCGCCATCCGCCGCGCGATGGCGGCGTCGCTGAAGTGCGTCAACGCGTGCTGCCGGCCGGCAGTGCCGAGGTGCCGGCGACGCGATGGATCCTGCCAAAGCTCCTGCAGAACCGCCCGCATTGCCCCGGCATCCCGCGGCGGCACGAGCACGCCGGTCTCGCCGTCGTCGAGGTAGTCGACGGTGCCGGGGCAGCGGGTTGCGACCACCGGCCGCTCGCAAAGCATCGCGGTAATGACCGTCACCTGGCCACTGGCGGTTCGCTCATTGTCGACGGGCACGACGTTGATGCGGGCCTGCTGGCTGAGGGCGATGCACTCGTTCATCGACAGGCCGCTGCGGACTTCGACACACGCCGGCACGTCGAGCCCTGCGACGGCGGACGGCCCCGCGACGACGACCGTCCGTAGGCCCAGCGGCGCGACGGCGGCGAAGAGCGTCGCGTAGTCCCGCTTGGCGGTGCCCATCGCGAGCACGAACGGCTCGGCCTCGTTCTCGGCCTCCGTCACCGGCAGCTCACGACGTTGCAGCGGCATGTAGACAAACCGCTCCCGCGGCAGCCCGAGTGCGTCGGCGTATGGGCCGACCTCAAACGTGCTGTGGACGATAAATCGGTCGACCTCACGCAGGCCGGCCTTGGCCAAAACCCGCTTCGGCCCGGCGGGCAGCTCACCCAGGTTGAACGTCCACGCGATGAGCGGAATCCGCCCGCCCTGCCGCGACAGGCGACGACGCAGGCCGACGATGACCGGTAGTTGCGGGAAGAGCGTCATGACGCCCGCGGGCGTGCCCTCGGCGTCGAGCGTGAGAGCGCGTCGCCAGGCGGCGTTGCCCTGCTGCAGGTGGCCGCGCCAGTTGCCGGTTGATGCCGTGCCGCCTCGGTCGTGCCAATTGTCCTCCGGCATGTTGCGGGCGACCGTCTCGGCGTCGATGCGGTCGGGCTCGAACTCGTGCAGCCAGCTGGCGTCGGGCCGGTCGAAGAACGGAGCGGCGATGACCCACCGGCGGCGGGCGGCGTCCGGGCGCGTCATGCCGCACCGTAGCCGCTGTCGCGACGCTCGCAGGCCGGACGATCGAAGCGTCGGCCTGTCGAATCGCCTGACGCCAGGCAAAGCAGACCCTTGCGGGATGCCAAGGTTTGTCTACAGTCGATTCCGACTGTGACGGTCCGGAGGCGCGTGCGGCCCATATGCCGAACGTGATGGACCGTCTGCTGAGCGTGACTTGTCCGCCTCGCCTGCTCGGGCGTTGGCGTGCTGAACCGTGCCGATGGAGGCCCCATGCCGCAACAAGATGTCGATGTCGCGAACACTGTCGCCCGTTCCACGCCGGACGTGCCGGGGAATCAAGATTCGCCCGAAGATGCTGCGCGGTTGCAGTCGCGGGTGAAATGGTTCGACGTGAAGAAGGGGTTCGGCTTCATCGTCGGGCCGCAGGGCGAGGACGTCTTCGTCCACTTTTCCAGCATCGCCGCCAACGGCTTTCGCACGCTCAAGGACGGCGAAGAGGTGACCTACTGCCTCGTCGAGGGCGACAAGGGGTTGCACGCCCGCGACGTCCAACGCCTTGATCCCGAGCCACGGCCGCGGGACCAGGACGAACGGCCGGTTCGCGGTGCCGCCCGCAGGTACGAAGGCAAGAGCGGCCGCTTTCAGCAGGAAGAAGCGGAGCCGGTTCGGCCAAGAATCGAGGGCTACGTCGGCTGAACCGACGGCTGGCATTGCGGGCAGAAGTGCGTCGATCGGCCGCCGAGGACGACACGCGCGATCGGCGTGCGGCAGCGTCGACACGGTTCGCCGGCGCGGGCGTAGACGCGGTGTAGCTTCTGGAACGCTCCTGGATTGCCATCGGCGTCGACGTAGTCGCGCAGCGTGCTGCCGCCGGCGTCAATGGCGCGGCGGAGGACCCGCTTGATCGCCCCGCTCAACCGGCCGACTTGTTGCCGATCGACGGACGATGCCGCTTGCCGCGGATGGATGCCGGCCGCGTGCAGGGCCTCGTCGACGTAGATGTTGCCCAGGCCGGCGAGGAGCTTCTGGTCGAGCAGCGCAACCTTAACCGCCCGCTTCGTCTTCTTCAGCCGCGTCGCGAGTCCGGCCGCGGGGAGCGTCAACGGCTCCGGCCCGACGTCGGCGTCGTCTGCCGACGCACCGAGCCAGTGCAGTCGTCCAAACCGCCGCGGGTCGCAGAGCCGCATCTCGATCTCGCCGAGGTCGAAGCGGGCGTGGGTGTGCTTCGCCACGGGCTCGCGCGGATCGGCGACGGTGAGCCGGCCCGTCATGCCCAGGTGAACGAGGACGCCGCCCCGAGACGTGTCGATGAGGATGCGTTTGCCGCGCCGGCGGACGCCGTCGATGATGCTGCCGACGAGGCCGGACCACGCGAAGTTAGCCGGCGTCGCGTAGTCGTCCCGCGTCAGCAAGACACGCCGCACCTGCCGCCCGACCACGCGGGGCCGGACCGTTCGGACGACGCTTTCAACTTCCGGCAGCTCCGGCACGGTTCGGCTAGGCCTTGTTCGCCTTCTCGATGGCTTCGTCGAGGCCGCCGACGTAGCGGAAGTTGCCTTCGCCGATGTTGTCGGCCTCGCCGGCGAGGATTCGCTCGAAGCTGCTGACCGTCTCCTCGAGCGACGTGTAGTTGCCGGGGAAGCCGGTGAAGACCTCGGCCACGTAGAACGGCTGGCTGAAAAACAGG
>CAYQCT010000138.1:8274-8544 GCA_964416015.1 uncultured Tepidisphaerales bacterium
AGCTTGTCTTCTTCCGAAAGCTCGTCCACGCCGAGAATGCTGATGATGTCCTGCAGGTCGCGGTATCGCTGCAGCATCGTCTGCACACGCCGGGCGACGTCGTAGTGACGGTCGCCGACGATCTGCGGGTCGAGCGCGCGGCTGTTCGACGCCAAGGGGTCGACCGCCGGGTAGATGCCCTTCGAGGCGATCGAACGCTCGAGGTAGATGAACGAGTCGAGGTGGGCAAACGCGTTGGCCGGGGCCGGGTCGGTCGCGTCGTCGGCCGGA
>CAYQCT010000139.1:0-5233 GCA_964416015.1 uncultured Tepidisphaerales bacterium
CCTCGTCCTCGACGAGGCGGGCGAGGTACTTGTCGGGGTTCATCGCGAAGGAAGCCTCGCACGTGCCGCAGCAGAACTTCACCACACGGTTCGTCGGCCGATGCACGCTCACGTACGCGTCGTCGCCGAGCGGCTCGCCGGGCATGACGATGCAGTCGTCCGACGGGTAGGCCTCCGCTTGGGCCGCGAGGATCAGGTCGTCCATCTTCGCGTGATACTTCGCCGGCTCGGCCTCAAACTTGGCAAAACACGGCGGGCAACACACCCGCACCCGGCGGCCGTCGATGAACTTCTCGGCCGGCTCGCCCATGCTGCCGAGCGCGCCGCCGGTGACGGGGCAGGTTGCGATCGGGTAGGCCGCCTCGTGTTTTGGTCGTGTCGTCGGCTTCGTCGTCGGCGTCTCGGCCGCGACGACACGCGTCGCCGTCGGCCGGTCCGGCTCGGCGGCGGCGTCGGTGCTGGTCAGCATCGACAGACCCAGCGTGACGATGACGAGCGTCGGAACCGCAATCAACAGCGGACCGGCGAGCGAGCGAACGTGCATGAAGACATGCTACGGCCTCGTTAGGTTGCAAAGCAGGATGTTGACCCCCGACGCACTACCGGACGTGACGCGGCACGTTGGTCGCTCAAGAACGGATGCTCCGTTACGACCCGAAGCCCACGGGCTGAGCCCGTAGGCGTAGAAGAGAAACTTATGTCGCAAGCGACCTTGTACTACTCGATGAAGGATCCGTCGACGTCGTCCGGATCCCACGTTTCGCTCGCATCGTCGAGGATGCTGCCTTCGGGGAAGTAGAGGTCGACCTGGATCGAGTCGGCGACGCGTCGACGCTCGACGTGGCCGTCGAAGAAGGCGAGGTTCATCGCCTCGTTGTGCCGCCAGCCGAGGGTGGAGGCGACCTTCGTCACGCCGCCGTTCCAGTCGTCGCCGTCCTGCGTGAGGACGTGCGGCTGGTCTCTGTAGAAGCGGTACGGCCCGCGGGCCATGAAGTTGCCGCCCTGCCGCTGGTAGCGGTTGTCGTTGAAGCTGATCTGCGACGCGACCGCGTCCAGCCCCGCCCCGACGATCGGCGTGTACCGCGGGCCCTCGATGAGGTACGCCTTGGTCGAGTTGTTGCCGACACGCACGAGCTTCGGCGTGTAGTCCGGCGGCGGAAGCACGCCCTCGTAGCTGTTTCGCGTTGACGAGCTGCTGATGCCGACGCGGTCGAACTCCGGCGAGCCGCTTTCAAAACTGCGGGCCGGGCCAGAGTAGTCGTCCCGCGGGTAGGCGTGGAACTGGATGACCGCGGCGTAGCTGCCGTAGTTGAGGCCGATGATGTTGATGCCGCCGCCGGAGTCGGACGTGAAGCCGGTGTACTCCTGAGCCACCGTCGGGCAGAGCAGGTTGTTGTTCAGCAGCTCCCGTAGCCGCTCGACGTCGTCGCCCGGCAGGTCGTCGCCCAGCACCAGACCGAGCGTCGGGCTCATCCAGTCCATGTTCTGCACCGGCCGCTGCGAGTTGCCACCCTCGCCCGGGTCGATGCTGTCGCCGCCGTAGGCATTCCCGTCGGCGTTGGGCGAGTAGTTCCAGATCGCCCCGCTCGTGTGCGGCCCGGCCAGAAAGCCGTTGGACTCGTTGGCGTACAGAATCATCGCCGTCGCCGCCTGCCGCTGGTTCGAGGCACACTTGACCGCGTTGGCACTCTCCCGCGCCCGCGACAGCGTCGGCAGGAGGATGCTGATGAGCAACGCGATGATCCCGATGACCACCAGCAGCTCCACCAAGGTGAAGCCGCGGGCAAGCGGACGGGCGGGCGAGGTACGACGGACGGAACGCTTCATAAGGAGGGGAACGGCGGGCGGGGCGAAGGCTACGCGGCTCGGCATCAAAACCGGGGCGAGAACCGCCTGTCGCAACACTAAAGTTGCGCTAAGGCGACGCCGCCTGCTCCAAAAGGTCCGATCACACCGCCGCACCGCCGCTTCCTACGCTCTTCCTGGTGAAGAAGACGCCGACCGTTCAGGTGATCGGGGGCGGCGTCGGAGGCCTCGCGGCGGCGGCGCGGCTCGCCTACGCCGGCGCCCGCGTCACCCTGACCGAGCAAAACCCGCAGGTCGGCGGCAAGCTCAACCGACGCGTCGTCGACCACCCGAACCGCCCCGGAGAACGCTTCACCTTCGACACCGGCCCGTCGCTCCTGACCCTGCCCTGGGCCTTCGAACGCCTCTTCGCCGACTGCGGGCGTGACCTGCACGACCACGTCGAGCTCGTCCGCCTCGACCCGATCAGCCGCTTCGTCTGGCCCGACGGACAGACGCTGGAGTTCCGCCGAGACCGCCAGGACACGCTCGCCGCCGTCCGCGACTTCGCCCCGCGCGACGTCGACGGCTTTCGCGCCTTCCTCGACCGCGGCGAACGTGTCTGGAACCTGTCGGGCGAGCTGTTCCTCTCGAACAGCCCCGAACAGCTCATGGGCCACAAACGCAGCGCCCGCGACGGCCTGTCGATGCTGGCGCTGCCGTTCCGCATCGGCGCGTTCACGACCTACGCCCGCGTCGTCGACAAGCACGTCCGCGACGAACGCCTGCGGGCCGTCCTCTATCAGTACGCAACGTACAGCGGCGCCAGCCCATGGAAGGCGCCGGCGACGCTCTGCGTCATCCCGCACGCCGAGATGCACTTCGGCGGCTGGTACGTCCGCGGCGGCATGTACGAACTGGCGCGGGCGCTGCGCGAACTGGCCGAAACGCGCGGCGTCGAAATCCGCACCGGCGTCGGCGTCCGGCGGATCACGACCGACAACGGCCGGGCGAGCGGGATCGAGCTCGCCGACGGCACGCGTGAATCGGCGGACGCCGTCGTCTGCAATCGCGACGTCATCAGCGCCTACCGCGACCTGCTGCCCGAAGCCGACCGCCCGCACTGGCAGGCGGCAAAGCTCAACAAACTCGACCCCGGCGGCAGCGGCATGGTGCTGCTGCTCGGCGTCGACGGCACGCTGCCGCAGGTCGCGCATCACACGAAGTTCATGCCCGACGGCTACGCGGCGGCGGGCGGCGACCTGCGGAGCATGTTCGACGCCGGCACGCTGCCGGAGGATCCGTGCATCTACGTCTGCCGCAGCACCGCCACCGACCCGACGCAAGCGCCGGCCGGCTGCGAGAACCTGTTCGTGCTGGTGAGCGCCCCGCCGCAGTGGGGCCGGGGCAAGTCGATCGACTGGATTTGCGAGCGGACGGCGTATCGCGACCGCGTGCTGGGCCTGTTGGAACAAAGGTATGGCCTGACCGGGTTACGCCGGAAGATCGTGGTCGAGGACGGCTGGTGCCCGCCGGACCTGGCCAGCGCGTACGGCGCCAACGCCGGCGGCATCTACGGCGTC
The DNA here is from genome assembly GCA_964416015.1 of uncultured Tepidisphaerales bacterium. Lineage (GTDB taxonomy): Bacteria > Planctomycetota > Phycisphaerae > Tepidisphaerales > Tepidisphaeraceae > JBCDKH01. Next base: position 3,369 of record CAYQCT010000139.1, read on the forward strand.
GGCGGCAACGGGCGGATCGCGGCGTTCCTGCGTCCGCCGAACCGGGACAAGCATTTACGCAACCTCTTCTTCGCCGGCGGCGCGACGCACCCGGGCGGCGGCCTGCCCCTGGTGACGCTCAGCGGCAAAATCGCCGCCGAACTCGCCGCCACCGAGATCGGCCTGGCACCTGCGGCCTGATCCTTGCGCACTCTTCACACAACTCAAATGCTCGCAGCGGCGGCCGGCGATATGTTCCGTGGGTCGGTCGGAGGAGGACCGCCCGGGCAACGTTTGGCCGGACGCGACGACTGTTTTTGAGGGAAGAAAGTAAAGGAACGATATGAACAACAAGCTCATCCTCGCCGCGACGACGGCGGCGTTCATCACGGCGGCCAATGCCTCCGCTGTTGAAATCTACAATGCGGATTTTGACGACGTGGTGGTGATCGATCACACCACCACGGGTAATGCTCTAGAATCCTCACCGCAGACGGGATCTAACTTCACACTCAGCTACCCGTCGGCACCAGCAAGCGATACAACTCGCAACTTCTTTGAGTCTGGATCTGGGGTTCTTGTCTCGGAGGATTTCGGCGGTGCCCACACGTTCGAGAGCTCGACGATTGACCTCTCCTTAGTTACTGACATCGTCATTAGCTTCGAAGGTGAGACGGACGGCACCGATGTCTTCAACGGAGGCGATGAATTCTTAGAATATTTCTACACGCTCGATGGCGGTGCAGAGCAACTTCTTTTCACCCGCACCACAGACGGCAGTCTTGACTTCACAAGCTCAACGATTGACACTACAAGCGCCACGAGTCTCACTATAGGTCTGAACGCTAACATCAACGGCAGTAACGACGGCTTCACCATTGAATCCGCCATCGTCACCGGCACCGTCATCCCCGAGCCGGCGTCGATCGCTGGCCTGGGCCTGCTCGGCCTCGTCGGCCTGCGGCGTCGGCGGGCGTGAGGCTTCGTAGCGACAGCCAGAACCAACCTCCGCCGCCCGGCGTCCTGCGACGCCGGGCGGTTTCTATTGTCCCTGCTCGCCGCCCGCCTCCACGACGAGGCACGACCGTGAGGAAGTGCCGTGGGAAGCTCGATCCTTTCGGGCTCGTGCGGCTTCCCGCGGCGGCTGCCGGTTCGCTGGCGGCGGAACGGACACGCCCTTAACTGCGATCGTTCCATGGGCACTCCCTGACGGTCGTGCCTCGTTGCGAGGATCAACCTTCGTGCGACGGGCGGCGTTCACGACGAGGCACGACCGTGAGGGAGTGCTACGGGCGGAGCCAGGTTCTGTCGCTGTTTGCTCCCGCTCAGGCGACTTCGCGGACGCGGACGTTGTCGAGGAGGTCGGGGACGCTGCTGGCGTCGATGTGGCCGGCGTGCAGGGTGGCGCTGTTGGCGGCACCCAGGGCACTGGCCGGGCGGCAGGCTTCGGGCAGGGGCAGGCCGTCGGCGAGCGCCAGGGCGAGGCCGGCGGCGTAGGCGTCGCCGCAGCCGATGGGGCTGATGTGCTCGACGTGCGGCGTCGTCACTTCCCAGTATCGCGGCTCGTCGCCGGTGGTGCTGCCGCCGCTGACGCTCGAGCCGTCGCGGCCACGCGTGCAGACGACCCAACCCGCGCCGGCCGCGACCACCTGCGCCATCGCCGCCCGCAGCGTCCGGCGGCTGTCGACGCTGCGGCCGACCGTCTGTGCCAATTCGCGACGGTTCGGCTTGGCCACGTCCGGCCCCGCCGCGACCGCCGCCCAAAGGGCCGCACCGCGTGCGTCGACCACGCACGGCACGCCCGCCGCCTTGGCCCGGCGGACGGCTTCGGCGTAGAAGTCTTCGCCGACGTGCGCCGCCAGCGAACCGCTCAACACGACCGCCGC
>CAYQCT010000139.1:5243-6523 GCA_964416015.1 uncultured Tepidisphaerales bacterium
ATGAAATCCCCCTGGCTCAGCGCGGCCAGGAGCCCGCTGGCCAGCGCCACGGCCAGGCCGGCGCCCATGAGCCCGCGCGGGTCCACGCGCAGCAGCTGCCTGGCCGCCGCCGCACCGTTGGCCAGGTTCACTTCGAGCCGCCGCAGGAACGCCTCGACTTCCACCTCCGTCAGCGGGCCGGCCTCTTCGACGAGCTCCGTCGCCTGCCGGCGGCTGCGGTCGACGACGGTGACGCAGAGCCGCGTCTGCGTTTTGATCTCGACGAGGTCGTGCCGGATGCCGGCCCGGTCGAGGTCGTCGGTCATCGCCCAGCCGCGGTTGCCGCCGACGGGCGCGAGCAGGATCGCGGGCCGGCCCAGCGAGTGCAGGACGCGGGCGACGTTCGTCGCCTTGCCGCCGGCAAAATCGTGGGTCTCGGTGGCGCGGTTGGCTTCGCCGGCATCGACGGTGTCGAAGACGATCGTCCGCTGGAGCGTCGGCGTCGTCCCGACGCAAAGGATCGGCGGCGTCTCGCTCACGGCCGCGAGGCTACGGCCCGGCCGCGTGCCACGCCAACGGCGGATGTTTGGTCAGAGCGTGAAGAAGAAACCGACGCCGAAGATCTGGACGTGGTCCTCGTAGAACTGCCCGTTGGGCTCTTTGCCGTTGTAGTATTCGAGGAGCAGGCGGACGGTCCGGCCTTCGAGCGACGGGTGCTCCGCCTGCAGGCCGAAGCGGACGCTCAGGTCCGGGGCGAAGTCGGTGCCTTCCTGGTGCGTCACGTCGAACGCGGCCACCGGGCGAAAGGCATCGATGAGCAGACGCGGCGAGCGGACTTCGCCGCCCCACTGCGCGCGGGTGCGGCCCCATTCCTCCGGCGTAGGTCGTTGCAGCGTGACGCCAAAGCCGGCGTAGACGCGAGCGAGGCCGGCGGCGTTGTCGTACGCGTCGCCGGCGAAGTCGTAGCTTGCGTAGACGTCGGCTCGTTCGAAGGCGAAGTCTTCGCGGACGACGCCGCTGTCGTTGGTGAGATATTCGTCGCCGACGTGGCTGCTGCGGTGGTAGATGCGAGCCATGCCCGACAGCGGACCGCGGCGGGCAGCGAGGTAGCCGCTGAAGACGTAGTCGGCGCTGAACTGGTCGCGGCTCATGCGATCCTGGTCGAAGTCGCTGAAGACGCCCGCCTGCAGGCCGGTCTCGATGAGGTCGACGCCGAGGCGTTCGCCGGTCCAGCGGTAGACGGGGATCGTCGCGCCGGCCCCGAAGGCGGCGACGTTTTCGAGGAAGTCGTCGTCGGCGTA
>CAYQCT010000139.1:6533-8314 GCA_964416015.1 uncultured Tepidisphaerales bacterium
TAGCGGTGGTAGCTGGCGCTGAAGACCGGCCAGACCGGGTCGGCCCAGAGGTCGTCGAAGACGCGGCCGGTCGGCAAGAGGCCCAGGTCGGTCGCGGGTTCGGCCGACGCAATGCGAGGAATCCCTGTGACGACAAGAGCAACGACGACGAACCACCGCACGGCGGACAAGCTATCGCCGGTCACGCCTCGCCTCAAATCAGCGGCGGTGGAGGCGTCAGAAGTTGACGCGGAAGTTGAGGCCAACGGTCTCGAAATCGTCGACGAAGAACTGGCCGTTGGGGTTGCGGCCGTTGTAGTAGGTGAGCTGGACGTCGGTGCGTCCGCCGCGTCGGGCCTGCAGGCGGAGGCCGCCGGCGAGGGAGAAGTCGGGTTGGTAGTCGCGGCCGTCGAGGTGTTGGATGTCGACGGCAAACATCGGATACGCCGTCAGTCCGCCGGGCATGCGGTACGGCAGTTCGTTGCCGGCCCATTCGAAGCCGTACTGGAAGAGCCAGTTGCCGTAGTCGGTATTGCCGAAGCTGCGGAAGATGTTGCCCACGCCGCCGTAGACACGCAGATCGCCGCGGCCGGCGAAGGTGTCGAGCTCGCGGAAGAGCCGGCTGCCCAGGAGTTCGAAGGCGTCCTGCGTCGTGTCCTCGCGAACGAGCGTCGGGCCCATGATGAGCAGTTCGTCGCCGAGGTGGCTGCTCTCGTGGTAGAGGCGGAAGAGCGCGCTGTAGTCGCCCCAGCGTGCCGAGACGTAGCCGCCGCCCTGGTAGTCGGCGTTGATGAGCGGGACACTTTCCTCGGCCAGATCGAGCACGGCGAAGAGCGCCGCCTGCGCACCGACCTCGAAGGCGTCCGCCCAGGGGACGGGGCCGCGGTAGAAGGCGACGGTTTCGCCGAAGCCGACGGGCCAAAGGTTGGAGTAGACGTCCTCGAAGACGGTGCCCTCGCTGCGGATGACGCGGGCGTAGCCGATGTTGAAGCTCGGCCAGCGTGGGTCGGCGACGAGCGGCGCAAACGCCCGGCCCGGCACGAACCAGGCGGCCTCGGTCAGCCGGCCCGTCCGTGCCAACGGCGGCGGCCCGGCGACCGGCAACGACGCCTCGGCCTCCCGCGGCGGCGGCGCGGCCTGCACGGCGGTCGTCCAGCAGAACGTCGCCCACACGACGGCGGTCCAGCACAGCACAGGCGCGACGGCGAACTTCACGCCTTCATTCTACGGAAGGTGCCGCGGGAAAAGCGGCTGCTATGGAAGATCCAACAAGCGACGCGCCGCACAGTTGATGCCCGCAACGAGGCACGACCGTGAGGGAGTGCCACGGGAACCGTGGAACATCCGGGCACGCCGAGCTCGAGTCAGAATCTCCCGACGATGGGCACGTGCTGGGACGAGAACGAGTGCACCCGTTCCCTCCAAGCTTGCTGTGGCACTCCCTCACGGTCGTGCCTCGTGGCGGACGCACCTTGCACACGCTACGCCTGCGGCTCGGTCATCCGCCGCGGGTCCAGCGCCTCGTCGAGCACCGCCTCCGTCACGCCCTCGTACTGCTTCTCGGCCATCACCTCGCGGATCGTCTTGCCCTCGGCGTGGGCCTGCTTGGCGACCTTGGCGGCCTCGTCGTAGCCGATGAGCGGGTTGAGGGCCGTCACGAGCATCAGGCTGTTGTCGATGAGCTCCTTGCACCGCTTCTCGTCGACCTCCAGTCCCACAAGCAGCTTGTCGACGAAGACGTCGCAGACGTTGCTCAGCAGCGTGACGCTCTCGAGGAAGGCGTCGATCATGACGGGCATGGC
>CAYQCT010000140.1:0-2565 GCA_964416015.1 uncultured Tepidisphaerales bacterium
TCACGGGTGAAGCCCACGCCGGTCGCGCAGTCGTCGCCCATGTTGCCGAAGACCATCGTCTGGCAGTTGACCGCCGTGCCGGCGTAGTGGCCCATGCCCTCGGCGCGGCGGTAGCTCTTGGCCTTGTCGCTGTCCCAGCTCTTGAAGACGGCCTCGATCGCCAGCTCGAGCTGGCCCATCGGGTCCTGCGGGAAGGCAAAGCCGGCGTGCTTCTTGAAGACCTTCTTGTAGTCCTCACATAGCTTCTTGAGGTCGTCGGCCGACAGCTCCGTGTCCTCCTTCACGCCGCGGTCGGCCTTCATCGCGCTGATGGCCTCCTCGAAGTGCTCGTGGTGCACGCCGACGACGACGTCGCCGTACATGTTGATGAGCCGGCGGTAGCTGTCGTAGGCGAAGCGGTCGTTGGACTCGGCCATCGCCTCGACGATCTCATCGGTCAGGCCGAGGTTGAGGACCGTGTCCATCATGCCCGGCATGCTCACGGCGGCGCCGGAGCGAACGGAGAGAAGCAGCGGCTTTTTGGCGTCGCCGAATTTCTTCTTGGTGGCCTTCTCGGTCTTCTTGACGTTCTTGGCGACCTCGTCCATCAGGCCGGCCGGGAGCTTCTTGCCGCCGGCGTTGTAGTCGGCGCAGGTCTCGGTCGTGATGGTGAATCCGGGCGGCACGGGGAAGCCGTTGGCGGCCATGTCGGCGAGGTTGGCGCCCTTGCCGCCGATGAGCAGCTTGTCGCCGCGACCGCCCTCGGCGGCGCCGTTGCCGAAGAAGTAGACCCGCTTGCCGCTGGCCTTGCGGGCGGCGGTTTTGGCGGACTTCGCCGCCTTCTTCGCGGTCTTCTTGGCGGAACGGACGACTTTCTTCGCGGCCTTCTTGGCGCGGGTGGCAGTGGCTGGCATGGGGAACGGGGTCTTTTTCTTGAGGAAACCGGCCGAACGAACTCGGCGTGCGGTGGACAGGGTGGGGCTGGAATGTAGAAACGCCTTACTAGTCCGTCAACGAATCGTCGCGTCCGCCGCCCGCGTCGCCCGCCAGACGAGCCACGGCAGGACCGCGAGGCAACGGACGCCGACGCTGATCACGGTGCCGAGCACGACACCCTCGATGCCGAGGCCGAGCCGGATGAAGAGGTAGCTGAGGCCGACGTTGAGCAGGCCGCCGAGCAGGACGACAAGGGCGTACTGCTTGGCATAGCCGACGGCCACGAGCGTCGCCCGCCCGACGCCGGCGGCGCTGCCGAGAACGGTGTGCACGAGCACCAGCGGCAGAATCGCCCGCGTCGCCGGCAAGTCGTCGCCAAGCCAGAGTTCGTACACGACCGGCGAGAACCACCACGCCGGCAGCGCGATCGCCGTCGCCGCGCCGGCGGCTAACAGCGAGCCACGCAGGTAGCTTCGTCGCACACCCGCCACGTCGCCCGCCGCCGCCAGTTGCGCCGCCTTCGGCAGGGCGACGGTCGCGACGGCCGACACGAGCACCAGGATCGCCGCATCGATCTGCACCGCCGGCGCGTAGACGGCCGGCGCGAGCGGGTCGACGAGGCGGTTGAGGAGAAAGTAGTCGATCGGCGCGTAGAGAAAGTCGGCCGCGGAGCCGAGCGTCACGAGGCCGCCGTAGGTGAGCAGGCGACGCGTTGCGTCCTTGTTCGCCAGCGGCGGTCGTGCCTTCAGCATGCCGGTCCGCTGCTTCGCGAGGTGGCTCCGGCCGATATAGATGAGGAAACCGGAGACGAAGTAGGTACCGCCGACGTAGCTAAGGGTGAGATCATAAAAATCCCACCCGGTTGCCGCCAGCACCAGCAGGCCGATCCAGATCAGCTCGCCGACGACGGCGTGTGATTGATCTCCTGCAACGTAGCCCATTGCTTGCGTCGCGCCGCCGACCGCGTCGCCGGCGAGACGCAGGAACATGCCGATGCCGAGCCAGACGACGAACATCATGAGTTCGTCTGCCCGGATGGCCATCGGCGGCACGTCATGCAGCGTCTCGAACTCCTGGCCGTAGAGGCTGAGCAGCGTCAACACGACGATGCCGCCGACCAGCAGGATGCGTCGTGTTGATCGCAGCAGCGCCGCCGGACTCTCCGGTGATCGAGCCGGCAGCACCGTCGGCCGCGGCTTCTCCTTCGGCGGCGGCCTTCGATAGTCGATCGTTCCAGTGTTAGCCGGTGCATCACTGATGACCGGCGCATCGAGCACCTTACCCTCCGCTTCTGCGACCATCTTCGTCAGCGCCGGGCCAAGGCCGAAGGTGGTGTAGTTGAGCAGGCCCAGTGTGGCCCGCGTCATGACGAGCACCGCAAACGCCGCCTCGCCGAGTTGCCGGTAGACGAGGGCCGCCGCGACGGCCCAGCTGGCAACCTTCATGCATGTCGCCGCACCGGCCGCAGGCAAATCGAGTCGCGACGACGTCACGCCGTCGAAGCTACCAAGATGATGCCGGATCTGCAGGAGGCGTTCGTAACGAGGCACGACCGTGAGGGAGAGCTACGGGCGGAGCCCGTGTCTGGTGCACGTTGGCCGAAGCAAAGAAGACACCGCCTGGGGCGGTAGCACTCCCTGACGGTCGTGC
>CAYQCT010000140.1:2575-8276 GCA_964416015.1 uncultured Tepidisphaerales bacterium
TCGTCGGGGTGCGTTACCGTCGTGCGAGCGCCCGCACCGTCGCCGCGACGATGTCGTCGGACCGAACCGCCGCGGCCCAGTCGATGCTCGTCGGCCGCAGCTTCGGACCCGCGGCGTCCATCGGATACAGAAGCCGCGGCTGCCAGGCGATGCCGTCGACGTCCGGCGGCGTCACAACCAGGGTGCGGTAGGCGAATGGGCAGACGCGGTCGGGATCGGCAGCCGTAAAGACACTCACCACCGGCACGCCAGCGGCGGCGGCGACGTGGCCGAGGCCGGAGTCGACGCCGACGAAGCAGGCCGCCGACGCGACCGTCGCCGCCGACTCAAGCAGGCTGCCGCGGAGAGGCAAGACGTCGACTTCCCGTGATGCCGCGTCGGCGATGGCTTGCCCCGCACCGGCTTCGTCGGGGCCCTCGACCGCCGTCACGCGGAGACCGCGCTCGACGAGCGTGTCGGCGACGGCCGCCCATGTCGCGACGGGAAGACGCTTGCTCCGTCCGACGACCGTGTTTCCGCATCCGGGTTGGAGGAGGACTTGAGTTGCAATACTGGGACTTCTTGTATCTCGACCAGACAGGCTCGCAGTCTCTCTTATAGCGTTCGTCCCGTCCTCCGCAGAATCATTACTCGTAACGCCCACGGACTGAGCAAGTGGGCTTTCGAAATCATCATTCGTTGCGTGACGTGAAGGATCGTCGTGTTGCTTCTTTGTTCTGATCGGGAGGATCGGACTTCGTTCGATCTCAAGTGCGTGTTGACCATGTTGTAGAAGACGCAGGTTCTGATCGACGTCGTGCAGACCCCGCTCCGCTTGAACCAGTTTCGAGTGACGCAACAACCGCCGCCCGGTCGACCAGCGGCCGACCGGATACTCGTGCATCACGACCCGCTCCGCCCGCGACGTCGCCGCCAGGAGTGTGTACTGCCAGCGGTTGCTCGGGAACGGAATCACGCACTGATTCGGCCGCACACGCCGCGCTGTCGCCGCCCATGCCCGCAGTCCCGCAACGACCTTCGGGACCACGACGACCTCGTCCACCTCCGGCTGCGCCCGAAAGACGTCGCCGATCGCCGGATTACCCGCCACCACGACCAGCCGCCCGCCGGCACCGATCGCGCGGGCCAACGGCACGGTCATCACCGCGTTGCCGATCCCCGCGAACGATGGCAGAAGCGTCGTCAAACCTTACTTCGAGTCCGCCGAGATGCGATAGATTTTCTTGGTCGTGTTGCAACTGAACAGGACGGACCCGTCGGGCGCAACCACACAGTCGACCGGCCTCGCCGCGACGCCGTTCCGGCCGCCGACGCCAGTGTGCGTGTCGACGATCTTCAACTCCCCGATCGGCCGACCCGTCGCGTCGTCGAACATCAGTCGCACGACGGCATAGCCCACCGGCACGCTGCTGTTCCAGCTGCCGTGCTGGGCCTGGAAGACGTCGCCGACGTGGTCCTCGCCGAACATATCGCCGGCCTGCTTGTTCAGGAACGCGAAGCCGTTCGTCGCCGAGTGAGCGGTAAAGCTCCAGTCGGCCGGCTCCGTCATTGCCGCCAGCTCGAGCAGGTCCTCGCGATCCACAAACTCCGGCCGCGGCTGGCGGTCGGCCATCAGGTACGGATGACCGTAGAACTTGCCGTCTTCAATGTGGTTGAACTCGTCCGGCGGACCGAGGTCGGTGATGTGTTGGTTGCCACGATCCTCGCCGTACGCCCGGCCGATCCAGTCGCTGCCGTGGTCGGCGCCCCATACCTCGGCTGTCAACTCGCCGTCGCCATCAATACGATGCCGCAGCTTTTCCGTGTTCCGCAAGCCGCCGGCAAAGACGCGGCGGTTCTGGCCGTCGAGGTCGAAGGCGTAGACCTTTTTGCGGTCGCTGTCGCGCTCGACGGTCATGTTGCCCGGATCGGTGACCATGACCAGCACCTCGTCGCCGTGGACGAGGACGCCGCGAAACGCATGGCCGCCGCCGCCGGGGATGCCGTTCTCTTGGCCGCCTTCGATGATCGTTTCGACATCGTCGGCGACGCCGTCGCCGTCGGTGTCACGGGCGGTCATGAGGTAGCCGGGGTTGCTGGCGGTGAACCAGAGTTTGCCGTCGTGCCAGTCCATCGAGTGCGGGTTGGTGCCTTCGACTTCGACGAAGGTCGCGCGGGTCTCGTACGTGCCGTCGCCGTCGGCGTCTTTGAGGCTGAGGATGCGTGCCTGGCCCGGCTGGCTGAGATAGAGCGTGCCGTCGGGCCCGAACTGCATGAAGCGCGCCTGCTCGAAACCGTCAGCCGCGACGTCGACGCGGTAGCCGGCCCGGACGAGGACGCCGTCCGGCACGCCTTCGCCGATCGTGCCGAGGTGGCGTTCGTCGAGGCCGTGCAGGTCCTGCTCGTAGACCGACTGCGGCCCGTTCGCCAGTGTCGGCAAAGCAGCGGCGAGTACGGCGACAGCGGCGAGTCGGATCATGCCGCCACGGTACGCGTCGCACTGGCCTGATCCGCCTGCTGAAAGAGCGCCAGCGCCTGCCGCCGGGCTTTGAGGAAGGCCAGCGCGTAGCGGACGAGGAGGTAGATCCACCAGAGCACCAGCGCGAGCCAGGTGGCGATAAGAACCGCGAGCACAATCATGCTGAGATCGCCCGCGAGTCCGGGCTCAGACCGAAGAAGCGGCAGTCCAGCAGCGTTTAAGACGACGACGGCGATAATCAGCAACGTCGTGACGGCGAAGGCGATTCCGATCAGTGGGCTGTCGATCATGAGCAGCGGTGCGGGCGCTCGTTCCGCCAGCATCCGGAGGTGTCGACCAAGCAGAATTGATAGGAACACGATTGACAAAATGCTTGATCCGATGAGAGTCATGGCGAGGATCGGCAGGACCATGGAAGGCTGCAATTCGAGCAATTCGCCGCTTGTGCCCGTGCAGAGGAGCGCCACAAAGGCGCCAGAACCGACGACGAGCGCGAGGCACCGGATCGGCCAGCGGAAGCCGGACCGTGCAATCGCGCCGCCGGTCAGCAGCCACAGGCCCGTCACGGCAGCCGAACCTGTCAGAAGTATCGGAGTGACGCCCGCAACCAACCACAACCAACCCCGCAGATCAAGTCGGCCGAAGAAGGTAGACGTCGCCCGACCGGCTGGTGTGAAGAAGGTCCAGTCGATCGCATATCGATACAGCACCTGATCAGCCTGAAACATCACCAACAACGCCGGCAGGATCATTATCAAGGCAAGGATTACCAGCACCGCCCCCGCCGTCAGCCACGCCAGCGAGCGCGGGTGGTTGTTGCCCAGCGTCGACTTGTCCAGCCGGCTGAACCCGCCCAGCAGGCCGCACTCGGGGCAGGGGCGGCGGTCGTCGATGCCGGTCAGGTTGTACCCGCAGCGGACGCACTCGACCTGCTGATCCTGCACCGGACGATTTGCTGCGTCATCCACCACACGCACGATGCTACCTACTGCCGCTGCCGCCGCCAGCCCGCGGGCGACGTGCCGGCCTCCTTCTTGAAAGTCACGCTGAAGCCCGCCGCGTTGCCGAAGCCGCACCGCAGGCCGACGTCGAGCACGCCGAGGTTCGTCGTCGTCAGCAGCACCTTCGCCCGCTCGACCTTGACCCTCCGGATCTCCTCGGCCGGCGTGCGGTCCATCAGCCGCCGAAACGCCATTTCCAACCCGCGTCGGCTGATCGCCACCCGCTTGAGCACGTCCCGCACGTCGATGCCGTCGCACGCGTGCTCGCGGATGTATCGAATGGCCTCGCTCACCTCCTTGTCCGGCACCGCCAGCGCGTCGCTCGACTGCCGCACGACCAGCTCCAACGGCGGCACCTCAATGACCGTGTCCGCCGGCACGTCCTCGCCGCGCAGCATCCGGTCGAGCAGCCGCGCCGCCTCGTAGCCCATGCGGTGCGAGTCGAGCCGCACGCTCGACAGGGGCGGCGACGCCAGCGAGCAGAGGATGTCGTCGTCGTCCACGCTGATCACCGCCGCGTCGTCCGGCACCCGAAGGCCGGCAAGTCGGCAGGCGTCGAGCGTCGCGATGGCCTTGTTGTCATGCTGGACGAAGATGCCCAGCGGCGGTTTGAGCAAGGCGAGCTCGCCCGCGATGACCTCCGCTGTCGCACTTTGCGCGATGTCGATGACGTGCAAGTCCGCCACGTCATCTAAGTGTCGTCGAATCGCAGCGAGACGTCGGTCGGCAAAGGGGCGACCGACCTCGCCGATGAAGACGATGCGTCGGTGGCCGCGATCGAGCAGTTCCTGCACGATGAGCCGGGAGACCTGCGTGTCATTTGCCATGATCCGGGGCCAGCCGCTGTGGACGCTCGGGCCAGCACCGATTTGTACCGTCGGTCCCTGCATCTCGTGATGCAGCAGGGCGGCACTGGTGCCGATCAAGCCGGCACGATCCACCAGTTCGGGCGGCTCGGCGTGGCTGCGGAACGCGTTGATGCGTGGCTGCCAACGTCGCGATCCAGCTTTGAGATAGGCAGCTATGCCGCGCAGCGTGAGGCGGTTGTGCCCGGTCACGGGCGGGATGCAGAGCTCGATCAACGTCGGTTCAATGTTGCGCATGAAGCAATAAGATTATCGCACCGTGCGAAGCCGCGGGTTCGGCAGATGGTATTCTTCTCAGAAGATCGGGCTACTGCCCGGAGACTTCATCTACCCCCCGGAGGACCAAGTGCTTCAGAAGAACATTGCTTTCACCGTCGCCTTCAGCTTCGCCGCTACTGCCGCTGTTCACGCCGCTGTCATCGTCAATTACGATGGCAGCTCGCCTCAACCGATCCTTGAGAATTTCGTCGACGGCGGCGACATCACGGCCGGAACAGACGCAACAGTGAGCGTGCCCAACACCGGAGGCTTCGGGTCGGCGTCTGATCCAGTCATCAACCTAAATCCGGGAGCAGGCTCTTCAAATCCCGTTGTTGCTCTGGACAATGGACGTCTGTTCTTCTTTGATCTTACCGTTCTGCCCGGCGTGACCGATCTCGACCTTTCGGGTCTGACGCTCGACGCAGCCAAAAATGGAAATTCCGCACGAGCGTTTGGCGCCGGATTCCAGGTAGATACTGGTTCAGGCTTCGGATCACGCGTCGACTTCGTGACGAATCAAAATCTTGGCAGTCAGAACCGCACGTCCTACGGCCCTTACAATCTTTCGACGCAGTCAAGTCTCCAAGACCTCGAAGCGGGCAATGTTGTGCGATTCCTATTTTCCAACGACAACGACTTCTCTGCTTCGTTCGACAACATCGTCCTTCGTGGCGAAGGTGTATTCATCCCCGAGCCGGCATCGGCTGGATTAGCGTTGGCTGGTCTTGGCGGCCTGCTAATGCGTCGGCGGAAGTAGTCCGATGCTCCTGATGCAAATTTGAAAGGCCTCGGCGGAGACGCCGGGGCTCTTCTATGTCATACATCGCGAAGCAAAGGTGCTCGCGGGAGCGTCGTGCCACGCATCGCGGTCGATCAGCTCCACGCTCTCGCCGTCCGGGCCGCGGAGGAAGCTGAAGCGGACGAAGCGGTCGAGGTCGCCGTCGAGACCGGGCAGCGTGAGCGTCGTCGGCGGCTGGGTCACGATGCCGCCGTGCTCGACACCGCGATCAGTCGTGGCGTCGACGTCTTCGACCCCGACAGCGAAGTGGATCAGCGGCGAAACGCCGGTCATGTCCTGGCCGCGACGCAAGCCGGCGCGGAGTCGCGAGGCGAGT
>CAYQCT010000141.1:0-8198 GCA_964416015.1 uncultured Tepidisphaerales bacterium
GCGCGGACGAATCGCATCGCGTTGGTCGTCCTCACGAGCGACCGCGGCCTTGCCGGGGCGTACAACGGCAGCGTCCTGCGGGCGGCCGACAAGTTCCTTCGGCAGCTCCAGGCCGGCGGCGCGAGCGTCGACCTTTACGTGGCCGGAAAGAAGGGTGTCTCGTTCTTCAAGTTCCAGCAGCAGGAGCTGGCGGACACGGTCTCCATCGGCGACGAGCCGACGAACGCCGCCGTCTCGCCGCTGGCCGAGCGGTTGATGGGCCAGTTCGAGCGGAACGAGATCGACGCGATCGAGGTTGCGTATATGAACTTCATCAGCACCGGCGTCCAACGCCCGGAGGTGACGACGCTGTTGCCACTGGCGGGCGTGCAGGAGTTGCTTGACGACCTCGCCAAGCAGGCCGCCGAGCGGGATCAGCAGGTCGCCGACGGCATCATGAACACGTCCGCCCCCGTCGCCGTCACAGGCGAGGAGCCGGTCGAGGCGACGGCAGAGGAAGTCGAGTACGACTTCTCGCCGTCCGCCGAGGAGTTGCTCAACGAGCTGTTGCCCTTGACCGTCAAGTCGGCGTTCCTGCAGTGCTTCCTCGATGCCACGACCAGCGAACACGTTGCCCGGATGGTCGCCATGAAAAGTGCGACGGACAATGCCGACAAGATGGGCAAGGAGCTGCAGCTCCGCTACAACCGGGCTCGGCAGAGCCAGATCACGACGGAGCTCTCCGAGATCATGGGCGGCGTCGAAGCGATGGCGGCGTGAGCAAATGCAACCGAACATTGCCCGATGCCGGTTCCGCCGGTGGTCGGTAGCGTGTGCCGGTGCCTCCGGACGAGGACAATCCGCCCGCGGCTGATGACGACGCGAAGCCGTCGGATGTCGTCGCTTCGCCAAAGCCGGACGATGCGCCGCCGCACGCCGATCCGGCCGTTGCCAAGTTGCAGGAGCAGGCGAAGCAGGAGACGCAGAAGTCCGCGGCGCCCGTCGCGCCCAAGTGGGTCGTGCCGCTCGTCGGCGTGCTCGCGGTGGGAGCCATCCTGCACTTCGGCAAGCCGATCCTGCTGCCGCTGACGCTGGCGACGCTCATCAGCTTCCTGCTGGCGCCGTTGTGCGAGTGGCTGGAGCGAAAGAAGCTGCCGCGTGTCCTGGCGACGGCCCTCGTCGTCGGCCTCGCCGTCTGCATCATGGCGGGCATCGGTTACGCGCTCTACCGCGGCCTCAACCAGCTCGCCAACAACCGCGAGGCCTACACGCAACGCGTCGTCGACAAGGTTAACACGGTCTTCGGCGGCGGCGGCGACGACATGATCGAGGGGCTGCAGGACACTGCCGACAAGCTCCAGGAGGCTGTGACTGGCACGCCGGTCGAGAAGGTGAACGAACCGACGACTCGCCCCGCGACGCGACCCGTTGAAGCCGCCGTCGAACCGGACGGCGTCCTCGGCCTGGCGCGTCTACTCAGCAGCGACCTCCGCGAACGTGACGCCGTCGTCGTTGCGGCGATCGACGGTCTGGCCGACCGTCTCGAGCTGGCGATTCAGTCCGCCTTCGACGAGCCGATTCCGGTGCAGGAGCCGTCGAGCCAGTCGCCGATTGCCTTTGCAGGGACGCTCCTGCTCTACGCCGCCGGCCCCGCCGGGCTGGCCGGCCTGGTCGCGGTCTTCGTGCTCTTCATCCTGCTGCAGCGCGACGACCTGCGTGACCGCCTGATCAAGCTCGCCGCCGGTGGGAAGATCAACCTCGCCACACAGGCCATCGACGATGCGGCCCGGCGGATCACGCGGTTCCTTCGCGCCCAGGCGATCGTCAACGGCACCTACGGCCTGGCCATCGGCTGCGGCCTGCTCGGCATCAGCTACGCCATCGCCGGCGAGTGGTTCCCCGGCGTCATCCTGTGGGCGACGCTCTGCGCGATCCTCCGCTTCATCCCGTACCTCGGCCCGTGGCTCGCCGCCGCATTCCCCGTGCTTGTCAGCCTCGGCCACTACGACGGCTACGGCGTGTTCCTGGCGATCGTCGCGATGTTCCTCGTCGTCGAGCTGTTCAGCAACAACGTCATGGAGCCGATGCTCTACGGCACGGCGATCGGAATGAGCGACTTTGCCGTCGTCATCGCCGCGACCGTCTGGGCGTTTCTGTGGGGACCGGTCGGTTTGCTCGTGGCGATGCCGCTGACGACATGCCTGGTCGTCCTCGGCAAGTACGTGCCGCAGCTTGGCTTCTTCGACACGCTCCTCGGTGACGAGCCGGTGCTCAGCCCGCACTCGCGGCTCTACCAGCGGCTGCTCGCGATGGACGCTGACGACGCGGTCGGCGTCGCCGAGGAGTTCCGGGCGGACCACTCGCTCTCGGCCACTTTCGACGACCTCGTCCTGCCGGCGCTCGCGTTGGCCGAGCGGGATCGCGAGGCGGGCAACCTGTCTGAGGAGCGAACCAACTTCATCCGCCGGACGATGCACGACCTCGTGCAGACGCTCGGTGGCCAGGAGGAGCCGATCGGCAGCGACAGCGTCGACCTGACCGACCCGGCACCTCTCGGCACGAGCCCGGCCGCCCAGCGCTTGGCGGCGGCGCGAGTCGTCCTCCTGCCGGCCAGCGACGAGGCGGACACGACGGCGGCGGAGATGCTCAAGGTCCTGCTCGACCGTCGTGGCTTCACCGTCACCGTCGTCGGCGAGGAAGCCCTGACGAGCGAGAAGTTGGAAGCCGTCGCCGGCGGCCTGGCGGACGTGGTGCTGGTCAGCGCCCTGCCGCCGCGGGCAACGGCACGGGCGCGGTACCTCATCAAGAAGCTCGACGCCAGCGGCTTTCGTCCGCAGAGTGATCACGAAGTTGCCACCGCCGTGGTGGGGCTTTGGACCAGCCGGCTCGACCCGCGGCAGGCCGAGCGTCGCGTCTGCGGCAGTGCCAGCGAACAGGAACAACGCCGCGTCCGCGTCGTGACCCGTCTCGCCGACGCCGTCGAACAGGTGCGGCAGCGGGCGGAGGTCGCGATCTCCAAATCAGGAAACGGCACTGCCGCGACGTGAAACTTCGTCCCGACCTGTGAATAATGAACCTGCCATGAAGACCTTCTTTCGACTGCTGTTCTCGACGGTCGTCGCGGGGCTTGTCCTTGTGCTCGCCGCCGCGTGGTTCCTGAGTCCTGCCGCGTCCGTGCCGTTCTCGGCGGTGGTGCAGGATCGCTCCGAGCCTGCCTCGCCGGAGGAGCTGGAACGGCAGGTCGAGCGAATCGAGCGAGAGCTGGAGCGTGCTCGACAGGAGCTCGAGGAAGCGGAGCGGCGTGCCGAAGAGGCGAATCGGCCGGTCGCGAGCCTCGGCGTTGCGGCCGTCGCTGATGCGCAAGCGAGCACGTCCGCCGACCTGGAGCCGAATGTCGGCCTGTTGCTCACGGAAGTCGCCGCCGAATCCGCCGCCGCCGACGCGGGCCTGCGGCAGGGAGACGTACTCGTCGAGCTCGACGGGCAGCTCCTGATCAACTTCGAGCAGCTCGCCGTCCTCGTCCAACGAATGCAGCCGGGCAACGTGGTCGAGATCACGCTGGTCCGCGACGGCCAGGAGTTGGACGTCGAAGCCGAACTCGGCGAACGTGCCGGCCCGCGTCTCGAGCGTCGACCGGGCGACGGCCGCTCCATGGGCCGCGGCAGCCTGCGGATGGGCGACAACCTGCCGATGCGGCTCGAGCTGACGCCGGAGCAGATGCGGGAGGAGAACCTTGAGTTCGAGAGCCTCCGCCGCCAGATGCAGGAACAGCGGGAGCTCATGTTGCAGGAGCTGCGTGACAGCAATCCCCGCCCCGCGACACGGCCGGCGGCGGACGAGATGGAGTTCTAGATCGCGAAGTGTGGTTCGACGCACCCCGACCACGCCGCGGCGGGCGGACGTTCCTCGACCCGGTTCGGCCGCCGTTCGGGTTGCTAAAGTCGGGCGTGCCGACCGTTGCGACGCAGGATGAGCCGACGACTGATACCGCGTCGCGGGAGGCTGATCCGTTGGTCGACGACCTGACGCCGGAGCAGCAGGAGGCCGTCACGACGACTGAAGGTCCGCTGCTCATCCTCGCCGGCGCCGGCAGTGGCAAGACACGCGTGCTGACCCGCCGCGTTGCCTACCTCTGTGCCCAGGGCGTCGAGGCGAACAAGATCCTGGCAATCACGTTCACCAACAAAGCCGCCGGCGAGATGAAGGCCCGCGTCGTGAACGCGACCGGCCGCCGCATCCGCGACTTCGGCCGCCTTGATCATGACGGCCCGACGATCTGCACCTTCCACTCGCTCTGCCTCCGCACGCTCCGCCACTACGGCGACATCCTCAACGTCCCCCGTAACTTCACCATCTTCGACACCGGCGACCAGCAACGCCTCATGAAGCAGGCGCTGAAAGAGCTCGACGTCAGCAGCACCAACTTTCCACCGAACAAGGTCCTCGCCGCCGTCAGTAACGCCAAGAACGCGCTGGCCACCGCCCCCGAGTTCGCCAGCGCCGCCAGCGACTTCTACCAACGCACCGTCGCCCGCGCCTATCTCAGGTACGAGCAGCTCCTCCGCGACAACGACGGCGTCGACTTCGACGACCTTATCCTCCGCACCGTCCTCGGCCTACGCGACCGACAGGACGTTCTTGCCGAGATGCAGGAGCGTTTCCAGTACCTGCACATCGACGAGTACCAGGATACGAACCGGGCGCAGTACATCCTCGCGCACGTCCTTGCCGCATCACACAAAAATCTCTGCGTCGTCGGCGATCCGGATCAGTCCATCTATGCCTGGCGTGGGGCGGACTTGCGGAACATCCTCGACTTCGAGAACGACTACCCGGACGCGACGGTGGTTCGCCTCGAGCGGAACTACCGAAGCACCGCAACGATCCTCGCCGCCGCCGACTCGCTGATCAAGAACAACGTCGAGCGTAAGGAGAAACGCCTCATTGCCGACAAGGGCGACGGTGAGAAGATCACGCTTCTCGCGTGCCAGGACGAGCAGGACGAAGCCCGCGAAGTCGCCGAGCGGCTGGTTGAAGCCAACAAGGCCGGCACGTCGTGGAGCGACATGGCGATCTTTTATCGAATGAACAGCTTGTCGCGTGTCGTCGAGGCCGCACTGCGACGCGAGAAGATTCCCTACCAGATCGCCCGCGGCGTCGAGTTTTATAATCGGCGTGAGATCAAAGACACGCTCGCGTACTTGCGTTGCATCGCGAACCCGAAGGACGAGGTCAGCCTGCTGCGCGTCTTGAACACCCCGACCCGCGGCATCGGCGACGCGAGCGTCAAGAGCGTCCAGGCCTTCGCCGTCAGCCACGGTTTGGGCCTGTGGGACGCGCTCGCCCGCGTCGACGAGGTTGACGGCGTCAGCACCCGCGGCCGCGGCAGCATCGGCAAGTTCGTCAGTATGATCGAAGGTTTCCGCCGCATCGCCGATGCACTGGCCGCCGCGAGCGAGAGAGCGCTGGCACCGGCCGACGAGGTCGCCGCGGGCGAGACGCATCTGATGTTCGCCGAGCAGGCCGACGTCCACAGCCTGCCCGGCCTCGTGACAAAAGTCGTTGCCGACAGCGGGCTAGAGAAACATCACCGTGTGCCCGGCGAAGAAGAACAGCCGCAACTGGAAAACATTGGTGAGCTAGTTAGCGCTGCCGCCGAGTATGAAGCCGAGCGTCGCGAGGAAGATCTTGCCGCGAGTCTTACCGACTTCCTGCACCAAGTTGCCCTCGTCAGCGACACCGACCGCTTCGAAGGCAACGGCGGCGCGGTGACGCTCATGACGTTACACGCCGCCAAGGGTTTGGAGTTCCCCGTTGTCGCGATGCTCGGCCTCGAAGAGGGGTGCCTGCCGCACAGCCGGGCCCGGGACAGCCTCGCTGAGCTCGAAGAGGAACGCCGCCTCGCCTTCGTCGGCATCACGCGTGCTCAGGCCAAGCTCTACCTCAGCCGGGCCCAGCATCGGACGGCCCGCGGCATCCGCGAGCGCACTGTGCCGAGCCCGTTCCTACAGGAAATCCCGGAGGAACTGGTCGAGACGGTCGACCGCACCGGCGTCTCCGACCTCGGCTACAGCCGTGAACAGCAGGCCGCGACGATGCTCACCCGCGGCGACAAGCTCGCCGGCCGCTTCGTCATCGGCCAACGCGTCCGCCACCCGGCCTTTGGCGCCGGCAAAGTCATCGATCTCACCGGCGGCACCAACGCCAAGGCCACCGTCCACTTCGACAAGGTCGGTCGCAAAACGCTGGTCCTCGAGTACGTCGTCGGCAAGCTCGTCCCAGCTTGAAGTCGCACGGCCCCGCACATGAAAAGCTAGATCCCCTTCGAAAGCTAGGGTTGTAGCAGGGGCGGCTCGCCGCTGCTAACTGTTCTAACGTAAGACTGCGGAACCAGAGGCAGCGGCGAGCCGCCGCTGCTACGACCCGAGTTCTCGAAAAGCTCGTAGCTGCTTGAACCGACGAGTGACGCTAGAAGACCAGTATCGTCCGCGACCGAACCACCAAATAAAAGCGGCCGCCCCGAAATGGGACGGCCGCGGAAGCTGGATGTTGCCGACGAACTACGGGCGGAACGGGCCGACCGGCGTGCGGCGGAACGGGCTGACCGGCGTGCGGAAGAAGTCCGGCAGCACGACGCCGCCGGCGACGGTACCGTCTTCGATGCCGTCGAAACGCTCGCCGCGGGCGGACGCCGAGGCATCCACCGTGACCGGAGCTACCGGTGTGACGACCGAAGAAAGCGTCGGCGTCGGCGTCGAGGCAAACGTCGGCGTGTTCGAGACCGCAACTCGCTGGAGCGAGAACGGATTGAAGACCGTCGAGACTCGCGCCGCCGGCTCAGCGGCGGCTGCCGTCCGAGCGACCGACGAGCTTGCGTAGGCGAAAGAAGAGATGCTGACGGCCGCAGCCGCGAGCATTCCGAAGATTTTATGGTTCTTGTTCATCCCACTCTCTCTATTTGTGTGACGCTGGTACGTGAAGGTTCATCGTACCGTCATGTAAACGTGCTTGAGCTCCCGGCCGGATTAGCGGCGGCGGCGGAGCGTGACGAGGCCGGCAAGGCCGAGCAGACCAGCGGTCGCCGGCTCGGGAATCGCAACGACGAGGTCGTCGTAGTACGCAGTCGCGGCAATTTCCGTCGTGGCAAGACCCGTGTCTTCGGCGGCGAACCCGACGCGGAAGAAGTCGTTGGGCCGGCCCAGAGCATCGGCATCCGCCGAAAAGGCTCCCTGACCGCCACGGAACGGGAACGTGCCCGATGGCGAGCCGTTGATCGACAGGTCGTAGGTCTTGGTGTCGTAGTCGAGGACGAGCGAGAAGTCGTTGTACACGCCCAGCGGAACGTCGACGCCCGAGTCCAAGACGCCGAGCGGCGTGCCGTCATTCACGAAGACGCTGCCGTCGGTCGAGCTGATGAAGACGTCGGTGATGATCGGCACCTGCGAGGTGCTGCTGACCGGCGTCGCGAAGGTCGAAAGGCCGAAGAACGGCGAATTGCCGATCACGCCGCCCAGGACGTTGATCGCGGTGCTGACCACGACCGGAGCCGTCGGCCGCTCGGCAGGGGCGTCGGACGCGATGACGGCGATGTTGCCGGCGTCGTTGGCCCCGACACGGTCGATGAAGTCGTAGACGACGCCGTCGGTCCCGGCAACACCGATGTCGGCGGCGACCGTGACGTTGCTGCTGATCGCGGTGCCGCTGAAGCCCCACTGGTTCAACGGACGGCTGCCACCGCCCTGGCCCTCAAGGCCGACGAAGGCGAAGCCGCTGCTGGGCACTTCATACCCGAAGGCGTCGTACTGGATCGCAGCCGACGCAACGCCGGCGACGGACAAGGACGTAACGGCTGACAAGATGATCAGTTTGGTCTGCATTATCTCGGACTCCCCGATGGTGTTTGCAATTGTGCCCCCGGACCTCCCGAAGTGCACGCAGGACGCTGCGTCCCCAGCACAAAGTAACGGCTACAGGCCAATCGTCAATCAGAAAATTGCACGGCGACAGCTTTAATGCGTCTATCGCAACACGCTTTAGCGCATCCTTAACGCCTGCACCTACTCGTCGAGGGTCGCACGCAACTTCTCGGCCCGTTCCCGCAGATCGGTGCGACCTTCCGTCGTCTGCAGGCGGCTCGTTGCCTCCCGCAGGCTCCGCCGAGCGTCACGGGGTCGGCCGGCGGCGTGCAGGATCTCGGCCTCGTGCAACGACCATTCCGG
>CAYQCT010000142.1:0-3622 GCA_964416015.1 uncultured Tepidisphaerales bacterium
AGCTCGGCTTCGAGGGCAAGATGGTCATGAAGGCGGCGATGCTCATGGTCAACCTTGCCAAGGCGTTTCTGGAGAATGACGCGGAGTTGGCCGAGATCAATCCGCTCGTTATCACCAAGGAAGGCGAGCTTCTGGCCATCGACGCCAAGTTCACTTTCGACGGCAACGCGGGTTTCCGGCAGAAGGACATCGTCGCGATGCAGGACGATTCGCAGGAGAAGGAGCTCGACGTCCGCGCCGCCAAGGCGGACCTGAACTACATCCAGCTCGACGGCTCGATCGGCTGCCTCGTCAACGGGGCCGGCCTCGCGATGGCGACGATGGACGTCATCAAGCTCCACGGCGGCGAGCCGGCCAACTTCCTCGACGTCGGCGGCAGCGTCACCGCCGAGGGCGCGATTGAAGCTTTTAAAATCATCCTCGCCGACGACTCGGTCGAGGGCATCATGGTCAACATCTTCGGCGGCATCGCCAAGTGCGACCTGATCGCCGACGCGTTGGTACAGGCCGGCGAGGAGATCGGCTTCCAGGTCCCCGTCGTCGTCCGCCTCGAAGGCACCAACGTCGACAAGGCCCGTCAGATCCTTGCCGACGCCAAGGCGAAACTGCCCACGCTGCAGACGGCCGACGATCTCACTGACGCGGCCGAGAAGGTGACCCACGCGGTCAAGAAGGCGGCATAGACGGGCTGCATGAATGGCTCCTGCTCGAGAAGCAATGCACGACCAACGCCCACGGCCTCAGGCCGTGGGCTTTCGGATCACTTTGACAGATTCACCAGGCGGACGAACACGTCCATACCGCGAAGCTCCTCAGAACCGTGGCTCGCCCCGCTCGTCGTACCACCGCCCCCGCTTCAGCGACACGCTCCGCAATCCCGACCCGCGGCACGTCGTGACCAGCTCCTTTTCCAGCCCGCTCAGCAACAACTGCCGAAGCTGGTACAGGTGCGGTGCCGAATCGACCCAGACCGTCAGCCGGCCGCGGTGCAGGCTTTCGACGCACGACCGCTCCTGCAACGCCTCCGGCACCAGGTCGCACCAGGCCTCGGAACATGTTCCGAGTTTCGTGTGCCGGCGGGCGACCTGCTTCTTGAACAGCTCCGCCACGGCCAGCCCGAGCGACTCGCCGACGACATGATCGCGTCGCTTCACCGCGTCCAGCCGGGCCAGACGTGCTCGCTCGGCCGCGTCGAGGTACGTGCTCATTGCAGGTTGACCGGCATGATGACGTAAAGAAAATCGCTGCCGCCCTTAAGCAGGCCCGGCCGGTTCGACGCGCTCAGCTCGAAGCGAATCTCGTCCGTGTCGACGACCTTCAACGCGTCGACCACGAACTGCGGGTTGAAGCCGATCTCGACCGGCTCGCCGTCGTACTTGCACGCGAAGTTCACTTCGGCCTCGCCCGCCTCCGGGCTGCGGCTCGTCAGCTTCAGGCCGCCTTCCTCGAAGTGCATCCGCACGCCTTTGCTCTCTTCGGTCGTCAGCAGACTCGCCCGGCGGACGGCGCTCATGAAGTCGCCGCAGGTCGCCGTCATCGCCTTGTCGTTGTCCTTCGGAATCACGTCCTCGAACGGCGGGAACTGCCCCTCGACGAGATTCGCCGAGACCGTCGCGCGACTCGTCGCGAAGATCGCCTGGTTCGGCTTGAGCTGGATCTTCACCGGCTCTTCCGGATCGCCGACGAGCTTGTCGACGAGCTGCAAGGCCTTCGTCGGGATGATCGCCTTGGGCGCGGTCTTGGCGTCCGAGGCGTCGACGTTCACCTCGGCGTCACCCGTCGCCTGCGCCAGCCGGCGGCCGTCGGTGCTGACGAGCATGATCCGGTCCGGCCGCAGCGTCGTCATCACGCCGTTGAACGCGTAGCGCGTGCCCTCGCGTGCCGCCGCGAAGACGGTCCGGCCGATGAGCTTCTTCAGCAGGCCGCCAGCGACGCTCGCGTCGGGCTCGCCTTTGAAGGTCGCAATGTCAGGGAAATCACCCGGATTTTGCGTGTACACGGTAAAGCGACTGTCGCCGCCCTTGATGACGCACTGCTCGCCCTTGAGTTCGATGCTGAGCGTGTCGTCGACGCTCTCGCGGACGATGTCGCGGAGCTTATCGGCTGGCACGAGCGCCTCGCCCGGCTGTTCGACCTGGACCTGCGTATCCGTGTAACGGACGGAGATGTCGAGGTCCGTCGCAGCAATGACGAGCGCGTCCTTGGCCGCCTCGCCGCCGGCAGTGAGCTTGACGCACTGCAGGACGGGCTTGGGACTCCGCGCCGGCACGGCCTGGCCGACCACGCCCAGGGCTTCGAGCAGCGCGCCGCGATTGCAAATGACCTTCATCGTCGTTGATCCTAGAGCGTTCCGTCCCGCAGGCAGAAGTTGGCAGCGTACGCGACGGTTCTTCCACAGAGCGAAGCGATCCACCGGCCGCCGCCTCGGCTCTGGTAGATCTCTGGAAAAGAACCTTGAACCCGCAGTCTTCCCAGAAGGTCCTGGCGCGCCGCGGGGACAAGTCGCGGAGCATCGGCGCAAGCGGTTGCCGCGAAGCGTCTTGATCGTCAGATGCTGGCCCCTCCCGCGCTGCAGAACCTGTCGCGAGTTGGCGCGCCGTCTGGCGCAACCGACCCGCCCGCGCGCCACCCGCTCGTCGGAACTCGCCGTTGGCGAAGCTGGCGCGCGTGGACCGTGGAGAAGTCCGCCATCCCCGCATATGCCGCGCGCCAACGCGCCCACCGGGCGCAACCACCGTCTGGCGCGCCGCCACTACCCTGGCTGCATCTGGCGGTACCTCTGGTCCTTCCCGACGACGCTCCTCGGCCTCGCCGTCGCGCTGCTCACGCTCGCCACCGGCGGCACCGTGGTCCGCCACACCGGCATCCTCGAAGTTCACGGCGGATTCGCCTCCTCGCTGCTTCGCCGCGTCGGTGCCCTCGCGATGACGCTCGGCCACGTCGTCCTCGCCCGCGACCGCGCCGCTCACGACGCCAGCCGCACGCACGAACGCGTCCACGTCGCCCAGTGCGAACGCTGGGGCCCGCTCTTCCTGCCGGTCTACGGCATCGCCTCGCTCCTGGCTTGGTGGCGCGGCGGGCACTACTACTTCGACAACGCCTTCGAGCGTGAGGCCTACGCCACGTCATGACCCCGCTGCCGATCGACGAACACCTGCCGGCGGTGACCGATGCGCTGGGCGTGGGGCGGGACGTCGTGCTCGTGGCCGAACCCGGCGCGGGCAAGACGACGCGTGTGCCGCCGGCGGTCCAGCGGGCGGGGCTGCTTGATCGTGGCCACCTCGTCATGCTGCAGCCGCGACGCGTCGCCGCCCGGCTCGCGGCCGATCGGATCGCCCGCGAGAACGGCTGGACGCTCGGCCGCGAGGTCGGGTATCAGGTCCGCTTCGAGCGCGTCCTGCGCGACGACACGCCGCTGCGCATCCTGACCGAAGGCGTGCTCGCCCGGCGGATCGTCGACGACCCGTCGCTCGACGGCATCGCCTGCGTCGTGCTCGACGAGTTCCACGAGCGCAGCCTCGACGCCGACCTCTGCCTGGCGATGCTGCGCGAGGCCCGCGCGCTGCGGGACGACCTGCGGATCGTCGTCATGAGCGCGACACTCGACGCCGGCCAGGTGCAG
>CAYQCT010000142.1:3632-5702 GCA_964416015.1 uncultured Tepidisphaerales bacterium
CCCGGTCGACGTCAGCTACACCGGCGACGACCCGACGCGGCCGGTCGAGACACGCGTGCGGCGGGCGCTTGACGAACATCTCGTGGCGGTAGAGGGCGCCGACGTGCTCGTCTTCCTCCCCGGCGTCCGCGAAATCGAGGCGACGCTCCACGAAATCCGACCGTTCTGCGACCGGCACGGCTACGACGCGTTGCCGCTGCACGGCTCGCTCACGAAGGACGAGCAGGACGATGCCGTCCGCGGCGACTCGTTGCGGCCGCGGGTGATCTGCGCGACGAACATCGCCGAGACCTCGCTGACGCTGCCGCGGGTCCGCCTCGTGATCGACAGCGGCCTCGTGCGGCGGGCGGGACACGATCCGGGGCGGGGTGTCGATACGCTCGAAACCGCTCGTATCAGCAAAGCGTCCGCCGAGCAACGCGCGGGCCGGGCAGGCCGAGTGGCGGCGGGCCGGTGTTTGCGACTCTGGTCGCCGATGACGCACCGGACGCTGGCGGATTTCGACGTGCCGGAGGTGCGGCGGGCGGACGTCTCACGAGCGATCTTGAGCATATCCGCCTGGGGCGGATCGCCCGCCTCGTTCGGCTGGTTCGAAGCTCCCGACCCGACGCGGCTCGACGCGGCGACGCGGTTGCTCGACCGGCTCGGGGCGATAAGAGACGGCCGCATTACGCCGCTCGGGCAAGCCTTGCAAAAGCTGCCTTTGCCGCCGAGAATCGCGACGTTGTTGACGCTCGCACCGGCGCACCTGCGGGACGACGCGGTGACGCTCGCGGCCTTGCTCGGCGAGGCCGCGGACGTGCCGGGCCGGCGAACGGCGAACGTGCACGACTTGCTCGACGCCTACGCCCGGCGGCGGCTGGACGCAACGACGGACCGGGCTGTACGGCGGGCGGCGGAGGCGTTACGACGCGTGCGGCCGAGTCATCCGCCGGCAGAGGTCGATATGCTCGAAACGTTGCTTATCCGCGCGTATCCTGACCGCGTCTGTCGGCGACGATCGTCGGACACAGCGACCATGGCCAACGGCGGCGGCGTACATCTGGCGGAGCCGGCGGACGTGCGCGGCGACTGGTTTCTCGCGCTCGACGCCCGCCGCGGCAGCTTCGCCCGCGCGCAGCAGGCCGACGTGCGGCTCGTCGCCGAAGTCGATCCGGCGTGGCTCGACACCACGACCGCGACGACGCTGGAATGGACCGGCGAGGAAGTCGCCGCCGTCCGCCGCAAGTCCTACGGCGAGCTTGTCCTCGACGAACAACGCGGCGGCGACATCGACGCAGACGCCGCCGCCGACCTGCTTCGCAATCGGCTTCGGCCGGAACTCGATTCTCTGCTGAACAGTGACGACGCGACGACCGTCCTCCGTCGGCGGCACGCGATGTTGCAGGCGCAACTGCCGACGCACCTGCGGCCGACCGGTGGTGATATCAACATTGCCGACGTGCTCGAAGACGCTGTCGCCGCCGCGCTTGTCGCTCGCAAGTTCTCCCGCCGCGCCGTCGCCGATCGGCTCGCCGACGCCTATCGCAATCGCCTGCTCGCCGGCGGTTGGCATCGGGCGTTGGACGAGCACGCGCCGACGCATCTGGACGTGCCGAGCGGCAGCCGGATCAAGCTCGACTGGATCGCGTCCGATGCCGAGGCCGCGCGGGGCCCGGTGCTCGCGGTCCGTTTGCAGGAGCTGTTCGGCCTCGCGACGACGCCCCGCATCTGCGGCGGCCGCGTGCCGGTGACGTTGCAGTTGCTCGCGCCGAACATGCGGCCGCAGCAGGTGACCGATGATCTCGCCAGCTTCTGGGCCAACACGTACCCGCAGGTTCGCAAGGACCTGCGGGCCCGCTACCCGAAGCACCGCTGGCCCGACGATCCGCTGACGGCCGAGGCGATCCGCGGGACGGGTCGGCGGCGGACGTAGCAAACGACGTTCGTACAATGGCCCCGCATGCCGGACGCCGCGGAGAAGCAGTCGGTGCCGGAAATGCTCGCCGTCGGCGGCAAGGTCGCGATGCGGCTGGGCGACGGTTATGAGCCGCGCCCGCAACAGGTCGCCATGGCCGCCGCCGTCGCCGC
>CAYQCT010000142.1:5712-8154 GCA_964416015.1 uncultured Tepidisphaerales bacterium
GAGCGGGCATTCCTTGACGGGACGACCCTCGTCGCCGAGGCCGGCACGGGCGTCGGCAAGAGCTTCGCCTACCTGCTCCCGGCCATCGACGCGGTCTGCCAGCGGAAGAAGCGGATCGTCGTCAGCACGCACACGATCAGCCTGCAGGAACAGGTCGTCGACAAAGACATTCCGCTGCTCCGTGGCGCGTACGGCGACGAGTTCTCCGCCGTGCTCGTCAAAGGGCGCGGTCACTATCTCTGCAAGCGTCGGCTCGAGTCGGCGTCGCGTCGCGCCTCGCACCTGTTCGGAACTGAGGCCGAGCGACGAAGCCTGAGCGAGCTGCAGGCGTGGGCCAACGACACGACCGACGGCGACGTCGGCACGCTGCCGGTGCGGCCGGACGGGCGTGTCTGGGACAAGGTCCGCGCCGAGGCCGGCAACTGCCTGGGCCGACGCTGTCCGCACTACAAGCCCTGCTTCTGGCAGGCGGCGAAGCGGCGGATGCAGTCGGGCAACATCCTGGTCGTCAACCACGCACTCTTCTTCAGCGATCTCGCCCTCCGCGCCGCCGGCGTTACGTACCTGCCCAAGTACGACCACGTCGTTTTCGATGAAGCACACACCATCGAAGACGTCGCCGCACAACACTTCGGTCTTCGCGCCGGCGAGGGCGGCGTCGGCTACGCCCTGCGGCACCTCTACGACGTCCGGCGGACCAAGGGCTTTGCCACGTCGCTGCTCGCCGGCGGAGCCGACGCAAAGAAGGTCGAGTCGCTCGTCGAAAAGGTCGTCGAGACGCAGTCGTTGGCCGAAGGCTTCTTCGACCGCACGCTCGCCTGGTACGACCGGCACGGCGGCAGCAACGGCCGCGTGCGTCGGCCGAACTTTGTGGAAGACGACCTGTCACCGGCCCTGGAGGAAGTGAGCAAGCGGCTTCGCGAGATCGCCAAGGAGCTGCCCGAGCCGGCGAACGATGACGACGCCGAGGCCGCCGGGCGAAAGCTCGAAGCGACGAGCCAGGCCGACCGCGTGCGTGAGCTCGGGTCGACGGTCAAAGCGTTTGTCGAGCAAGCGATGCCCGACGCGGTCTACTGGATCGAATCCGCGAACAAGACACCGCGCCGCGCGACGCTTCGTGCGGGCCCAGTCGACGTGGCCGATGGGTTGCGGACGCAGCTCTGGTCGCAGGTCCGCGGCGCCGTGCTGACGAGCGCGACGCTCTGCACGTCGGGCGGCAAATCGGACACGGCCGCTTTCGCTCATATCCGCCGACGGCTCGGGCTGGAGGGCGAGGTCGAGGGCGAGCCGATTCGGGTCGAGGCCGAACGGTTCGGGTCGCCGTTTCATTATCGCGAGCAGGTGAAGTTCTACGTCGAGACGCAGCTGCCCGAGCCGAGCGATCGGCGGTTTAACGAGGCGGCGGCGGGGCAGATGTTGCACTGGATCGAGCAGACGAACGGCGGCGCGTTCGTCTTGTTCACGAGCTACGCGGCCCTGACGGATGCGGCCGATCGGTTGGCGAAGCCGTTGCGCGAGCTCGGGTTGCCGCTCTTCGTGCAGGGTCGCGACGCGCCGCCAAAGGTATTGCTGCAACAGTTCCGCGAGGCCGGCGACGGCGTGTTGCTGGGCACGAGCAGCTTCTGGCAGGGCGTCGACGTGCGTGGCCATGCGTTGCGGAATGTGATTTTGCACAAGCTGCCGTTTGCCGTGCCGGACGAGCCGGTGACGCAGGCGCGGCTCGAGCGGATCGAACAACAAGGCGGCAACGCGTTCATGCAGTACAGCGTGCCGGAGGCGGCGATCAAGCTGCGGCAGGGCTTCGGCCGGTTGATTCGTTCGGCGGGCGACGAAGGCATCGTGGTTCTTCTCGACGGCCGGATCCTCACGCGGCGGTACGGGCGGGCGTTGCTGGACGCACTGCCGGACGTTGAGGTCATCCGGTGCTGAGGTCAGGCGATGCGATCGTCGATCCGCTGCGCGGCGAAGAGTTGGTCGAGCGTGTACTGCTCGCCGCACTCGGGGCAGCGGGCTTCGCGTAGGCCGGTCATGGCGTAGCGGCACTTGGGGCAGGCCACATCACGTTCGGCCGTGTCATTCATCGTCGTCAGGTCGGCCGCACGGTCGCGCCAGATGATGCAGACGCAGGTCAGCCAGGTAAAGATCGAGAGGCACGCGGCGAGGAAGATACCGAGGTCCGTCTCACGAACCCACGCGCCGAAGCTGAGGCCGACGATGAGGGCGAACAGGATGGAGAAGATCGCTGCAACGATGGTCGCCCGCACGCGCCAGGCGGTCCAGCGGACGCTGCGTCGCCACAAGAGCAACCACCATGCGGCGACCACGATGTTGCCGACGATGCCGGCGGCGGAGAAGGCAACGACGTGGGCTCGCCAGCCGAAGACTTCGTACATGCCGACGATCATCATGAAGTAGATGATCGCCCCGCACGGCGCGGCCAGC
>CAYQCT010000143.1:0-3678 GCA_964416015.1 uncultured Tepidisphaerales bacterium
TCCGACTGGCTGCTCCTCACCGGCGTCGCCCTCTACCTCCTCGGCACGATCGGCTTGACGGCCGCCTTCAACGTCCCGCTCAACGAAGCGCTCGCACCGATGAACCCGCACGACGCCGCGACGGCCGACTATTGGCAGCACTACCTGTCCCGCTGGACGCTGTGGAACACGGTCAGGACGGTCGCCTCCACGCTCGCCTGCCTCGCGTTGATCCTGTCGCTGCTGACGTAGCTCCAAGTAGGGTGGGCTTGAGCCCACCATCCGGTATCAGCACGACCGCAGATGGTGGGCTCAGGCCCACCCTACAAAGCTCAGGGGGCTCGGCCCGACCCGCCGTTGGCCGCTAGGAGGCCGCAGAAACGAATGATGTCTCCGTTTCTGTCAACGCACCTTGGCGAGCGCCGCCTCCTCCGTCTCGGCCATCACGCGCACGCCCATCGTGCCGTGCCCGATGCTCGCCTCGTCTTGTCCGGCTTGTCTGACTTGCTCGTCAACGAAGTTTCGGATGGCTTCTCGATGCTTCATCATGTCGAACAGCTACTGGCAGGTGATGGTGACGATTTTATCCACTTTGCAGGTGGCGGATCGGATAATTCAATCGCACCTTCGACATTCGACAATTATGTCGACCTGGGCAACGGTAATGACATTGTCTGGGTAGACAGTGGGAATGATACTGCCAATGGCTCCGCTGGGGCGGATGTGTTAGACGGCGGCCCAGGCAACGACCTTCTTTTCGGCGGGTTAGGGGATGATCATCTCTTTGGTGGCTCAGGAGATGATGTTCTGAACGGTGGGCTCGGGAACGATTAGATCGAAGGCGGTGATGGAAACGACACCATCATCTTAAGAGGAGTTTGGGATCAAAATGCGGGCAACGGCGGGCGCGGTCACGACGTCTTGGAGCTAGATGTAAACCGGCAAGACATCAGCCTTATGTTTAGCACCTCGGAGAATTCAGGTACGTTGCTTTCGGTGATTGGAATTGGCGGTACAGCTGACCTTGCTGACGTGGAAGCGATTCAGTTCGCTGACGGTACGATCCTCAACATCGTTGCCGTGCCAGAACCCGTTACGTCGGCCGCCGCTCTCGCCATCGGATCGCTGATTACGCTGCGGCGTCAACGTCGTGGTCTCTGCTAAAACCGTTCGTGGGCAGACACGAACTGAAGTTCGTGCCACGGCTGTTCGGGGAACGGGTTCGAGTGAGACGCCCGTGCCACGATCTTTAGATCGTGCTCTGCAACGCAGCTACGCCGGGTGGCGGATCTCCGGGCCGATGTTGGGTTCGCGTTCGTACCAGCGGGCGCTGGACCATTGCCACTGCGTGGGCAAGTCGCACAGCTTTCGCCGGACCGGGTTCTCGTGGAGGTAGCGGATGATCTCGTGCAACGCCTCGTCGTTGCGGACGTTGCGGTCGTGGCCGCCGCCGTGGAATGTTGGGGGTAAAGCTTGCTTCTATGTCAAGAAAGGCGAGTCCGCCCTGGCAGCGGGATGAGAGTGTTGACTCGTTGAACGCCGGGATGAGTTGGATCAAGTCCTGAATGGAACGCCGGGTTGAAGTTCGCGGCGTGAGACGGCTTTTTGCTCTTCATGCTCGGCCGCTTGCTCTCGCTCTTCAGGCCGCACTCGTCCGGGGCTTCCGTCACCGCTAAGATTTGGCCACGTGTTCATCAGTAGATAGAGAGCGGCAGCTACTGGCAGGATCTAAGCGAGGCGTGCGGCGAACGCAGGATAGTATTGAATGGATTCCGCTCATTCATGAGGACCGGAGTGAGCGGTGCTTGCCGTTCTTCAGCGACCAATCGACTGCCGAGCAGTTCGCCGGCGCCTACACGCAGAAGCTGGGTCGAGTGTTCCGGCTCGAGATAGCAGAGGTTGACGGGACTGCCGTTCTTCGGGTGTCGGCCGATGTTGATTGCTTGATCTTCAACGATCAATCGGACGATACGAAGGTTGCTCCTGCTCACCAGATGCGGCGGATGCGGTAGACGTCGATTCGCTCGTCGGAAGATACGAGGGGCACCTCGGAACGGAGGCACAGCGCCACCCGCTACTGATGCCGACGAAGCAATAGTTGCGTCGTGCTGCTGACTTTCCTACGAATCGATTATACGAGACGAGCCAGAGAACTTGCAGTGAGCTCAGAGCCGTTGGGAGCCTGAGAGCGTCTTAGCGGGCTTGGGGATCAAATGCATCGCGAGGAGGTTTCTGATCTCTCGCAAATGCAGTTGGGATTCATCGCCGCTGTCTTGCAGAACTTCCTTCGCACAATGAGTCTGCCCTAAACCGTGCATCGCGTTCTATGCAACAACCTGAAGACGGCGCACCGACCTGGGCAGGGCGAATTGTACGGATTCGTCGGCTAATTCTCGCTCTTCGAGAACCGCGTCATAATCCCGCTGCAGCCGTTGAACGACACCCTCCACGTACGCTTCCGGCGCGCTGGCACCGGCGGTGAGGAGGACCGTTTCCGCCTCGACCAGCCAAGTCGGATCGATCTCGGACTCGTCGTCAATGAGGTATCCGGCCGAGCCGGCTTCGCGGGCGCGGTCGACGAGGCGGTTGCTGTTGCTGCTGTTGCGGCTGCCGACCACGAGCACCACGTCGGCCTCGCCGGCCCATTCGCTGACGGCGTCTTGGCGGTTGGTCGTCGCGTAGCAGATGTCGTCCTTCGGCGGCGCTTTGATCTGTGGAAATCGCTTCTTCAACGCGGCGATTACCAGATTGGCATCGGTCACGCTGAGCGTCGTCTGCGTTACGTAAGCCAGCTTCTCGTGGGGAACTTCAAGCGTCGCAACCTCACTCGGCTCCTCAACGATCGTTATCTTACCAGGTGCTTCGCCGACAGTACCGATGGCTTCCTGGTGATTGCGGTGGCCGATGAAGAGGATGTGGTAGCCCTCGCGTGCGTAGCGGATGACCTCGTTATGAACCTTCGTCACCAGCGGACACGTCGCATCGTGCACGACGATCTCGCGCTCGGCCGCCCGTTGGCGCACGGCAGGCGGAATGCCGTGGGCGCTGAAGACGACGGTCGAGCCACGCGGCACCTCATCGACGTTCTCGACAAACCGCACGCCGCGTGATTCAAAATCTTCGACGACGTGCTTGTTGTGGACGATCGCGTGATAGACGAAGACGGGCGGCCCCTGGCTCTTGAGAACCTGGTCGACGACATCAATTGCCATGCGAACGCCGGCGCAGAAGCCGCGCGGGTTGGCGAGCAGGATTCGCATCGACCGAGTTTACGCGCCGCCGCGGACGAGCCGCCGAAACGTGTCGCCGCGGGCCTCAAAGTTGGCGAATTGGTCGTAGCTGGCGTAACCGGGCGAAAGGAGCACGACGTCGCCCGGCTGCGCGATCTGGCGAGCCGTATCGACAGCTTTTGCGAGATCATCAGAGATTCTCGCCTTGTCGCCTAGTTCGGCGGCGATCGCTTCGCCCGTGTCACCGGTGCAAAGCACCGCCCTGCACCGCTCCCGCAACGCCTCCACCATCGGCGTCGCTTTCAATCCCTTGTCGCTGCCGCCGACAATCTGCACGACAGCGCCCGCTGGAAATGCCCGGCACGCCGCGGCGGCGGCTTCCGGGATCGTGGCAATTGAATCATTCACCCAACGCACACCCCGCTCATCCTCGTAAACAAGCTCCAGCCGATGCGGGAGACCGGCGAAA
>CAYQCT010000143.1:3688-4132 GCA_964416015.1 uncultured Tepidisphaerales bacterium
TCACACGCTTCGGCGGCTTGCTCCGGGTAGATGCCGACGAAGGCAGCCGCGGCATATGCGCCGCGTTCGTTGATCCGGTTGTGCTTGCCCAGCAGTTTCGGCGCGAACGCCGCCGGCAGGTGAGCACGCTTTCCATACTCCGCAACATGCGCTGCCGTGTGCTCCCGGAACGCCCGCGCGTCCGGCGAGTTTTTCGGCACGACGCAGAAGTCGCTCTCTTTCTGATACTTTACAAGATTCCGCTTAGCCTCCAGATATGCTTCTTCCGACCCATGCCAGGCGAGATGGTCTCGGCCGACCATGGTGATGAGGGCGATGTGCGGCGACCAATGCCGCTTTCCCAAATGATGCAGCATGTAGCTTGAAAGCTCGAGAACGACGAAGTCGTCGCCGCTCATCTCTGGAAGCTTGTCGAGCAGCGACCCGCCGAGGTTGCCGCCGAGC
>CAYQCT010000143.1:4142-5902 GCA_964416015.1 uncultured Tepidisphaerales bacterium
AGACGCGTCGCGGGACGTCGCGGGCGAGATCGATCAGGCCGCTGCGCTTCGCGCGGACGCTCGCAGCGCGTTCCGGCGGGAGTGGCGACCAGGCGCTGAGAATGCGAGCCAGCAACGCGGCCGTCGTGCTCTTGCCCTTCGTGCCGGTGACGCCGAAGACGAGTTTCGTCGGCAGGCGGTCGACGAGGAGCTGAATCTCGGTCGTGATCGGCACCTGCGCGCGTCGGGCCGCCTGCAGCATGACGTTCGACGGCGGCACGGCGGGCGAGGCAACGACGAGATCGGCCCGGGTAAAGTCCTCCTCGTCGTGCCGGCCGAGCTTGAGGTCGACGCCGGTCAAATCGGCCGCGTGCGGCAGTTCGTCGGCCGGCTTCGCATCGGTTGCTGTGACGTGGGCACCTTGCGCCGCCAGCCAGCGTGCCGCCGCAACGCCGCCGCCGAAGCTGCCGAGGCCGAGGACCGTGACACGTTTGCCCTGCAGGTTCTGCATTAGTGAAGATTCTGTAGATCGTCCCGCATTTCCTTCGCCGCCCGCGCGACGGCTTGTTGCCAATCTTCGCCGGCTTCGGGCTTTGCATAGAGCACGCTTCGACTGGCACTGACGACCGCGCCGGGCGTGTCCTCGGCAAAAGCGGCCGCGGCGGTCTCGGCGGTGCCGCCCTGCGTGCCGTAGCCGGGCAGGAGAAAAATCGACTCCGGCAGCCGCCGGCGGATCGAAGCCATCGTGTGCGGCTGTGTAGCGCCGACAACCGCGCCGACCAGACTCACACCACCCATTGCGTGCGTCGTTGCCACCTCGTGCAGCCGATCGGCAAGCATCTCGCTCCACGTCCGCCCGTCGGCGAGCTTGACGTCCTGCAGCTCGTCGCTGCCGGGATTGCTGGTGCGGACCAGGACAAACAGACCCTTGCCGTGAGTCGCGGCGGCGTCGGCGAAAGGCGTGAGCGTGTCGAGGCCGAGCATCGGGTTCACCGTGATCGCGTCCGGCGTCGCAGATTCCTCGGCCTCGGTCGGCGCAAGATGTGCGTCGGCGTAAGCCTCACTGGTCGCGCCGATGTCGCCGCGTTTGACGTCGCCGATGACGAGCAGGCCCTTTTGTTGGGCCTCGGCGACGAGGGCGAAGTAAGCGGCGACGCCATCGGTGCCGAAGCGTTCGAAGTAGGCCGACTGAAACTTCACACACGCCGCGACATCGGCGACGACATCGAGGACGCCAACGGTGAAACTATAGAACGCGTCGACGATCGCGCGCGGATCGCGAGACGTCAGAAGGCCGTCCGGCAGGCGATCCGGCATGGGATCAATGCCGACGCAGACGCGCGACTTCTTGTCGGCGATGGCGGCGAGAAGGTTGTTGGCGAAGGGCATTCGTCTTGGGGTGCGGGTCGGAGATCGCGAAGACGCGAAGTAGCGAAGAGAGAAGCGAAGGGAAAGACAAGCTTTAGATTAAAACCCTCAACATTCCGTTCTTCGCCTCTCACTTCGTCACTTTGCGCCTTCGCGATCTCGGCTCTGCGCCTCCCAGTTGACGCCCAACGCCTGGGCGAAGAACGCGTACGTGTCCGCCGCCTCGTCGAGGGCTTTGGCAATGGGCTTTCCCGCGCCGTGGCCGGTGCCGATGTCGTAGCGGAGCAGGAACGGGCCTCCGTCGGTCGGGTTGTGATGTTGCAGCTCGGCGATCCACTTGAGCGCGTGGGCCGGGACGACGCGGTCGTCAAGGATCTCCATGCGCGGCAGCGGCGACGCGGAAGGCTCCGAAG
>CAYQCT010000143.1:5912-8007 GCA_964416015.1 uncultured Tepidisphaerales bacterium
CGTGGGCGGGGACGACGCGGTCGTCGCCGTCGCCGGTGGTGACGAGCGTCGGCGGGTAGCTCGCGTCTGGCTCGACGTTGTGCAGCGGGCTGTACGCCTTGAGGTAGTCGAACGCCTCGGCGTCTTCGGTCGCGTCGCCCCACTCGACGGTCCAGAACCGGCCCGTGCCGAACGTCTGGTAGCGGAGCATGTCGGTCACTGGAACCGCCGCATGGACCGCACCGAACAGGTCAGGCCGTTGCAGCATGACCGCCGCTGTCAGCAGGCCGCCGTTGCTGCCGCCCTGGATCGCGAGCTTCTCCGGCTTCGTGTACCCGTCCTGAATCAGATACTCGGCGGCTGCAACGAAGTCGTCGAAGACGTTCTGCTTGTTCCCGAACTTGCCCGCCTCGTGCCACGGCTGGCCGTACTCGCCGCCGCCGCGAATGTTGGCGACGGCGTAGATGCCGCCCTGCTCGAGCCACGCCAGCCGCGCACTGCTGAAGCCCGGCGTCAGGCTTACGTTAAAGCCGCCATAACCGTAGAGGATGGTCGGTGCTTCCTGATTCGGCTGCAAATCCTTCTTTTTCGTAATAAACATCGGCACCTGCGTGCCGTCCTTGCTCGTGTAGAAGACCTGCGTCGTTTCATACTTCTCCGGATCGAATCCGGCGGGCGCATTGTCGGCCAGCTTCGTCCGCTCGCCCGTCTTCAGGTTGTACTCGAACGGCGTCGTCGGGTACGTGTAGCTGGTGAAGCCGAAGTAGATCGTGTCATGGAACGGGTCGCCGTCGATGCCCGCGACGGTGCCGGCGGTGGGAAGGTCGATGATCGTCTCGTCGCCGCCGTCGAGGTCGTAATGGCGGAGCTCGCTGCGGGCGTCGACCATGTACTCGACGACGTAGCGGTCGCCGGCGCGGACGACTGATTCGATCCGCATGCCAGCCTGCTCCGGCTCGGGGATCAGTGTCTCCCACTTGCTCTCGCCGCGGTCGAACGGGTCGAGCCGGATGAGCCGACCGGCAGGCGCGTCCTGATTCGTGAGGATGACGAGCTTGGTCTTTTCGCCCTCGTCGGTCTTGGTGGTCGGGTCGTCGATGACGCTGTACTCGGCTTTGCCGGCGGGGAAGATCTCGGTGAAACCGTCGTTGTACGCCGGGTTGCAGCAGATGGGCCGAAACAGGACGCCGGCGCGGCGATCGGTGCCGCGATACTCGTAGACGATCGAGTACTTGCCGTCCGGCGTTGTCTGGGGAAAGACGCTCAGTTCCGGATCGTCGGGCGCATAAACTTCGGCGTCGTGGGCGGGGTCGCTGTCGAGGTCGTGCCAGAAGAGTTTCTGGTTCTTCCGCTCCTCGCCCTCGGGCACGCTGCCGGGCACGGGGAACTGCGAGTACCAGAAGCCGCGGCCTTCCGGATGCCAGGCGATGCCGGCGAACCGCATATTTTGTAGCGTCTCGGGCAGGTGCTCGCCGAAGGTGTCGGGGCGGAGGTCGAGCAGCTTGACGACGCGATCGTCGCTGCCGCCTTCGCTGACGGCGTAGGCGAGGGTGGACGCGTCCGGGCTCGCCCACGTGCCGGCCAACGCGGTGTGCCGTCGTCGCTCCAGGTGTTGGGGTCGAGCAGCGTGACCCACTCGCCGTTGCCGCCGGGGGCTTGGGCGTAGAGGACGCTGTGATTTTGCAGGCCGGAGTTCTTGCTGACGAACGTGGCGACGCCGCGGGCGGTCCAGTGCGTGCCTTCGGGTCGGCCGGCGCGGCTGGGCAGGCTGGTGCGCGGGTAGTCGACGAGCTCGCTGAGGCGATCGCGGATGGTGTCGCGGAGGCCCTTGTCGAGCCAGGCGTCGAAGACCTCGTTCTGGCCGTCGATGAAGGCGCGCGTCGCGTCGGCTTCGGGCTCTTCGAGCCACCGGTACGGGTCGCCGATTGTCGTGCCGTGGTAGTCATCGATCACGTCACCCCGCTCAGCCGGCGGGTAGTCAGGCGGCGCGGCAACGGCGGCGAAGGTGCTGGACATCACGGCAAAAGCAATCGCGGCAGACCGCATGACGGAATGATACGGGCGACGGCTCGCTTTGTCGGCGGACGAAGCCGCACGCGATTTGCAGCACCTAGAC
>CAYQCT010000144.1:0-2858 GCA_964416015.1 uncultured Tepidisphaerales bacterium
TCGGCGTGACGGTCGCGATGACGGAGGCCGCCCAGAAGTTCGTCACGCCGCTGACGTTCGAGGCCCTGACGCAGCGGCCGGTGCACGTGGGCATCTGGAACCAGGTCGACGCCGCCGACACGCAGCACATCAAGCTGACGGAGCAGGCCGACCTGCTGCTGGTCGCCCCGGCGACGATGCACCTCATCTGCAAGTCGGCCGCGGGTTTGTGCGACGACGTCGTCAGCCTGCTCGTCGCGGCGAGTGCCTGCCCGGTCCTGATGGCCCCGAGCATGAACGACCGCATGTGGGCCAACGCCGCGACGCAGGAGGCGGTGGAGAAGCTGAAGGCGCGAGGTGTCGGGTTCGTCGGGCCGGACGCGGGTTGGCTGGCCTGCCGGAATCAGGGGGCGGGTCGACTAGCTACTGCTTCAATGATGTTTTCTACTTTGCTTGAGCAGACGCGATGAGGTGGTTAAGTCAGCGGTTTAATCGCGACGTCCTGTTGCTGCGCTATCGCGATCTCGAGCCAGTTTGCTCCATGGGGTTGCAGGAGTTGGAAGCACTGAACGCGCGAATCGCAAAAGAGACTCGGCTCTGGTCGATGCTTTCTTACGTTGGTCTGCTGATCTGGCCTACGATTCTCGTCAGCCTGATAGTCTTTCGAGCGAAATGGCTTAGTGATTCATTATTCATCGTAGGCACCTTGATCTCGTTTGGCGTTCTCCTTGTGCTGAGCAAGGCTTACGTGAAGTGGGTCGAACGACCTTTGGTGCTTCGTCTTCTAAACTGCTGTCGAACGTGCGGCTACGACCTCACCGGCAACGCCAGCGGCGTCTGCCCCGAGTGCGGCCGGGCGGTTGAATCAAATGGTGTAGAATAAACCGATGAACGCTCCACCCGATGAGCAAGAGGCCGAGCAGCCGAAGGATTTGACGCTCGATGAATACACCCTCGCCTCCTCCCGCGTCTACCCGCGGGACGGCCGGTTCGTCAAGACGCTGCGGCTCCGAGCCTGCGTCGAGCCGGGCGGACGCGTGAGCTTCGTCTCGCCGCACCTTCAAGTCGGCGATGCGGTGGAGGCTGACCTTCATTTGCCAGGGGAAGCGGAGGACGCGACGGCCGAGCCTGAGCGGCCAGTGAACGTGCTGAAGTTCCTCGACTCGCTGCCCTCGGCGACGCGAACGCCGCAGGAGTGGGAGGAATGGGAGCGAGAGCATCAGCAGGAGCGGGACTCATGGGGACGCTGAGCCTTCCGACGGGCGGCCGCGTCTGCATCGACACGCCGGTACTGGTCTACACGGCGGCAAGCCATCCGACGTACCTGCCGTTGCTCGTGCCGCTCTGGGAAGCAGGCGAACGCCAGCGGATCGACATCGTCGCCTGCACGCTGATCGAGATGGAAGCGACGATCGGTCCTCGACTCTGGCGAGACAGGGACGTCGAGCGGGCGGAGGCGGAGTTGAGCCGGATAAAGACGCTTCTGAAGCGGAACGTCCGCCTGCTGCCGGTCACGCGGGACGTGGTGTCGCGAGCGACGGATCTGCGTGTCGAGGTGCCAAGCCTGAAGGTGGCCGACGCGATCCACCTCGCCGCATGCGACTGGTCAAAGTGCGAGATGTTTCTTACGAACGACCGTCGCCTGAAGGTGGCAGAGAAGCTTGGCATTCCAGTGGTCGTTCTTCAGGAGCTGCTTGACACGTGAAACTTCTCGTCACCATTGGCGGGACCGTTGAGCCGATCGATGCCGTTCGGTACCTCGGCAATCGCAGCAGCGGCCGCATGGGTGTGGCAATCGCCACG
Source organism: uncultured Tepidisphaerales bacterium (assembly GCA_964416015.1). Classification (GTDB taxonomy): domain Bacteria; phylum Planctomycetota; class Phycisphaerae; order Tepidisphaerales; family Tepidisphaeraceae; genus JBCDKH01. The sequence continues at coordinate 1,783 of CAYQCT010000144.1, forward strand.
GCCGCACTCGAGGCCGGGCACGAGGTTTTTGCGGTCTGCGGTAGCAAGATGGTGACGATCCCAGAGGGCGTCGAAGTCATACCTGTTAAAACGACGCGGGCGATGCACGACGCGGTGCTGCGGCATTGGCCGGAGCACGACGTCCTCGTCATGGCGGCGGCGGTGGCGGACTTCCGGCCGAAGGTCGTCAGCGAGACCAAGCTTCGGCGGCGAGGGGCGACGACGCTGGAGCTCGAGCCGACCGAGGACATCTTGGCCGCCGCCGGTGCGAGGAAACAGCCGCAGCAGCGGATCGTCGGGTTCAGCCTCGACGCCGTCGACGAGGCCGGGCTGACGCGGGCGCGGGACAAGATCGTGCGTAAGAACTGCGACCTGCTCGTGCTGAATCCGCTGCGGACGATGGAAGCCGACGACGTCGATGCGGTCCTGCTCTGGCCGGACGGGCGGCGGCAGGACGTGGCGGCGACGGACAAGTCAACCTTCGCCCGGCGGCTGTTGGCCGAGCTCGACGCCCTCCGGTAGCCGCGTCGCCCGGCGGCGATGGGCGCTTCGGTGCGCGTGGAGATCCAGGCCGGTTTTCAGCAGCACAAGCAACGCCACGAACAACGCCACCGGCTCGAGCAGCGTCAGGACGAACGCGCTCAGGATGATCGTCACGTGCAAGACGACCAGCCGCGGATAAGGCCGGGACATCTCCGTCTTGGCGTCAGTCCTCCGCCATTCGCCGCGGCCGAGGAAGTTGACGACGAACGAGACGCCGTGGCTGATGACGAGGCCGGCGAGGGCGAGCAACGGGACTTCGCCGAGCATGCGCAGCGGCGAGAGGAAGCCGCCGTCGATGCTGCCGCCACCCATCAGGCCGCCGGGCATCGTGAGCAGGTTGACGAATTGCCCGTGGATCAGCGTGAACATGCCGAAGTGCACGCAGAAGAACGCGACCAGCGGCAGCGCCTTGGGCCCGCCGGCGACGAGCATCCGCGCCGCCGCCCAGCCGCCGACGATCAGGTTCTCGGCCCAGTAGAGCAGCACGATCTGCCGCGCGTCCCACCCGAAGACGAAGACGCCGACGAGCGGGA